>DIVQ01000058.1 GCA_002423325.1 Anaerolineales bacterium UBA6128 | reverse complement strand
TCACAATTCAAGCCCCCCCCCAAGGCGCCCCAATCGCGCCGCGCTCCCGCCCACTTTTTCAACACCCTCGTAGAACGACGACTTGAAATACTCCAGGTAGCCCGTCAGGTCGCCGCCCACACCAAACAGGTACTGCTGATCGACCGCCGCCGCATCCGCAGGCAGTTCAATGCCGATATCGTTGACCACCTTGACCGGGGCAGGGGTGGCCGTCACAACCTTTTCCTGCTCGACGACCTGCGTGACGACCTTCTCGACCTCTTTCTCGACCTGGACCGTCTCCTTGACGACGACGGTCACTTCCTTGACGACCTCTTTCTGGCACGCCGCGGCTGCCAGGCCGCAGGCGGCTAGGCCAAAGCCTCTCATAAACTGACGACGGGACAGAATCTCTCTCACGGTACTCCTCCTTTTGAATCCCAAATGGCCGCATACTCTCCACGCAGCGACATCACTGATCTCAGCCTGTCCGAGGTACGCCTCCTTTCCGCTTTTCAGCGGGCGCGCGGGTCCAGCGCATCACGAAGCCCATCTGCCACAAAGTTAAAGCCGAGCATTGAAAGCGCCACCATCACAGCCGGCCAGAGGGCCAGCCACCAGTAAGAGCGCAGGTACGGCAAACCCTCCGAAAGCATCTGCCCCCACGAGGGCGTGGGAGGGTCGATGCCGATCCCCAAAAAGCTCAGCCCGGCCTCTGCCATAATGGCGCCCGGGATGCCGGTCGCCAGCGAGATCAGCAACGGGGCAAAAGAGTTCGGAATCAAGTTCTGCCACATGATGTCCCAGTTTCTGAGCCCCAACGCCTTGGCCGCCCAGACATAGTCCTCCTCACGCACCGAGTAGACCTGCCCGCGGATCAGTCGCGCCGGGCCGATCCAGCCGGTGATGGCGATAGCGATCAGCATGTTCTGCACGCCGGTGCCCAAGAGCACCAGGATCAGGATCGCCACGAGCAGCGAGGGGATGGTGCCCAGCACCTCGGTAATGCGCATCACGATCCAGTCCACCACGCCGCCCAGCATGCCGGCCAGGGCGCCGAGCGGCAGCCCGATCAGGAAACTAACCAACGTGGCCACCACGCCCACCATCAATGAGATGCGCGAGCCGTAGGCGATGCGGCTCCAATAGTCGCGGCCCAGCATGTCTACGCCGAGAGGGTGCTCCCAGTTGGGCGGCAGGCTGACGCGATCAAAGTAGAGTTGCTCCTCTGGCTTGGAGGGCGTGATCAGGGGCGCAAAGACCGCCATGACCACCAGCGCCACCACCATCACCAGGCCCAGCATGGCGATCTTGTTGCGCTTGAAGCGCGATATGGCGTATCGCAGCGTCGAACGTGGCTTGGTGGCGAACTCGAGCTCAGAAGCCCGCTCCAACTCGGCATCATAGTCGCGCTCGGCGGGCTGGTTGATGGCCGTCTCTGGCAGGTCCGACACTGTCATCTCTCCGTCCTCTAGCGGCGCGCCGATCCGAGGCGCACGCGCGGGTCGACCCAAGTGTAGGCGATGTCGGTGAACAGGTTCGCAAATGCGATCAAAAAGCCGATGATGGTGGTGGTGGCCATGATCATGGGATAATCGCGAAAGCCGACCGCGCCCACGAACAGGCTGCCCATCCCGGGCACGCGGAACATGCTCTCCACAAAGACCGAACTGGTGACGATGCCCGGCACCATGGGGCCGATGACGGTGACCAGGGGCGTGAGCGCGTTGCGCAGCACGTGGCGCGTGGCCAGGCGCGTGCCGCGCACACCCTTGGCGCGCGCCGCGCGCACGTGCTCGCGATGCAACACCTCCAACATGCTGTTGCGAGTGTAGCGCGCCACAAAGCAGATCGGCCCCAGCGAGTTGGCCATCAGCGGGAGGATAACGTTCTGCGGCTTGGCCCAGCCGCCCGAGGGCAGCCAGCCCAGCGCGCGCGTGAAGATCAGCACCAGGACGACGGCGAGCACAAAGGAGGGAATCACCAAACCGAGCGTGGTGCCAAAGGTGATCACATAGTCGAGCCAGGTGTTCTGGCGGTAGGCCGCCACGACGCCCAGGATCACCCCCAGGACCACGGCAACGACGATCGTGCTGCCGCCGATGATGAGCGTGGGCGTGGACGTGCGCGCAAACACCGAGGCGATAGTGTCTCCGGGGAATTGGTACGAGTAGCCAAAGTTGAGCTGCAGCACGCTCTTGACGAAATTCCAGTACTGCACGTAGAGCGGTTTGTCCAGGCCGTACATGCGCCGGATGTTGGCCTTGACCTCAGGGGAGAGTGCCATCTTGCTCTCGTCGAAGGGGCCGCCCGGCACGGCCTGCATCAGCAGAAATGTGATGGCCGTGACCGCCAGCAGCACGAGCACGATTGAGAATAGCCGCCCCGCTATGTATCGACCCATGTTGTTTTTCCGCTCTCCAGGTGCGCGGACGCAATGTGACCGTTGCTACGCGGCCGGCTCTCCCTTGGCCGCCGCCGACAGGCTGGCCGCCGCCGAAGATGGTGCCGCGTAGGGGAAAATGCCGTTCTTGGAGCACAGGTGTAACAGGTGCTGATCCACCAGCTCGCGCGTGTGGGTGCTGTCGCGCTCGCGGATGGCCTGAATGTACCGGGCATGGCCCCTCAGCATCTCGTCGGGGCTCGGCAGGCCGGAGCGCAGTGCGCCGGTGTTGCCCATCAGCCAGTAGGTGTTGAGCAGCGGCATGCCCACGGCCTCGAGGAAGCGGTTGCCGGTCATGCGCAGCATGCTCTGGTGAAAGCGTCTATGGGCGGGCAGGTAACTGCTGTTGGTGGAGCGCGCATCGTCCATCAAGGGCAGGATCGCCTCCAACTCGGCGATGTCGGCATCCGTAGCGCGGGCGATGCACAGTTCGAGCGCGGTAAACTCGAGCATGGCGCGCGATTCGATGACGTCTTGAGGACTGAAGCCTTCCAAGGAGTGCGTAAAGTTGAGGACGTCGACAAAGTTGATGTCTTCGAGGCCGCGCAGGAAAACGCCGCGCCCCTGATGGATCTCTACGAGGCCGAGCGCGCGCAACGTGGTAAAGGCCTCGCGCACCACCACCATGCTGACGCCGAGTTCCTCGTGCCATTCCTGCAGCGTCGGCAAACGGTCTCCGGCCTGAAGCTCGTGCTCTGCGATATAGCTGCGGATGCGCTTCAGACACTCTTGCGTCAGGTTGGTGTGCACAACTCGCGATGACATGGATCGTGGCCTTTATCGGCATGCGCCGGGCACCAGCGACACCCCACGAACACGCGATCAGGTAGCGGACCGCAAAAGAGGTAATTCGTATGATGATATTACCATAGGATTCACCGGCTTGTCAAGGGGTCTGGCGAGAGAGAGGAGTGGGCCCACCCGGTTTCGAACCAGGGACCAACCGGTTATGAGCCGGCCGCTCTAACCACTGAGCTATGGGCCCGATGGCGCCATTCTACCATCGGGGGCGGGCAGGGTCAAAAGGCGCCGGGCGCAGGTGCCTACCATGCCAGCAGCAGGCTGGCCAGGGCCACCACTTCGCCGGTCGTGGCCAGCTTGTGCGGCTCCAGCGTGTCTGGCGTGTCCATCGGCGTATGGAGGCGCCGAGCGTTGGGCCAGGTGGCCAGCACGGTGGGATAGCCCATGCCGCGCAGCGCCTCGGGCGTGCGCAGATTCGTCGCGTCGGCCTTGCCAAACGAGACGCGTCGATCCAACAGGTCGCCGGCCAGGAGCAGGCTGGAGAGCAGGTGCCCCTCGGCGGCCTCGCTGCCCGCCACATTGAGATAGTAGCTCTCGGAGGCGCCCACCGTGTCGAGGTTCACGATGCCCAGCGTCTCACCCGGAGCCAGCAGCGGTTTCGAGCGCCAGGCGCTGCTGCTGGCCAGATCCATCTCCTCCGCTCCCCAGGCCACCAGGTACAGCGTGTTGCGCGGCCGCTGACCGCTGGCCGCGAGTACACGCGCGATCTCCAACAGCACGGCCACGCCCGAGGCGTTCTGGTTGGCCGAAGGGTACCAGCCGCCGTCGGGCAGCGTGCCCAGGCCGTCATAGTGCGCCGCAAGCACCAGCGCAGGTGCCGTCGGATCGCTGCCCGGCAACCGGGCGATCACGTTCAGCGCCTCGGTCTGCTGCGTGGGGCCGAAGGGGACCTCCAGCCTGGCCATCAGCGACAACAGGTTGGCAGGCGCGGCCGTGTTGGCCTCGTAGGGGGTCATCCCCGCCATTTTGATCAGCGTCGACCAGGTGTCCTCCGAGACGATGGCCACGGGCAGGGCGCTGGACGCGCTCACCTCGCCGAGGGTCTCGCGTTGCCAGGCGCTGTAGAACGGCCGCACCAGGATGAGCGCCCCCGCGCCGTGCGCCAGAGCCTGTTCGGCTTCCAGCAGCGGATCGCTCTGCTGGCGCTTGAGCAGCACGCGTCCGCCGAAGCGCATGCCCTCGTCATAGTCGCGCGGGATCCACACGATCTGGGCATTGCAGGCGCCGCCTCCCGCCGCACCGCCCTGCAGATCGCCCCACTGCTGCAGGTACTCGAGCACGAGCGGCTCGTCACCATTCAGAGAGTGCACTTCCAGCGTCGGCATGCTGCTCAACGCGCTGTAGGCGAGGGGCACGGCCTGGGTGTAGCTGCCATCCGGAGCACCCGGCTCCAACCCCAGGGCGCGCATGCGCTCTACCAACCACTCGGCTGTGGCAGTGGCACTCGCGCTGCCCGCGCGACGTCCGCCGCGCTCGGCGTCAGCCAACCAGGCGACGTCGGCCAACACGCGTTGTACGTCGAACGCCTGCGCCGTCTGCAGCCACACTGCGCTCACACCGCCGTTGGACGCGCGCTGCTGCCAGAGGGCCAGCCGGTCGCCCCAGGTGGCGCCTGTTGCGCGCTCGAAGGACTGCCCGACGGAGGCTCCGTCCGCGATACCAGCCAGCCACGCGCGCAGCGCCTGTGCGCCATGTTCGCGCAGCACCTGGTCCACCATCTGCCAGCTTTGCGCGCGGAACAGCGCCACATCGCCCTCCGCGAGGTCGGCATATCCGGGCATGGCGTCCCACGCGTACAAGCGGTCAAAAGGCAGGGCCTCGTCCACAGCACGCACGTACCTGGCACTCTCGGTGCCTGCGGCTCTGCCGGCCGCCTGCAGCCCCTGCCAGGTGCTGATGCCCTCGCGCAGCCAGTCGTCCAGCGCGGCATTGCCGGCCAACGTCCGCTGGGCCAGCAGACGCGCCAGCGCGCGCGCGTCCGCTTCGGGCGAGGAGGTCGTCAGCTTGCAGGCCTCATCGCGGGCAACATAGTCGTCGCGCCATGCGGGCAGGTCCTGCGGCCAGCTGGCGTGCAGGGCATCCTCGTCCGGGTAGAGCTTGATCGGCACAGGCCCCTGTGACGCATCGCCCAGATCGGCGCTGACCTGCAGGTAGACGCGCTCCGCTGCCGCCAGCCAGGCGTCGAACTCGGCCGGTGCAGTGAGATAGTGCACGCGCAGATGCGGCGTCTCGCGTAGCTGCCAGTCGCGGTCGGCCAGCAGCCAACGGTCGCCCTGACGCTGCCAGCGCATGACGGCGCTGGTCTGTTGTGCGCGATCGTCGGTGCTCAACTGCAGACGGGTGGTGACGCGCGCCAGGGCGGCGTCGCCCTCCACCGAGAGCAGGTCGGCGCTGGCCTCGTACAGCGCCAGGCCCGCGGGCAGGCTGTCGAACCAGCGCGCCTCTTCGGCCAGGTAGACCGGGTCGAGCGGATCAAGGGTCTCGAGGAACGCGACGCGTTGACGCGCCTTCACCGCCTCCACGCGCTGCGCCAGGGCGACCGTGATGCCCTCTCGTGCGTCGGCCAGCGCACGTGGCACGCGCGACTCCCAGTCGCGGGCGAACTGGTCGAGGTCGAGGTTCAGCGCGCCGAACGCTGCTTCGGCGTTGCCCTGCGCGCCCCAGGCGGCGCACAGCCGTTGCACACCCTCGATGCCATGCGCGTCGATCAGCGCGCTCACCATCGTCCAAGCGGCCGAGGCGTACTCTCCATCGGCCAGCGCCGCCGTCAGCGATGCGCTCGGCGGGCGGCTGAGCACCGCCTCGGCGGTCACACCGGGCTCCAGGACCGAGGCCAGCCGCAGCGACTGCTCGCGCGCCGCCGCCGGGTCGCTGTATGTCTCCGCCCAACGCGCCAGCCCCACACGCAACCACTCGCCCTGCTCGGGGGGCAGGCCAAACTCGTCCAGGATCAGGCTGACGGCCGTGGCGGTGAGTGGGTCGGTGCGCAAGAGCACGCGCCCGCGCCCGTCCCAGGCCGGTGTATCCAGCCACTCCATCGTACTGCGGCTGGGGAACAGCGTCACCGTGGCAGGCGCGGCGCGCTCCAGGCCCAGAGCTTTGGCGCTGGCGACGTAGGCAGCGTCCAGCGTCTGTGCCCACTCGGCGTCGCCCTCTGCGGGAGAGACCACCTGCACGCTCAGATGCGTCATCGTCAGCACCTCTGCCACCGGCCAGGTGACGCGCCACTCGGCGCCGCTGCGCACAAACTGCACGGGCCAACTGCCCAGCGCCACCCGGCTGTCGTCGGCGTCGCGCGCGCTGGCCGTCACCATGGCGCTGGCGTTCCCGTGCCCCACGCGCACGTCGCCCAGCGCCAACGACAGGCTCTGTGCGAGCGCCTCCGGTCGCGACATCAGCCAGGCCTGGGCGACCGGCGCCAGGTTGGGGTCGCTCGCATCAAGCGTGGCTGCCAGCGCCGCGGCGTCTCGGGCGCGCACGGCGGCGACCTGGTCCGCGAGCGTCTCCTGCAGTGTCGGCGCGACGCTGGCCAGCGCGATGGCCGCGTGGGAGGTGATCAGCCCCGCCTCGCGCAGGCGCTCGGGCTGTAGCGTGTCGAGCGTGTCGCCGGGCGTGTGATAGTACGGCACTGCGGCGGCATCCCAGATCAGCAGCACAGCGGGCACGCCCGCGCGCAGGAAGGGCGCGTGATCGCTGCCGCTGCCCCAACCGAGCGCTTCGGTGCGCACGCCGTATAGCGCCGCCGATGCGCTGACCTGCCTCAACGGGTCGTCGCCAGCGCGCGGCCAGCTGATGGCCTCAGAGTCGGCCCAGCGGACCGCGCCGCTGCCATAGCCGACGCCGGCGTCGAGTGAGAGGGTGCCGGTGACGGCCAGGCCGACCATGTCGAGCTGGATCATCCCGACCGTCTCCTCGAGCGGAAAGACGGGCCGACGCACGTATTCGATTGCGCCGAACAGGCCCTGTTCCTCGGCGTCCCAGGCGGCGAACAGCACCGTGCGCTCGGGAACATAGCCGGCGGCCTGCCAACTGCGCGCGATCTCGAGCAGCACGCCCACGCCGGAGGCGTCGTCGTTGGCGCCGGCGTGCAGGCTGCCGTCCGGGTCTACGCCCAGATGGTCATAGTGGGCGCCCAGGATGAGCACCTGCTCGCGCAGGTCGGGGTTGGCGCCGGGTAAAACGCCCAGCACGTTGCGCGCCGTCGCCTCGCCCGGTTCGTCCATCTCGATCACAATGTGTGCGCGGGTCGCCAACTCCAGCGACCGGTACAGGAAAGACAGGTCGTCGAGGTTGTAGCCGCTGCCCTCGAGCAGCGCCGAGGCGACCTCCGGCGAGACCCACATCGTGGGCAGGCTCGTTTTGAGATAGGGCGCCTCGCGATAGGTGCGTCGCATCGTGATGCGCTGCGCCGTCTCGGTCAGCAGCAGCAGGCCTTCGGCGCCGTGCTCGAGCGCCTGACGCGCGGCTTCCTCGGCGTTCTCGCTGCGCACCAGCACGATCTCGCCGCGCACGTCCAGCCCACGATAGTCTGAAGGGTTGCCGTTGTTCAGCCAAAAGACCGCGCCGTCGGCCTCGCCGCCTCCGCTGTAGCCGCCCCACACCCAGGCATAGTGTCGGCGGAACGCGAAGGGGTCTGCCGGGCTGCCGTCGGGCCGGGTGATGTCCAGAATCGGCATCGCGGTGACCTCAGCGTGTGGCACGCTGAAGGGCTGGTAATAGCCTTCGGCTCCGGCAGGAAGCAGGCCATAGGCGGCATACTGCGCAGCAATGTACTCACCTGCAGCGTAGCCTCCGGGCGATCCTGGCACCCGACCGGCGTACTCGGGCGAGGTGAGCACCTCGATGTGCGCCAGCGCCTCCTCGACGTCAAAGCGGTCGGCCACGCCGGTCAGGTCTCCGAGCGCCACGTGGTCACTGGGCTCGCGATCGACCGGCTGAAGCGCGATGGCGGTCGGGGCGCTGCCGGGCGCGAGCACAGCCGTGGGCGCGACCGCGGTGCGGCCGGGGCGCGCGTCCGGGGCGGCGGTCTCGGGTATCACCGGTGCGGGTCGCAGCGTGCGCACAGCCGCCCCCACCAGTCCGCCCTCGATCACGAGCAGGGCGGCCAGAAGCAGGATGAGGGTGCGCCGGCTCAGACGGCTGAGCAGGTAGACGGGTGATCTCATGGTGTCATCGGCTGCCAGACAGCCATGCCTTCGATGGAATGCTCGGACGCAAACGGCACGGTCCTGTGCGTGCGCATGTCCACGACCCCGATCGAGGCTTGGAGGTCGTCGGTCGCGTTAGCATAGATCGTGTAGGCTACCAGCGCACCGCTGAGCGACCAAGTGGCATACTCGGCCGCACCGCTCAGTGCGTCCAGCACGATGGACGTCTCGCCGGTGGCCACATCGCAGAGCGCTAACGCGTAGCCGGTTCGACTGGCCCGGCCGTAGATCAGTTGCGCGCCATCCGGCGACCAGGCCATGCTGGTGACCCACTGGGTGTCCTCCAGCGTCCTGGCGGGGCTGCCATCGGCGTTCAGCAGCACGAGACCGGGTGAGTCATCCGGGTTGGCGCAGGCCAGCAACTCCCCGGTCGGCGACCAGGCAACGTCCGTGGCCGTCGGCGCGATGCGCGCCATGGTGCGGCTATCCAGTTCATAGACATAGACGCCGCGCTCCAGTTCCTTGCCCTCCGCGTCGAAAGTCATGCCTACCAGAGCTAACGCAGACCCCCCTGCCGACCAGTCCACGTCCTGCACCGTGACGAGCAGGGGCAAGACGTGCTCCTGCTGCTGATGCGTGACCACGTCGATCACGACCAGGAGTGTCTCGGTAGCCGTCGGCCTGCCCGAATCATCGAACGCGGGAGTCGCCACAAGGGCGATGCGCGCGCCATCCGGCGACCAAGCGGGGTAGCGAGGCACGCCGTCTGAGATGGCATAGAGGAGCTCGGCGGGGCGGCGACCCTCGGCCGCCGTGCTCACGTCGAGCAAGTAGGCGCCGGCATCGGCCGCGCGCGGCCCACTGGTCTGGCCGAGCAGCGATACGCGGCAGTAGGCCAGCTTCTTGCCGTCCGGCGACCAGGCGGGAAAGATCTCGTCCCCGCGCGACGGGCTCAGATTCACCCGCTTTTCTCCATGGGCGTCGGCGAGGTACAAGTCCAAGCCCTCGGCCAGCGTGCCCGACACAAAGGCGATGTGTTCGTTGGACCCCGGGCCGCGCAGGGCCTGCCAGGCCGCCGCGCCGTCGCGCAGATACAGCCAGCCGACGAGCCCGACGCTCAGCAGCACGCACAGGCCCAGGATCGCGATCGTCCAGGCCAAAATGCGGTTTGTGCGCGTCGGCAGATTGTCTCCCACCGCTGTCCCGCTCTCCGTCCGGCGCCAAGCTAGTAGTGGTATTGCCGGGTGGCCGTGATCAACGACAGGTTGACCACCTGACCCGCCCGCGCCGTGCTCTCCACGTCCAGGCTCTCCAGCGTATCCAGCCCGGCGTACGGGTTGGGCGCCTCAGCCCAGCGGACGGTCAACCCGCCCGCGCCGGCAGCGCCCGTCACCGGCACCGCCAGCACCCCGGCGCTGCGCTCCAGCAGGCTCTTGAGTGCGTCGCTGCCCTCGCCCGTCAATACCAGCGTCTGGCCCGCGCCCACGCCTCTGAGGCGCAACGCCGCCTGCACCTGCAGCTCTTTGTAGGGCGTGCGCTCCTCTTCGTAGGTCACCGACCCATCCGCGGCCAGCCAGCCGCCGGCCCAAAAGTTGAGCAGTACAGCCCGCCGCGGCTTGAAATCCTCCGCGCGCCACAGCCTGACGATCTCCAGCATGATGCCTGCGCCCGCCGGGCCATCTCCCGCGGACAGGTATCGTGCCTCGGGACAGGGTTCGGGCATATCGTAGGCGCTGCTCAGCATCAAGGCCTGTGCGTCCATCGCCAGGTCGTTGCCTGGGAGGATGGCGAGCACATTGTAGCCGGTGATCGTCTCCGGTTCGCTCAACGCCACAGTCGTGCGTACGCGCAGGCGCAGATCGAGCGTTGCCCAATCCGTCCCGGCGGCCTCAAGGTCGGCGGCGAACTGCTCCAGGGCGCCGAGGCTGCTGCCCGCTTGCGTCAGCCAGCGCTCTGCAGATTGTGGGCGCACGTGCAACAGCGGCAGCGTGGGCGTTACCAGCACGTCGTCGGCGTCGGTGACATAGTCCAGGCGTGGCGCGGCGTCCTCGGTGATCACCAACACGGCTGCGGCGCCTCGGATGAGCGCCTCGTTGACAAAGCCGTCTGGCGCGTTGTCGGCCAGCACCAGCACTACGCGACCGTCCAGGTTCAGCCCGCGATAGTCGCGGTAGGCCAGCCTGGCGCCGCCAAACCCGACGTAAGTCAGCGCGCCGTCGGCGCTGCCCGCGCCGCCGTGGCCGTCGATCCGCTCGCCAAAGTCAGTGCCGTGCGCCAGCGCGATCCATTGCTCCTGGCCCTCGAGCGTAGCCTCGAGCAGAGGCGTCGTCAAGCGCCTGACGATGCGACGTTCCACCGGCTGCAGGTAGCTCTGAGTGGTAGCCGCCGGCTGGGCGCCGTACTCTTCCAGACGCGCCGCGATGTACTCGGCCGCTGCGCGCGCGCCGGCAGTGCCAAAGCCCGGGTCGTCCTGCTGGCGCTCGAAAATGGCGCTGGCGTGGGTCAGCGCGCCTGCGGCGTCCACCTGGCTGGCCAGTTTGGCGTATGACACGCCCGGCCCGATCTGGTTGACCACGTACCAGGTCAGCAGGCTGATGGCCGCGATCGCCACGATCATGCGCTTGCTGACCAGCGCCGCGGTGTTGACGCCCGCCTCGCGGATGATGCGCCGCAGCCCCTCGCCCAGCAGGTTGGCTCCCAGCACAGCGACGAAGAAAGCCAGCGCCGGGTAGAGCACCATCCAGGGCGCGCTCCGGAGATAGTTGCGTGTGGTGGCGAGCAGCGCGCCCCACTCGGGGATGTCGGCGATGACCACGCGCGCGTCAAAGGTCTCGGCGACGATGCCGCCGCCGATAAAGACGCCCACAAAGCCGAGCTCGCCCAGCAGCATCAGCACGGCGCCCAGCTCCAGCAGCGTCAGCACCACCAGTTGCGGCAGAATGTTGGGCAGCACGTGGCGCGAAACCACCTGGCGTTCGTGCAGGCCGATGGCGCGCGCACCCTCGATGAAGGGGCGTTCGCGCAATGCCATAAACTCGCTGCGAATGTACTGCGCAATCTCGCCCCAGCCCACCAGCGACAGGGCGATCAGAAAAGTCACCAGGCCGCGACGGATGTCCAGCGCAAAGATCAGGATGGTGCCCGTCAGCAGCAGGGGCAGCGACGAAAAGACCTCCACCGCCCCCATGATGAGGCCGTCAATCAGGCTGCCGGGGAGCCAACCCGCTGTGGCGCCCAACACAAAGCCCAGCACCAGGCGCACCATGGTGACGAAGGCTTCCGCCACCAGCGTGTTGCGCGCGCCATAGAGCAACAAGCTGAGGATGTCGCGTCCCCAGGGGTCGGAGCCCAGCGGGAACTGGGCTGAGGGTGCGAAGGGCGGGTAGACCACTTCGCCGCCGATGACCTCGGCGCTGCGTTGCGCTGAGAGGTAGGGGTTCTCGGAGGCGAAGTGTGGGCCGAACAGGGCGACGGCAATCAGCGCGAGCAACACCAGCGCGCCCACCAGGAAGGGGCCGTTGCGGAACACCAGCCCCCAGTAAAAGCGGCGCGGAGCGCTGTCGGCATCCTGCTCCGGGTTGGCGTCGGAACCGAGCGACCATTTCATAGCGTCTGCCCCTTGAGGCGCGGGTCCACCACGCGGTACAGCACCTCCAGGACAAGGTTGACGAGCATAAAGGTGAGTCCCAGCGCCAGGGCCAGGCCGGCCACAGCCTGCGCCTGCTGCTGGCGGATGGCGTCGAGCAGCGCGGCGCCGATGCCGGGCCAACCGAGAAAGTACTCGACCACCGGCAGGCTGGCCAGCGAAAAGCGCAGCGAGACGCCCAGCCCCGTGAGGATGGGTACCGCGGCGTTGGGGTAGGCGTGCCCCAGCGTGATAGCGCGGCGCAGCAGCCCCTTGGCGGCGGCGGTGCGCATATAGTCCTCGTCCAGCACCTCGGCAAAGGCCATGTAGGCGATGCGCGCCAGTTGCGCCAGGGGGCGCGCGCTCAGCACCAGCGTGGGGATTACGAGGTGGGCATCCCAGCCAAAGCCGCCCACCGGCACCAGGCGAAAGCCAAAGGTGCGGAACCAGTAGATCTCGCCGATTTGTAGCAGCGCCGCGGCCGTGAAACTGGGGAGCGACACGCCCACCAGCGTCAGCGTCATCAGCCACGAGGAGCCGGCCTTGCGACGCCGCAGCGCGGCCCAGGCGCCCACCGGCACGCCGACGCCTGCCGAGACTACCAGCGCCAGTGCCAGCAGACCGATGCTCTTGGGGTAGACATCGGCCAGCACCTCGCCGACCGCCACGCTGCGCCGCAGCCGGCCGCTGCCGCGCTGCATCATACCCAGGTCGCCGTGCGCCAAGCGCTCGACATAGTCGAGTGTGGCGGTAGCGGCGTAGCGCGCAGCGGGCAGCGGGTTATAGTCGGGCGTACGCGCGGACGAGTTGCCGGCCAGGCGGATGCCGAAAAAGGCGAAAAAGATGATCCCCAGGCTGACGGCGATGATAAAGCCGAGCCTGCGGAGGACAAAGCGCAACATCGCGGTTCTCCGATGCGTCTACGAGGTAGGAGGGTATGATAGGCCACAGGCGGGCTGGTGGCAAAAGAGTAGTGGGGGCGTGTCCAATCAAATGATAATC
>DIVQ01000054.1 GCA_002423325.1 Anaerolineales bacterium UBA6128 | reverse complement strand
CGGCACTGCCCCTCGCCTAGACTGGGCCGCGTAAGGGGGAGCAGATGACCCAGGGTGAGTCCGGTCAAGACGGCGATTCGAATCAATCGATCTGGCGGGGCGTCGATTTTTCGGGGTTGACGCTGGTGCTGGGGGCGGGGGGCGGGCGTCTGGTCGACGTGCTGGCTGCGCAGGTGCGCCAAGCTGACGGTCATCTGGCCGTCGTCGACTATCAGATACCGGCGCTGCGCGAGCTTGTACCAGAGCACGGGCACTCGCCGCAATGCTTGCGGGCACGCTACCGTCAACTGCCCTTGCTGGCGGAGAGTGTGGATCTGCTGGTGGTCAATGGCGTGCTGCGCGAAGCGCCCGGTTCGCGCTACGAGGCGCTGTTTGACGAGTTCTGGCGTGTGCTGGTTCAAGGTGGTCGCCTGCGCGTTTCTGATATTCTTGAGCCAACCGAGGCCGACTATGACCAGGCCTGGCACGAGCGCAATGCGATCGTGCGCGCGCTTGCGGCGCTGATGGACAAACCGGCCGCCCTCTCGGTAGACCTGACGGCCGCTGCAAAGGCACTACGCCAGGTCGGGTTTGAGGACCTGAGCGTTGCCTTGCTGCCCGGCCTTGCGCTGACCGACGCCTGGCTGGAGGAAACGGTCAACGCGGTGCACGGTATGGCTGCGCGGCTGGCCGATCGCAGCCAGCGGGACCAGATTATCGAGCGCAAAGTGCCCAATCTGATCGCTGCCTATGCTGCTGGCAATCAGCGCGCGCCCGAACGCTTTGTGCTGAGTGGTCGCAAGGTCGGCTCGCTGGCGCTGGATATGGAGTCGTCGTTTACGGAAGACGACCTGCTTCCAGAGGCGTGACGTCCTGCCGCTGTGTCAGACCCCGCCGTACATCGGAATGCTTGCGCCGTTGATCGAAGCGGCCGCGTCGCTGCACAGGTACAGCATCATACTGGCAATGTCCTCAGGCTTGACCCAGCGCGAGTGGTCGGCATCAGGCATTGACGAACGGTTTGATGGACCATCAATGATGCTCGGTAGAATCGCATTCGCAGTGATGCCTTTGCGTCGATAGTCCTGCGCAATCGATTCGGTGAGCGCCACGACTCCGGCCTTGGCAACGTTGTAGGCTGCTTGCCGCGCCGCGGGTTCGGGTGCTGCGCGCGACGCCACATTGACGATGCGCCCCCAACCGCGTTCAAGCATGTGAGGCAGGACGGCCCGGCAAATCAGGAACGCTGTGCGCAGGTTCAGGGCGAGCATGGCATCCCACGAGTCAGGCGAGAGGTCCGCGAGGCGGTCTCCGCCAGCCCACCCGCCCGTAGTGTTGAGCAGAATGTCGGCGCCGTCCCACTGCTGAGCAATCTCGACTATCAGGGCGTCAACGGCGGCGTGGTCGGTGAGGTCGGCCGGAATCAGCCGGGTGCGTTCGGGAGACAGGTCCAGTTCGGCTGCCAGGGTCTCCAGCGAGTCCGACTGTCGCGCCGTCAGCACGAGCCGTGCGTTGGTGGCGCTGCTGGCTTGGACGACTGCCCGTCCGAGCGTACCAGTCGCGCCGGTAATCAGGATAACGCTGTCTTCTAGAACCATATACACCTCCGTAGCGTGGCGGGGAGACCGGCTGCATTATACGACGGACGGTGGGTCGCAGCAAGGAGTCGGGCCGGGTTAAGCGTGCCCTGACTGGGGGCAGGATGAGGTGGTGCGGTGTGCCGAAGCGATGGGGGCAGTGGAGTGCTGTTGCGCTGCTATGGGTTGCGGTTCTCGGGTGCGGTCGACCTGCGGTGACGCCGGCTGAAACAGGAGGAGAGATGGGTTCGGAGAGACCGGAATACGTGGTGTACCGAACAGCCAAGCCGATCAAGGTGGATGGGCGGCTGGACGAGGGCGCCTGGGAGCGCGCCAACGTGATGGACCTGGTGCTGGCCGACAGCGGGGGCGCACCTCGACAGGTCACGCAGGCGCGCGTGCTGTGGGATGACGAGTACCTGTACGTATCGTTCCACTGCGAGGACAGCGATATCTGGGGTACCATCACCGGGCGCGACAAGGCCATCTTTGCCGAACAAGTCGTGGAGGTCTTTGTTGACGAGGACTGTGACAACTATGGCTATCTCGAGTTTGAGGTGAGCCCGCGCAACGCGGTGCTTGACATCTTTATCCTCAACCGCGACGGGCGCACCAAAGGCCTGTGGGACTGGGACAGCGACGGCTGGAAGACAGCTGTACAGGTTGAGGGCGATCCCACGCAACGTGGGACGGCCGACACGTCGTGGACAGTCGAGATGGCGATCCCGATGATGGATTTCCTGATGGCGCCTAACCTTCCGCCCAAGCCGGGCGACGTGTGGCACGCCAACCTATACCGGATCGATCGCGCCGAATCGGGTGACGAGTACACCGCTTGGTCACCGCCAGGCATCATCAACTACCACACGCCAAAGCGGTTCGGGCGCATCGTCTTTTCGGACGAAAAGGTCTAGTCGGCTGGAGCGTTCGGTCCGGAGACAGTAAAAGCGGGGACGGCTGGTATGCCGTCCCCGCTTTGTACCTCGTTTCAACCGCAGAATGCCGGCGCGCCGCTCTGTCAGTCGCCTTTGCAGGGCAGCCAACTGATGTAGGGCGTGCCCGACATGCCTGCTGTGGCAAAGTCACACAACACGAGCTCGCGGCCGTCCGCTGTGGGCAGGCTGAGTAACAACCAGGGCTCAGGGAAGGCGCCTGACCAGGCCAATCGTTTGGCCTCGAGGTCGGCCAAGTCTACGGCAGGGACGTCGTCGGGGTCCATGACGTTAAAGCGCCGGTCCCATGCGAGCAGGAGCGGGCCGCGATACAGCGAGACCTTGCCTTCGGCCTCGCGCTCGCCGATCCATGTGTGCAGGGCCATGTTGAGGTCGAGTGTCACGACGTCGCCGTTGCGCCATTCGCGCGCGATCACGAGGTACTGGCCCGCAACGGGCGCGAGCGCGTCGCCGTTGAGCGTGGCGCCGGTCCTGGTGGACCAACCCGGGACGCGCAGCCGCAGGCTGAAGGTCGCCGGCCTGTCGGGATTGACATAAAGCTGTATGCGTCCATCCATCGGGTAGCCGGTCTCCTGCACGAGCTGCACGCGGGGACCTTGGGGCAGATCGATGGTTGTGGCGCCGGGGCCATAGTAGTTGACCACCAGGCCATCGGCGCTGTGCATGATGGCCCAATCGGAGATCAGGCCAAGGCTGCGGGGCGCGTTGACCGAGCAGCAGTTGAGTTCGGGAGAACCCTCTCGCGCTTGGAAAACGATGTGATGCGCGGACGCCTTGCGCACGCCATCCATGGGGGTGTCGTAGGTCCACCAGCGGCCCGAGGGTGCCATGGCGCCAAGTGCGCCATTGTAGGTGGCGAGCTCGAGCGTATCGGCGACGTAGGGGTCGCCGCTGAGGCGCAGCATATCGACAGAGAGAACCATCCAGGCGACGGTGCAGCAGGTTTCGATGGCACGCGGGTCGTAGGGGTTGCCCACCGCCTGTTCGGCTGAGGTGAACCCACCGGTATTGTGCACATCCGTGGCTCGGATGCTGCGCCAGATGTGCTCGAACGCCTTGCGATAGTCTTCATCGCCCGTGATCTGGTACAGGCACAGGATGGCCTGGATGGCGTGCAGGCTCTCCCAGCGCGGCTTGGGCGTCTGCCAGTAGGGAATGCCCCGCAGGGCGGTGCGGATATAATCGCCCGACGGCGGGACCTGAAAATCAGCCTCAACCTCGCGGACCATTTTGAGGTAGCGCTCCTCGCCCGTCTCCTGGTACAGGATCGCCATAATGTGCGCGATAGCCATGTTCATTTCTTCCGCGCCGGCATCGCGCACGCGTTCGGCGCCCCCCTGCAGACGGCCGCAGATATAGTCGGCTGCCTTGATGCAGGTCGCCATGGCCGGTGCGTAGTCAGCCTCCTTGTACCAGAGGTACAGCCCCAGCATACAGTGATAGTGTCCCCACAGGTCCCATAGCTTGCCGCGACCACTGCTCTCCGTACCGGTCAAGCGTTCACTTGTGGGAAAAGGACCGAGGTAGCCATCCTCGGCCTGGACGCCGATCAGCTCGTCGACAAAGCGGTCGATCTGGACGCGCAGGCGGCCATCGCGCGTCAGGCGGTAGTGCAGCACTGCTGACGTCAGGTACTTGCCCGCAAACTCGCCGGCCCAGGGCACGAGGTCGCGGCGGGGCTTGCGATCGCGGTCGCGAAAGATCTCCAGCATGGCCGGGTTGGCCTGCGGGGCCACCAGCAGCCACTGTTCGAGATTGGCCTCCAAACGCTGGCGCATGGGGCCCTGCAGGCAGAAACGCGCCTCGCTCGGGCGCTCAAACGTCAGGCGGGCGGATGTCGGGTGCGTCATGAACAGTCTCCTTCGCAAGCAGCAGAAAAAGTCGTCGCACTCGTGAGCGAATCTAGCACAGGCTCAGTCCGTGTCAACGGGTAGCGGGTCCGGATCGGGCGATCTGATCGAACAGGTCGTCGTAGACCGGGCCCAGTGTGGCCCAGTCATATCGGGAGGCAGTGGCCCGTAGTGACGTGGCGCGCGTTTGGTCGATGTCGAGGATGGCCGTGCGCAGCAGTGCGACCAGTTCTCTCTCGCTGTTGTGCAGGCTTTGTGTACGCTGGGCGTTGGGGATGACGCTGGGGTTACTGCGTCGGTCCGGCAAAATGGGCAGACAGTCGCAGTCCATGGCGTTCAGGACGTCTCACGGTGTGCTGTGGGGCCAGTCCAGGCGGCAGGCGCAAGCACGTCAAGGCGTCAGATCGCGCGGCCGTGTGGCGCCGTCAGGTGCGTGTGCTATAATGCGCGCGCTGCAGCGCACACGTCTGCGCGGTACTGCGTGTTGAGTGCCTGGACGCAGCCATAGCGAACAAAGGGGAGAAGCCACATGCGCATCAATGAACTCAAGCGGAAACTGCAACGCGGCGAGACGGTGATCGGTCCGTTCATGTGTGCGAGCCACGCATCGTTCGTCGAAGTCGTTGGCTTGGCGGGTTTTGATTTCGCCATCCTGGACATGGAGCACGGACCACTCGAGGTAGAGACCGTCGAAGACTTGTGCCGGGCGGCTCACGGTGTCAACCTGACGCCAATCGTGCGCGTGCGCAAGAACGACGGGCCACAGATCCAGCGTGCGCTCGACATCGGGTCCGGGGGGGTGCAGGTGCCGCAGATCGAGACGCGTACGGACGCCGAGGCGGCGGTGCGCGGTGCCAAGTACCAGCCATGGGGCATGCGCGGGCTGTCTTTCTACACGCGCGCGGGTGACTATACACTGAACGGCGTGTCGGGGCTGACTGACAAGCTGAACGACGAGCAGATGCTGATTGTGCACGTGGAGGGCAAGCGCGGCCTGGACAACTTGGACGAGATCGTGCAGGTGCCGAACGTTGACGTTATCTTTCTCGGCCCCTACGATCTGTCGCAATCGTTTGGCATTCCAGGACAGGTGGACGATCCCCGCGTTGTCAAGGGGATGGAAGAGGCCACCGAAAAGATTCGCGCCGCGGGCAAGATCGCGGGCACATTCGCTGGCGATGTCGGCCGTGCCAAGCGCTGGATGGATTTGGGCGTGCAGTACATCTCAATCAGCGTTGATCTGGGTATCTTTGGGGATGCCTGCAAGGGGCTTGTGGCGCAACTGCGTGGCTAGCGTGCGCGCGCGTCCATGGTGTGCCATCGGTTACGAGAGGAGGGTTCTATGAAGGTCACTGACGTCGAGCTGATCACCTTTGCCTGCCGCGCAGCCGGATCGGTCGACAGCCACGGCCACGGGCACCCTGGGCCCGAATACGACACACGCGCCTCGCTGTTCCATATCAGCACCGACGAGGGCGTGGACGGCTACTGTCTTGGCGGATCGAACACGACGCTGCACCTGGCCCGGCAGTTGGTGGTGGGTGAGGATCCGATGGATCGCGAGCGGTTGTGGCAGCATATGCACGACTATCGCAGCTCGCATATCGATGGCGATATCGGGGTTATCGACATCGCCTTGTGGGACCTGGCGGGGCGCGCAACGGGACTGCCGGTCTACAAGCTGCTGGGCGGCAGCCGAGAAAAGGTGCCGGCGTATGCGAGCACGATGTGTGGCGACGATCTTCCGGGTGGTCTGGACACGCCCGAGCACTATGCCGACTATGCAGAACAGTGCGTGTCGGAGGGCTACCGCGGGTTCAAGCTGCACACCTGGATGTTGCCCTACAGCGCGGATGTCAAGCGGGATCTCGCGGCCTGCGCCGCCGTGCGCGAGCGCGTGGGCCCCAGCATCGATCTGATGCTCGACGCGCACCATGGCTACACGCGCAGGGAGGCGCTGTACCTGGGTCGTGGGCTGGAAGAGCTGGACTTTCACTGGTACGAGGAGCCGATGTACGAAGGCAGCATGTCATCGTACGTCTGGCTGCAGGAGCAATTGAGCATCCCTCTGGTTGGGCCAGAGACGATCGGCGGGCTGTTCCATAATCGCGCCGAATGGATCGTAAACCGCGCGACCGACATCAGCCGGTACAGTCCGGGGCACGGTGGAATCACCGCGATGATGAAATGTGTGCATTTGTGCGAGGCGTTCAACGTGGGGCTCGAGGCACACGGCGGCGGACATGCAACGCTGCACGTTCTGTGCGCGATGGGCATCCCCGGCGAGTATTATGAGCTCGGTCTGCTGCATCCGCAGCATGACTATTCTGGCTACAGTCCCTACCTGAACACGCGCATCGACCGAATCGATTCAGAGGGCTATCTGCATGCGCCGCAGGCGCCGGGCCTGGGGTTGGATCTCAGTTGGGACTATATCAACAAGCACCGCGTCTAGAGGCAGCGTAGGGCCAGTCACGCTTCGTGCCCGAAGGAGTCACGCCTGATGAGCTACCAGATCGGGAAGGATGCCCTCAACCTGCGGCCGACGCCGCGGTTGGCGCACACCGAGTATTGCAGCAACGAACGCCTCAAGTGTGCGGTCACGGGGATGACGCCCGAGGACCCCGGACTTGAGCGCGAGTTCTATCGGCGGTGGGACATCGACTTTATCTGGTCGACGCCCGGACCGCCCGTGTCGTGGGAGGCGCGTGGGCGCACCACCGATATGGGGCATGCAGAGTTTCTGGAGGGCGGTACCGACTGGCGTCCGCCCAAGCACTGTCCGTTCGAGTCGGCGGAGGACGTGTGGAGCTTTGACGCCGTGGCTGAGTACGGGCTGGAGGATCACGCCGAGCTGGTGCGCTACTACGAGGGCCTCTACCAGAAGGCGCGCCGAGAGTATCCGGAGCAGGTGTGGACGGGAGGCTACTATCAGACGATCTACTCGGGCGCAATTCAAGCGTTTGGGTGGGACATGTTGCTGCTGGCCGCGTCGGATATGACGCGCTTTGCGCGTGTGCTCGATTCCTTCTATCGCTATACGTTGCACCAGTACGAGGCCTGGGCCGAGACCAACATCGAGTTCTTTATGTGTCACGACGACATGGTCTGGACGCAGGGGCCCTTCATGCGCCCAGAGTTCTATCGCGCCGAGGTCTTTCCGCGATACAAGGCGCTCTGGGATGTGATGCACAAGGCCGGGAAAAAGGTGATCTATACGTCGGATGGCGACTATCTGATGTTTGTTGATGATCTGGTCGAGGCGGGAGTCGATGTGCTGTGCTTTGAGCCGATGACGGCGATGGAGCCGGTGGTGGCGAAATACGGGCAGACGCACGGCATCATATCGAGCAAAGTGGATGCCAGAACGTTGACCTTTGGCAGCAAGGCTCAGATCGCGGCTGAAGTGGATGCAACAGTGGCGCTCGCTCCGCAGTGTCGCGGGCTGATGGTTGCAGTCGGCAACCATATCCCGAGCAACGTGCCGGTTGAGAGCGCGGTCTATTACATGGATTATCTGCGCGAGCGCTGGGCGCGTCCCTAAGACGTAACCAGCCGGGTCGCGCGCTGGAGGCGGGACGCGTGGATCGTAACGACAGGACACGTTGGCTGTGCGAGGCCCGATTTGGGCTGTTCGTCCATTGGGGTCTGTACGCGACCTACGGCCGTGGAGAGCAGGTGCTGTTTCGTGAGCACCTCAGGCCGTCTGAGTATCGTGAGCGGGCGGCCACGTTCAATCCATGGGCCTATAATGCGCGCGAGTGGGCCCAGACGGCTCGCGCAGCCGGCATGCGCTATGCGGTGTTGACGGCCAAGCACCACGATGGCTATTGTCTCTTTGATAGTGCAGTCTCCGAGTTCACGAGTGTGCGTACGCGGCCTGGCCGCGATCTCGTCCGCGAATACGTCGAGGCATTCCGTTCTGCTGGCCTGCGCGTGGGGCTGTACTACTCACTGGCCGACTGGCAGTGGCCTGCGTACTTTCGTGGGCCAGAGCGCGACGCCAAAGGATTTGAGCGGTTTCTCGAGTACACTCACACACAGGTTGGCGAATTGTGCAGCAAGTATGGCGATCTGGATGTGCTCTGGTTCGATGGCGCGTGGCCGCACAGCGCGGAGACTTGGCACGCCCGGCAACTGCTCGAGACGATCCATGACCTGCAGCCGGGCTGTCTCGTGAACGACCGTACGGGGCTGCCGGGGGATTTTGGCACACCCGAACAGAGCATCCTTGGTGGCGCACAACCCCGTGTGTGGGAGTCTTGCGTGACGTCGGTGGAGCGACACTGGGGCTATCATGCCGGCGAAACGCTCTGGAAGTCCGCCACACAGATTATCCACATGCTGGCCCAGGTGGCGGAGGGGGGTGGGAATCTGCTTCTCAATGTGGGACCGAAGGGCGACGGATCGTTCCCCGGCCCCTTTGTGGACCTGCTGCAGGAAGTGGGTGACTGGCTGCGTGTTAACGGCGATGCGATCTATGGCTGTGCGCCGGGCGTGTGCGAGTCCATATCCTTTGGCCGCCAGACAGTGAAAAGCGGTACGGTCTATTTGCACGTGCTGTATTGGCCAGGTGAAACGCTGCGGCTAGCCGGTCTGGGGAATCGCGTGCTCAAGGCATACTATCTGGCAGACGGGTGGCCGGTTCGCTTCGCGCAGCAGGACGACGCGGTCACTTTGCTGGGGTTGCCGTCGTTGCCACCCGATCCGCGCAATACGGTCATCGCGCTGGAGGTAGAGGGCGAGCCGAGCGCGGTCCCTTGGGCGGTCCAACGCCTGTGGCAGGGCGATGCGGCGCGGATGGCGGACTGGGCTGCGTCCTGAGCCGATGGGGGCGCGCCGAACAAAAAGAGAGGGGCTCCAGGTTGTTCAATCTGGGGCCCCTCATGATTGCGAGGCAACTATGCGGCGGCTGTTACGAGTTCCTTGCGCGTCTCCTCGGGCACGCGCTGATAGTGCGAGAACTCCATCGTAAAGGTGCCGCGTCCCTGAGTATTGGAGCGCAGGCTGGTGGCATAGCCAAACATTTTGGCCAGAGGCACATCGGCGGTGATGCTCTGCACGCCGGTCGAGCGTGGCTCGATCCCCGATATCGTCGCGGCGCGCTGGCTCAGTTCGCCGATCACGTTGCCCGTATAGTCCTGCGGCGCCACGACTGTCAGCTTCATGACCGGTTCCATGATGACAGGAGCGCCCTGCTGCACGCCGGCCTTCAGCGCGAGCGATCCCGCAGTGTAGAACGCCTGCTCGGAAGAGTCGACCTCGTGGTATTTGCCGTCTACGAGGCGCGCCTTGATGTCCACTACCGGGTGCTTGGAGATAGGTCCCTGCGCCAGGGCGTCACGGATGCCGCGCTCGACCGACGGGATGTACTCCTTGGGCACTGCGCCTTTGGTGATGGCATTCTCAAAGACAAAGCCGGCGCCTGCCTCCAGCGGGGTGAACTCGACCTGTACGACTGCGAACTGCCCGTGGCCGCCACTCTGCTTGACCAAGCGCCCTTCGACGAGCGACGGGCGTGTGATCGTTTCGCAGTAGGCGACGTGTGGGGCGCCGACCGTCGCCTCCACGTTGAACTCGCGGTGTAACCGGTCGACGACGACGTCGAGGTGCAGTTCACCCATGCCGGCCAGCACGGTGTCGCCGGTCGCTTCATTGGTGTGAACGTGGAGCGTAGGATCCTCTTCGCAGAGGCGCTGCAGCGCCAGGCCCATCTTGTCCTGATCGGTCTGAGACTTGGGCGCGACGGCAATCTCGATGACGGGCGCCGGGAAAGAGATCTCTTCCAGCAGCAGCGGACGTTCGTCAGTGCTCAGCGTCTGTCCAGTGCGGGCCATCTTGAGGCCGAGCACGGCCCCAATATCGCCTGCCAGGATCTCGTTGACATCTTCGCGTCGGTCGGCGTGCATGCGCACGAGGCGTCCAACGCGCTCGGTCTTGCCGGTGCTGGCATCGAGCGCGCTGGCGCCACGACGCAGACTGCCGGAGTAGACGCGCACAAAGGCCAACTTGCCGACGTACGGATCCGTTGAGATCTTGAAAATCAGCGCCGCCACCGGGTCAGACGGGTCTGGCGGGCAGTCCACTTTTTCGTCGTCGACGAGCGTGTGCGCCTGCATGGGGCGTACCTCCAGCGGCGACGGGAGGTAGGCGATGACGGCATCGAGCAGCGGCTGGATGCCGGTGTTGCGCAGTGCCGAGCCGCACAGCACTGGCACGGCGTCGCCATTGCATGTGGCCTTGCGCAGCGCCGACTGAATCTCGGCCACGCTGATGGGGTCCTGGTCAAGGTATGAGATAGCGATTGCGTCGTCGACGTCGGCCAGGGCCTCGAGCATCTTGTCGCGACGTGCCTCTGCTTCGGCACGCAACTCGTGCGGGATCGGGCCCACAACGGGCGGGCTATCTTCGTGGCCATCAAAGGTGATGGCGTGCATCTGCACGAGGTCAATGACGCCGTGGAAGCCGCTCTCGCGGCCGAGCGGCATCTGCAGCACGACCGGATGGGCGCCCAAACGTTCGACGATCATCGCAACGGTGTCGTCCAGGTTGGCGCCTGTGCGATCCATCTTGTTCACAAAGCAGATGCGCGGCACACCATAGATGTCGGCCTGATGCCACACCGTCTCTGACTGCGGCTCGACGCCGGAAACACCGTCGAACACAACCACGCCGCCGTCGAGCACGCGCAGTGAGCGCTGCACCTCAGCGGTAAAGTCGATGTGCCCTGGCGTGTCGATCAGGTTGATCTGGCAGCCAGCCCAGGACGTAGTCACGGCCGCTGACTGGATCGTGATGCCGCGCTCGCGTTCCTGGGGCATAAAGTCGGTGACGGTGTTGCCTTCGTCTACGTCTCCGGAGCGGTGCACGACACCGGTGTAGTAGAGCACGCGTTCGCTCGTCGTCGTCTTGCCGGCATCGATATGTGCGATGATGCCGATGTTGCGCATGTTAGTTAGTCGCTCGGTATTCATTCTCGCTTGTCCTATCCTCGGGCATATGAAAGGGCGGGCCATCCTGGCAACCGGTCGCGTTTGCGGACCGGACTGTCGGGACACGCCCGCCCAAGACAGTGCACAGAATGAGTTGCGCTATACCAGACGTTCCTGCCTGGCCGGCGCAACCCACTTCTATTCATGATAGCACTCTTCCCTCCGTATGCCAAATCGCACTCCAGGGCAGAGCTTGATTGCGCGATCTCGCCTCAGCAGGGAAACGACACAGAAACCTGCTGGACAGCCAAGCCGGATGTGCTACACTGGCGCTCCAAATACGCTCGCGGGGATAGGATCGATGGTGTACCGGCTCATCAGCATCCGGATGGCAGTGCTCGGCGCGGTTCTGGTCTTGGCGGCCTGCCGGTCTGCCCCAGTCAGTCCATCCGAAGCTGTGGGCAGCGCAACGGCTGTGCCAAGCGCGAAGAAGACCCTTGGCCCGACGGCGTCGCTCATCGCGCCGACTACCGCCACGGTTGCGCCTACCGCGCCAGAATCCCTCACGCCAGCGTCACAGCCTACTCCTTCCGGCGCGCTGCCGCGTCTGCTTGCCCAACTGGACCTGGGCAACGAGGCCGGAGATGCCTACGGCCCCGCGGCGCTGGCAGTCGACGAGTACGGCACCGCGTATGTCGCTTGTCAGACGTGCGACGTCTGCGACGAGCGACAGGGCGCAGTCGTCGTCTTGGATATGCGGGCGGGTCGCGTCAGAGAAGTGTGGCCGCTCCCGGGCGGTATGCCCGGCCCGCTGGCTGTGGGCGATGGCTGGGTTTATGTGACGTATCAGGATGACGCCTACGCCAGCCGGCTGGTGGTGCTGGATGCCAGTACTGGCCGGCAGCGTACCGATGTTGCGACAGACTGGGTCAATCCCGAGCATGGCATCTGGCTGGACATAGGGCGCAATCGGCTCTACCTCGCCTACATCGACCGTCTGGTGGCGCTCGACGTGTCGACGCTTGAGCAAGTTGATGTGCTCGATCTGCGTGCCTTTGCCCCCGGGGCGCCGATTGAATTGGCGTGTGACGCCAGCGCTGATCGCCTGTACGTGGCGGCCGGAACCGAGCTGTACGCGTACGAAGCGTCCAGATTGGGCCTGCTGTGGCAGGTGTCGGTACCAGGGCAGCGAATCGATGGTCTGCTGCCGGACCTGGCGAGCAAGGCTTTGCTGGTTGAGAGCATCGTGTCGCAGGAAGACGCACCAGTTTCTGACTTTTATGTGGTCTCCCCGAGTGGCGGGCTGGGAGTCGGTGCGCGCCCTGTCTTCGATGCAGGCGACTGGGATCTGGCCTGGGCAGACGTGAACGCTGAGCGGGTTGTGCTGCAGGAAATGGTCTGGGTGGAGGCTGGCGGGTCCGCGCTGCGCCTCGTGGCGTGCGATACGAGTGGGCGTCTTGTTGGCACGCCCGTGACTCTGTGGGGCGCGAGCGCGCTTGCGCGGCTGCCTCACGACGGGTCGCTCTACGCTCTGCAGCGCAACGCCCACGCGCTGGTGCTGGTAGACGGCGCCACGCTTGGCGTGCAAGCGCGTCTGCAGGTCGGCGTGGAGCTGCGTGGCCTTGCGCACGACCCTGACGCGGGGCGGCTGTACGTTAATGACACGGCTGGACGGCTGTACGCGATCGACGCGTCTGGCATAGAACAAGGAGCACTCAAGCCGGGGCGCTCTATCGCGGCGGGCAGTGGAGAACTGCTGCTTGATGCGGAGGGGGGCCATCTGCTGGTGGCGCAGGCGGAGGGTGATGCTGATCGCGTCAGCGTGGTGCAGCTGGCGGAAATGCGCGTGACGCAGGAGATCACGGGCGGGAACAAGTTGGCGCTGGACATAACGCGTGGACGAGCGCTGGTGGGTAGCGCCTGGGCCGGCTACCCGAACGGCGAAGGCAGCGTGCAGGTCTGGGACCTGGCCACGGGTCAGCGAGTCGGCGCTATCGGGCTTGGCGGCGTGCCGGCATACAACGCAGCCCGCGACGAGGTTTACGTCGCGGGATATAGCGGGCGCATCTACAGCGGCCAGACGCTCGTCGAGCTCGGGTCGCTGACACCTGACATCGATGCGCAGGAGTGCAAGGGGTGCTCGGGACAGGCCGCCGTGCGCAGTGTTCACGCTTTTCCGGAGCACAACGTCCTGGCGCTCGAGATGACCGCAATTGCTGCGGGGCATGGCCCGGGCGCGTACCCGCCGCCGCGGCTCTTCGCGCTCGACTCGCTCAGTCCGATCAGCCATGCGTTGACGCTGCTACCGACGTCCACAGATGGGTGGTTGGCCTGGCTGCCTGCGTCAGGCCAGACCTTTGAGAGTCTGACCTATTCGCGCTACGTGATGCGATCCAACCTGGTGGCCTGGGATGTTTCGACGCGTGAGCGCGCGAGTTGGTGGGACGGTGTCCGGCTGGAGTGCCTGACGCCGGATGGTCGGATGGGCTTTATCGAGCGCGACCGTCGGTGGCTGGCGCTCGACATGGCCAGTATGACGCCGCTCGGCTATCTGCCGCGCTACGCCGTGCAGGCGCTGGATACGGAGCGCGACCTCATGCTGGCGATTGATGGATCGAGGGTGTCGGTCCTGAGCGCCGTCGGTGGATTCGCAGAACAAACTGGGCGACCGATCAGCGCACAATTGAGGGCTTACCCGCGGGCCATCGTGGTCTCGCCAGACTATGCTCGCGACCGGACACTGTTCGTGGTTGGCGCCAGGGGTCTGTACCGTTCGGCGGATAGAGGCGTCTCGTGGGAGCTGCTGCGGGGCGGCTTGCCTTTGCTGCAGTCTCGCGGTGATCCAGGGGGTACGCTGGCCGTGTCG
>DIVQ01000078.1 GCA_002423325.1 Anaerolineales bacterium UBA6128 | reverse complement strand
CGCCTTCCCCTCGGCCTGCGGCAAGACGAACCTGGCGATGCTGCAGCCCACCATCCCGGGCTGGAAGGCGGAGACCATCGGCGACGACATCGCCTGGCTCAAGATCGGCCCCGACGGCCGCCTGTACGCCATCAACCCCGAGGCAGGGTTCTTTGGCGTCGCGCCTGGCACGTCGTACGACTCGAACCCGATGGCGATGGACAGCGTTCGCGAGAACACCATCTTTACCAACACAGCACTGACCGACGACGGAAGTGTCTGGTGGGAGGGCATGGATGGCCCCAAGCCCGCGCACGCCATCGACTGGAAGGGCAACGACTGGACCCCGGACATGAAGGAGCCAGCCGCTCACCCGAATGCGCGCTTTACCGCGCCCGCTTCGCAGTGCCCGATCATCTCGCCCGACTGGGAAAAGCCCGAGGGCGTCCCGATCGACATCTTTATCTTTGGCGGACGCCGCGCCAGCGTCGTGCCGCTGGTCACCGAATCGTTCAACTGGGACCACGGCGTGTTCATGGGCGCTACGGCGGCCTCCGAGACCACGGCGGCCAACATCGGCGCGGTGGGCAATCTGCGCCGCGACCCCTTTGCGATGACGCCGTTCTGCGGCTATAACATGGGCGACTATTTCGCGCACTGGTTCAAGATGGGCGACCGCCTCGGCGACAAGGCGCCCAAGATCTTTTACGTGAACTGGTTCCGCAAGACGCCCGAAGGCCACTGGCTGTGGCCCGGCTTTGGCGAGAACAGCCGCGCGCTCAAGTGGATGTGCGAGCGCGTGGATGGCAAGGCCGGCGCCAAAGAGACGCCGATCGGCTATCTGCCCAACCCGGAGGACCTCGATCTCAAGGGCCTCGACGTTCCAGCGGAGGATCTGGCAGAGTTGCTCAAGGTGGATCCGGCCGTTTGGAAGGCCGAGTTGCCCGGTATCGAAGAGTTCTTTGGAAAGTTCGGCAAGCGCCTGCCGGCCCGGCTGCACAAGCAACTGGAAGAGCTGGTGGAGCGGTTGGGGTAGGCGTCGCCTAGCGGCCTGCTGATCTGGTATTGATGCGTAGGGGCGCACAGCTGTGCGCCCCTATGACTGCGTTTTGCAGACCTGGTCTATCGAGAGGCTCGGTTTCTCGCGGCCTCTCGCGCCGACGCGGCGTCGGCAAGGGAGCACCATGACTGAGGAACAGCCCGCGATTCGCTTGGACCAGTTCCTGAAATACGAGGGGCTCGTACGCTCGGGAGGCGAGGCCAAGTACCTGATCCAGGGGGGACAGGTGCTGCTCAACGGCGTGGTCGAGACGCGGCGCAGCAAAAAGCTGCAGCCCGGCGACCGCGTGACGCTGGGTGAGCACACCGTCACCGTGCCCGAGGGTGGCAAACAGTAACCACGAAAAACACGAAAGGCACGAAAAAACAGGGCCTTGTGTCGTTGAGACGCCAGTCCCGGTCAAGCAAGAGCCCACGCAGCCTGCGCCGCGTGGGCTCTGTTTTGTGGGCGCGGCTCTCAGTCGTCGTCCGGGTCGTCATCCACGTCGGGCAATTCGAGGCGCATGCGCTGCCGCGCGCCATCGTCGCGCGTCACGACGAAACCAAAGTGCTCGTACAGGGCCATGGCGCGCGCGTTTGACTTGGTCACCGTCAGTGTGACGGCGCCATAGCCACGCGCAGCGCTCAGCATGAGGGCGTCGCTGAGGATGCGGCGACCGATCCCGCGTCCCCAGTGCGCCTCCTGCACCTGCAGCTGGCGGATGTGCGCCACGCCCATCGTGCCATAGTCGAGCCACAGCCAGCCCACCAGCGCGTCGCCCTCTTCGTAGACATAGATGCCGCCTCCGAACTGGGCCTTGGCCAGGCCGCTGCGAAAGGCCGGCTCGCTGAAGGGCGCCGCGGGAAAGTTGATCGGCCAACTGACGCGCTGCATGGCCAGCACGCGCGCATAGTCGCGCATGAGGGCAAAGGGTCGACGGCGCATGGCGGACTCCAAGATCAGAGTACAGTCGCGCAATGATTATACGCTGTGGTGCGCGGGGGGCAATCCACCCTGATGGGCGCTGTCGGCCCCAGGGCCTGTAGAGTCGTCGGGGGACGTGAGCCCACCTACTATGAGAGCACAGTATCGCCCAAGTGATATTACCGTATGGTATGGTCGAAAAAATTACAGAACATTATTGTATGTTATTTTCGATGGGTATTGCAGAAAGTAAAGACAGGGTGTATGATAGCCATAGAATGGAATCGTTCCCCCAACGCTCCGCAAGTGCACTCCCAGCTCCAGTGGGCTGCCGACTTGCAGGCCCGACTCGATCTCGCGCAACTCTGCACCCTCCACGTTGCTTCATTCACCAAGCGCCGGTAGTGGATATCGCAGGATAAGGAGGCACGAAATGAGGCGTATCAGCAAAACGATGCAGGTTCTGGTCATGCTGCTTGCCGGTGTGGCGCTGATCGTTCTGATCCTGGTGCTTGCCAGGCCGGACGATGCGCCCGGATTAACCGCCCAGATCCTTCCCTCTCCCAAACAGGATGGCGGCTTCCCTTATCCGCTGCCGGAGATCACGGGCAAGCTGGCGACTGCTCCACCCAGGGAGTCCGCCTATCCGCCCCCCGCGCCGACGCCGACAGGCCCAACGCCCTTCGTGACGCCGTGGCCCACCTCGACACCCTTTCCCACCAAAGAGCCGCCGCCACCTGTACCTACCCCCCAACCCACACCAGTGGTCACGCCCTTTCCGGTGGCCACGCCGCCCTTCATCCCCGGCTTGGAGGATGTCGCGCCGCAGCCCTTCCACATCATCATCCGCGAGGGCAACCGGGTCTCGATCATGAACGATGACGGCACGGACGAACGGCTGCTGATCGACACCGAGGAAAAGGCCGGCCTGTACCTGGGGCACTATCCGCTCCAAGGGATCGAGGGGCCTCCGCTGCGCTGGGGCAGCGTCTCTCCCGACGGCGCCAGGCTGGCTCTGGCGGTGACGGATGTGTGGAAACTCGAACATGCAACACAGTTCTTTGACTGGCAGATCTATCTCTTTGACACTCAGACGGAAGAGCTCCGCTTCCTGGTGGAGGGACGCGAGCCGGTGTGGTCGCCGGACGGCAGCCGCATCG
>DIVQ01000165.1 GCA_002423325.1 Anaerolineales bacterium UBA6128 | reverse complement strand
GCTTTTTCAGCGGGTTCCTAGGGCGCAAAGCCGACAAGACGAGCCAGTTTGACCTTGACCTGGTCGTTGATCAGCAGGGCAAAGAGCGCTGCCGCGCCGAGCACCATCAGGACGTGCTGCCAAGGCAAACGAACCAGGCCGGGGATGCCGATGATCGCGATGCATGTTCCGACGGCGAGGTCGATGCTGATCGCGAGGCTGAGCGTTCGGCTGGGTCTGGAGCGCCAGAAGTGATCGCGTTCTCTGATGACCAGAATCGAGAACATCGCAAAGTAGAACAGAATCAGGAACGAGTAGGTGTGCAAAGCAGGCAGGTTGTCGCTCAGGCCCAGGTGGCGGAGGCCAAACGCCAACAGTCCGAAGGCCTCGATCACCATCAGCACGCCGATCACTACGGCGACTTTGACGGGTGCTCCGATTTCCCACGACGCGGGCGCACTGGACCCGCGCACGTTGTCGGTGGAGAGTGATATCTTGACAAAGTCGGTCATAAAGATCATCATCAGCATGGCCAGTGCCGAGATCACATACTCACCCGTCAACAGATAGGCGCCCACCACAAACGAAGTCTTGAGGATCGTGCGGCTGACCTTGTTCACGATCCAGGTCGCGATGCGTTGGTGGATCTGTCGGCCGTTATCGACCAAAGCGACAATGCTGGACAGGCCCTCCGACGTGAGGACCACGCTGGCGGCTCCCTTGGCGACGTCGGTGGCGTTGCTGACGGCGATACCGACTTCGGCCTGGTGCAACGCGGGCGCGTCGTTTACCCCGTCTCCGGTCATGCCCACGACGTGGCCCTTAGCCTGCAATGCGCGCACGACCGTGTATTTGCCCTCCGGATAGATCGCGGCGAATCCGTCGCTGGCTTCAGCCAGCGTCGCCGCAGCCTGCAAGTCTGAACCGGCCAGGCGCTCGAGCTCGTCCGCACGGCTGATGGTGGTGCCGAGGCCCACCTGGGCGGCAACCTCACGCGCGATGGGGACGGCGTCGCCGGTCAGCATCTTGACGTCGACCCCGCGATCCTCGAGTGCGCTGATGAACGTGGCGCTGTCGGGCCGAACCATGTCCTGGAGGCTCACAAGGCCAACCAGGCGCAACGGGCCGCCGTCCTCATCGGCGCGCGCCACAGCGATCGTGCGATGACCCTGGGCCGCATAGGCGTTGGCCTGCGCCTCGAGAGAGGAGGCGTGTTCGGGGTCGTCGCTGGCTTCGGCCACGGCGATCACGGCGCCTTTGGTCACACTGCAGTCCATCCCATCCACTCTCACCCGTGCTTCAGTTCGGCGCGTGGCTGGGTCAAAGGGCGAGAAAGTAAGTTGCTCGATGATGTGGCGGTCCAGCCCACGCCGCCGCGCCTCTGCGATGAACGCATCATCGATGGGGTCCTGATTGGCCTGCTCTGAGGCGCACAGTCCGTACATGATAACGTCGTCAGCCGTATATCCGTTGAGTGGCAGAACGTTGGCTACGGCCAACTGGTTCGTGGTGATGGTGCCGGTCTTGTCCACGCACAGCACGTCCATGGTCGCGGCGTCCTCCGACGCCGTCAGGCGCGTCACCAGCACGTTCTTCTTGGCCAGATCGCGCGAGCCGAGCGCCATGCTGACGGTGAACATCACCGGCAACGCGACCGGCACAGCGCCCAGGAGCAGCACGAGCACCAGGGGCAGCAGATCCACGAGCGACGCCCCGCGCACCCCCGCGACCACGAGCGCAACAGCCAGCAGGACGCCCACGATGATGAATAGCCAGCGCACAAGCCGTGAGACGACCTTTTCGATCTGCATGGTCGGTCGTGCGAGTTGCACGAGCTCGGTCGTGCGCCCAAAGTAGGTGCCCGCCCCGGTCAAGGTCACGATGCCGGTGGCCTCGCCGCGTCGCACGACCGAGGCAGCATAGAGCGTCTCGCCCGACGATCGCTGCAGCGCCTCCGACTCGCCCGTCAGCGCAGACTGGTCGACCGTGAGCGCGCCCTGCATCAGATGCATGTCGGCCGGCACCAGGTCGCCCGCTCGGAGTCTCACGACGTCGCCCGGCACCAGATCGCGCGCGGGCAGCGCACGCCAGGTCCCATCGCGCAGCACGCGGGCGTCAACCTGCAGTCGGGAGCGGAGCGTGTCGACGACGGCGGAAGCCCTTTCCTCCTGCATAAAGCTGAGCACCGCATTGATGACCAGAAGCGCAGAGACAATGTAGAGGTCGGGGTAGCGCTGCAGGATCCACGACAGCAGGATGATCGCCTCGATCATCCAGGCGCTCAGCCCCCAGAACTTTTTGGCGAAACGCAGCAATGCACTGGAGCGCTTCTCGGACACCTCGTTGTGGCCGAACTGCTCGAGCAGGGCGGCGGCCTGAGCGCTCGTCAGACCTGTGCTGAGATCGGTCTGTGGCACGGGCGCGGTGTGAGCGTCGTGCGGTTGGCTGGATTCGGATGGCATGCCTATTCCCCAGTATGCAGAGTGAATGGCTGGGACCGTTCGCAGGCGCGAACGCCGCTTGAACCTTCATTTTAGCCCGAAACGGCTCCTTGGGCAACAAGCGCCGACAGGGGGGTGTTGAGAAAC
>DIVQ01000129.1 GCA_002423325.1 Anaerolineales bacterium UBA6128 | reverse complement strand
GCGTGCACTCGGGCGACAGCGCCTGTGTGATCCCCACCGCCATGGTCAGCGAGGACGCCCTGGCGACGCTGCGCGACTATACCCGGCGGCTGGGGCTGGCGCTCAACACCCGCGGCTGCCTGAACGTGCAGTATGCGATGAAGGACGGGGTGGTCTACGTGTTGGAGGCCAACCCGCGCGCGTCGCGCACCGTGCCGTATGTCAGCAAGTCGACGGGGGTCTCGTGGGTGCGCGTGGCCTGCCAGATCATCGCCGGCAAAAAGCTGGCCGAGCTGGACGTGCCCGACGAGCCGCGCCTGCAGGGGCACTTTGTCAAAGAGGTGGTGCTGCCCTTTGTCAAGTTCCCGCAGGAGCCGGCCATCCTGCTGCCCGAGATGCGCTCAACCGGTGAGGTGATGGGCATCGACGCGAGCTTTGGCCTGGCCTACGCCAAGGCGCAGATCGCGGCCGGCAACGCCTTACCCACCTCAGGCACTGTGTTCCTGAGCGTCAACGATCACGACAAAGCCAACCTGCTGCCGGTGGCGCGCGAGTTCGCCGCGCAGGGCTTTCATCTGGTGGGCACACGCGGCACCGCCGCCTACCTGCGCGATCAGGACCTGGACGTGCAGACCATCCTCAAGGTCAGCGAAGGACGCCCCAACGGCGCCGACTTGATCATCAACGGCGAGATCGACCTGGTGATCAACACGCCGCTGGGCGGACGCTCCTTCAGCGACGAACACGTACTGCGCAACGCCGCAGTGCAGTACAATGTGCCGGTGGTGACGACCCTATCGGGCGCCAAGGCCGCCGCGCAGGCTATCGCCGCGCTGCGCTCGGGCGAGATGGACGTCACCAGCCTGCAGGAGCACTGGACGCGCAAACGCGGCTAGCGCAGACGCGCTCAGCACAAACACGCCTCCGCGCCCAGTCTGAGTGCGTACGGGAGTACAGGGGCCATGCCCGCAGTAGAAGCCTGGGTCACCGTCAGGGCGCTATGGGACCTGGCATTGCCGCCGGGGAGTGTGCTGGCGGCTGGTGAGCAGGGCCTCGACTGCCGCGTGGAGTGGGTCGCCACCCTGCGGGCCAGCTACCCGATGTTCGGCGATCTGGGCGAGGGCTACCTGGCGCTGGCTCGCCTGCAGGTGGCCCGCAGCCTCGACCCCGACATCACCGCCGGCCGGTTGATCGAGGCACTGGCGCAGGCACACGCTGCCGCGCTGGTGCTGGACGAGCCGCTGACCCCGGCAGACATCACCCTGGCGGACTCGCTGAGCCTGCCGGTGTTTGTGACGCCGGCCGATACCGACCTCCGTCAGCTTGAACGCGACATCCTGCGCGCCCTCGTCGACCGCGAAGGACAGATGGCGCTGCGCGAGATGGCAGCGCGTCGCGCCCTGCAGCAAGCCTACGATCGCGAGGGCCTGCAGGGCCTGGCCGATGCGCTGGCCCGCGCCGTGGGGGGGCAGGTGTCCATCCTGGACGCACAGGGGCACACGCAGATCTCCGCCGGCGAGGCGCCGCACAAGCCCGGGCCGGCGATCGAGTTCTCGATCCAGGGGAGCGGCCGCGCGCTGGGGCGGCTGGTGGTGGCGAGTGCCTCCGGCGCCAGCCGCGGACTGGACGCACTACAGGCGCGCGGCGCTGCCGAGATCTGCGCCGTGGACATGCTCCAGCAGGTGGCCCGCCAGGAAACCGAGGAGCGCCTGGGCGCCGACCTGGTGGAGCAGTTGCTCGCTGCCACACCGGATCCCGAGGCACTGAACGCGCGCTTGGAGCGCCTGGGCTACCCGCTGACACCCCACAGCCGCCACGTGGCGTTGGCCCTGTCCTGTGACGCCGATGCACCGACACCCAGCCAGGAGACTGCCCTCGACCTGCGCCAGGCGCTGCAGCCACTGATGCTGCACACGCTCCAGTTGCGCTACCGCAACAACGCACTGCTCCTGTGCGCCCTGCACCCCAACACCTCCGAACGGCGGCTGCGCCAGATCCTGAGCAGCCGCGCCACGCGCATCGCTCCGGGCATCGGGCGCCTGGGCGCCGGGCTGGAGGGGCTGCGCGACTCGGTTCGACAGGCGCTGGACGCCTGCGCCCTCGGGTCACGCCTCAACGACCGCCCCGGCCCCTACCACTATGACGACCTGGGGCTCTACCGACTGCTGGCCGGTCTGCACCACCCCGCCAGCGGCCCGGCGCGCGCCGAGGTGCAGCGATTCCACACCGAGACGCTCGGGGCGCTGCTGCAGTACGACGGTGAGCACGACGCAGACCTGGTACGGACGCTGGCGGTCTACTTTGGCGAGAATGGCAACACCAGCCGCGCCGCAGAGCGCCTTTCGGTGCACCGCAACACGCTCTCTTACCGACTGCGTCGTATCGTCGAGATCACCGGACTCGACCTCGAGGACCCCGAGACGCGGCTCGCCCTGCAAGTCGCGCTGGCCATCCATCGCCTCACGAGCGCCGACCTGCGCTGACGCGCGCTCTTAGCTGCCCGCCCCATTTGTGCAATCTGCACAATTCCTGCGCCGCCAACCCGGTGTCCGCTGCCTGAAGCCTCCCCACGAGGACTCTGCTAGAATGTTGGACATGTTGAGGCGCACGGCGGGCGCCCAGGCCAACGACGGCCCTATCCTGACTATAGAGGTGTGTCATGTCCAAGTTCACAAAGGAATCGATCGTTGAGGCCGTCGAGCAGAACCAGGTGCGCTTCATCAACTTTGAGTTCACCGACATCACAGGCATGGTCAAGAACATCACCGTGCCCGTCAGCCAGTTGCACGGCGTACTGGAGCACGGCGTCTGGTTCGATGGCTCGTCCATCGAAGGCTTTGCCCGCATCAGCGAAAGCGACATGTACCTGTACCCCGACCTCGACACGTTCGCGGTCTTTCCGTGGCAGTCCAACGCGCACCAGACCGCGCGCATGATCTGCAACGTGTACACACCGGATGGCGAGCCGTTTGCGGGATCGCCCCGCACCGTCCTCGCCAAGGTGATGCAGGAGGCGGCCGACCTGGGTTACGAGTACAAAGTGGGCCCGGAGCTCGAGTTCTTTCTGTTCAAGACCGACGCCGACGGTCGGCCGTTGCCCGGCGTCACCCACGACGAGGCCGGCTACTTTGACGTAAGCACCGACCGCGGCACGCTGGTGCGCCAGGACATGATCTCGGCGCTCGAGGCATTTGGGATCGAGGTCGAGGCGGGCCATCACGAGGTGGCCATCGGGCAGCACGAGATCGACTTTCGCTATGGCAACGCCGTAGACGCGGCCGATCATGCGGTCACCTTCAAGTATGTGCTCAAGGCGATCGCTCAGCGCGCCGGCCTGTATGCCACCTTTATGCCCAAACCCATCCGCGGCATCAACGGCTCGGGCATGCACGTGCACCAGAGCTTTACCGACATCAAGACCGGCAAGAACGCCTTTGCCGACCCGTCGGACTCGTACAACCTGTCCAAGCTGGCCAAGCACTTTATCGCGGGCCAGCTCAAGCACGCCCCGGCGATGGCCGCGGTGTTGGCGCCGCTGGTCAACTCGTACAAGCGCCTGGTGCCCGGGTATGAGGCCCCCGTGTACGTCAGTTGGGCGCGCATTAACCGCTCGGCGCTGATCCGCATTCCCAAGGCCAACACGCCGGAGAGCGCCCGTCTGGAGCTGCGTTGCCCGGACCCCAGCTGTAACCCGTACCTGGCCTTTTCGGTGATGCTCAAGGCTGGTCTGGACGGCATCAAGAACGAGCTGCCGCTCGGCCCCGCCACCGAGGAAAACCTGTTCGAGTCGGAGCGCGCGCGCCAGGGGCTGCAGACGCTGCCGGGTTCGCTGCGTGAGGCGCTGGACAAGCTCGAGGCCGATCCGCTGATGCGCGAAGCGCTGGGCCCGCACGTCTACGAGCGCTTTGTCGACGCCAAAAAGCAAGAGTGGGACGACTATCGTATGGCCGTCACGCCCTGGGAGATGGATCGCTATCTGCCGATCTTTTAGCCCGCGGGAACGATTCCCGCGCGGCCACCCGGCCAGCAGAAATGTAAACGCTCGCAAGCAATGTGCTTGCGAGCGTTTTCTCATCCGTACAGGCGATCGCTGCGTCGTGCCGCCGCGACTGCCCCGCCCCGGGGCTAGTCTGGATCGGGATTGGTCATCTTGCGGAATTCCTCGATGTGCTCGCGCGGGGTCATCTGCATCTCGCGCTCGTGCTGTGCGTTCAGGTAGCCCGCTTCCTTCGGGTCGGCCGCCTTGGGTCCCTGAATGATGAACGAGCCGACGGTACGCACGGTCTCGGCGCTCAGGCAACTGGGGCAGGGCGGATGCACATCATCCTCTCGAGACAGCACCTTGCGCGAGAACTCGGTAAAGCGTCGCCCACAAGCGGAGCAACGGTATTCATAGATCGGCATGCCTGTATCCCTCCAAACGCAGAATCCGGAAGGCCCGCGGCTACGTCCGCTATGCTACTCGCCCATTATAGCCGGCTGTTCGTCGCGTGGCAAGGCCGCAAAGGGCACGGTAGCCAGCATCTGCGCGGCCCCCACCACCAGCAGCGCGATGCCCAATGACATCGCCGTCGGCAGGGTGGCGCCGATCAACGGCCCCAAAAAGGCCGAAAACTCGGCCGTCATATTCCAGACCGCGCCAAACAGGGGCTGGCGTTCGCCGGGCCAGGAAGCCATCGTGATGTCGAACAGCCCTATATCGACCCCCGCAGCCGCCAGCCCCCACAACACGGCGATGGGCAGCAGCCAGATGGCCGACGACACCAGCATCGTCAGGATCGGGTGCAGCGCCGTGATGATCGCTGCAACCATCAACAGGCGTCGGTGACCGATGCGGTTGGCGTGCCGCCCAAAGAAGAGATAGCCAACCACCAGGGCGCCATAGCCCACCGTGCTGCGCAGGCCGATCAGCGTGTCACTGGCGGCCAGATCGTTGACCCAGTAGAGCGTAAAGAGCGGACCGGGCAGGTACAGCGTAATGCGATAAAGCGTCGTAGCCGCCAGAAAGACCATGAAGGGCTTGTGCCGCACCACCGGCGCAAAATAGGCGATCACGCCCCGCAGGCCGTGCGCCGTCTGCACTCTGGCGGCCGGCTCAATGAGCGGCACCTGCACATGCGAAAAGAACCAGGGGTCGAGCGACGCAAACGCGAACGAGATGAAAAAGACCAGTTGATAGTTGAGCGGCGCAGGCACACGGTCCAACAGCAGACCGAACAGCGCGCTGCTGACCGCGACCGCCACGCTCATAAAGGCCCAACGTGTGCCGTTCAGCCGCGCACGTTTGTCGGGAGACACTGCACGCGAGATGACCGACGTCCAGGTGGGGATCGACACCGTCAGCGGGATCGCCCGCAGCGTCCAGATGACGAGGAGTGGGACAAGCAGTTGCTCGGGGGGCAGCCAGAAGGGCAACAGCGCGCACAGCAGAAACGAAAAGCGCACCGGCAGCACCCACATCGCCGAAGCGCGCACCTGGTCGGCGTAGCGCTCGGCAATGGACGCCCCCAGCAGCCCGAACAGCACGACCATGAGCGAGGGGGTCGAGGCCAGCCAGCCCAGCATGGCGGGGCTGGCGCCCTGACGCGCGAAAAAGACGGGCATAAAGGTGACGATGCCCCCCTGCGCCACGCCGATCATCGCGGTGTTCAGACACAGCAAGCGAAAGTTGCGCTCATCCTGCGTGCGCGGGTGCACGAACGATGAGTGGGT
>DIVQ01000199.1:1511-4461 GCA_002423325.1 Anaerolineales bacterium UBA6128 | reverse complement strand
CTCGCTGCCCACCCAGGCCCCGCCCGACCCGTCCGGCAGCACGCAGGTCAGCCAGTCGCTCGGCAGGCCGGGGGTGCTGCCTGGCGTCACATCGCCGCGCCGGTAGACGCGCCATGCGTCCCCGGTGAGCGCCGCCAGTCCGCCGCCATAGGTGGCAATCCAGAGCGTGCGCCCCTCGACGGCGAGGTCGGTGATCCAGTCGCTCGGCAGAGGGCTGTTCGCGGCGCGAAAGGTGCGCCAACCGGACGCGCGCAGCACGCTCAGGCCCCCACCCCAACTGCCCGCCCAGAGCGCACCGTCAAGGTCCGTCGCAGCCGTGATATACCCCTCGGCCATCCCGTTGCCCGCGCTGTACTGCCGCCAGCGTGCGCCATCCCAGTGGTTCAGGCCTCCCGAGGTGCCCGCCAGCAGGCCGCCGTCAGCAGTCGCGTGAAGACAATGCACAGTGCGGCTGAGCAGCCCATCGCGCACACCATAGACCGTCCAGGTGGGGTCCGGGAGCGGTTGAGCGGCCACGCTCGGGCAGGCCAGCGTGAGGCAGAGCAGGGCAGCGAACAGACAGCGGGCGCGCATGGCTCAGCGCCCCGGGAACGGGGTGCGCACCGGCGGCAAGGTACGCGCGGGGCTGGCGGTCGGTGTCGGCGTCCGCGTCAGCGTGATGGTGGGTGACAGGCTGGGCGTACGGGACTGGGTCACCGTGGGCGACACCGTCCGCGTGCGTGTGGGGGTGCGCGTTCGCGTGGGCGTACGCGTGCGGGTTACAGTGCGCGTTCGCGTGGGCGTGCGCGTTCTGGACGGCGTCACAGTGAGTGAAGGTCGCAGCGTCCAGGTGGGCGAGGGGCTGATCGTCCCGCGCAACAGCGTCGGGCGCGGAGTGAGGGTCGCCTCCCCCGGAGCCAGCGTAAGCGTCATCGTCACAGTAGGCGTCGGCTCGACCACCACCACACTCACGTCATAGGTGCGCAGCGGCCCGTACTGGTCCTGATTGTGAATGGTGGCCACTACCAGACCATCCGACGGCGCGGTGAACTGTACCTGCGAGGCCAACGTGCCGGGCGACATATCGTCGTTGACCAGCAGTTGGCCGTCCACCTGTACCTCCAGCCGCGTATCCACGCCGATTGCCAGATTGCTGGTGGTCACCAGATACATGCGACCGGCCTTGACACGGAACGACACACGGTCAAGATCGCCTTGCGGGTCAAAGGCACGCGTCTGCACCTCGCCGATAGAGATCGGCGCCGACGACTGATCATCCGGCTCGTAAGGATCGACCAAGCTCAGGGTGGACGTCGCGGTGGGTGCGGGTGGCGTCGCCGCCGGATCGTCGGTGGGCGTGCCGGGCGGCCCGACCGTGAGCGTAACGACCGGCGTCACGCTGGCGGTGATCTGTGCCAGCGTACGGCCCAGACGAACCCCGCCGTACACGACGAGGGCTAACAATAGCAAACCCGCCAGCGTGGCAATCTGGCGCGGCCTGATGGCCTGCAGCATAATGCGCGCCTGCCCGAGCAGCCGCTGATCGCGCACGCGCTCGAGATCGCGCCGCATCACGGTGGCGCTCTGGTACCGATCGATGGGGCTATCGCGCAGTGCGCGCATGACCACTACATCCAGCGCTGCGGGCACCAGTAGGTTGCGTTCACGAGGCGATACCTGATTGCGCAAATAGGTCTCGCCCGTCAGCATCTCGTACAGTACCAGGCCCAGCGAGTAGAGGTCGGAGCGCTGGTCCAGATAGCCTGTAGACGTAGCCTGCTCGGGCGACATGAAGGCCGGCGTGCCGGGGTGCGCCGGCGTCTCCTGGGTGCGTCGGGTCTCGTGACCCACCTGTGCAATGCCAAAGTCGGTCAGCTTGGCCACCGGGCCGTCGGGCACGGGCGCGCGCGTCAGCAGGATGTTGGAGGGCTTGATGTCGCGATGCACAATGTCGCGCCGGCAGATGGCCTCGACCGCGCGGCAAATGTCAATGGCGATGTGTAGAGCCTGCTCTACCGGCAGCGGCGCTCCAGCGGCCAGCAGGTCTTCCAAGCTGCCGCCATCGACGTATTCCAACACGAGGTACAGGTTGCCGTCGGCATCGCTCTCCAGCGCGTAGGCCCCCACCACGTTGGGGTGCTCGAACTGCCCCGCCGTCTGCGCCTCGCGCCTGAAGCGCGCCTGAAAGCGCTTCCAGCGCGCGTCGTCCTGCTCGGCCAGGTCGCGCAGCAGTTCCTTGACGGCCACATGCCGCCCCATGGCCAGGTCGTAGGCCAGGTACACCTGGCCATAGCCGCCCTCGCCGATGGCGGAAAGGATCTGGTATTTGCCAAAAAGGATCGTGTCGGGCTGCAGCACGGTGGCGCCTTTACCGCGGGTTGAATCGTCGCGGCCGAGTATAGCACCGTCAGAGGGGTGCGACAAGCAGGTACGGCGCGAGGTCGTGGAATGCGATGGGCGCACACGCGTGTTCGCCCCGTTATTCCACAACCTCTTGGTCGGGGACCGCCGCTGCTAGGCCTGGCCCTTGAACTGGCTCATATACAGCCGATGGTAAAAGCCGCGCTGCGCCAGTAGCTCGTCGTGCGTCCCGCGCTCCACAATCCGCCCCTGGTCGATCACCAGCAACAGATCGGCCTGACGAATGGTGCTCAGGCGGTGCGCGATTACGAGGCTGGTACGCCCCTTCATCAGTTCGAGCAGCGCCGCCTGAATATGCGCCTCGGTACGCGTGTCCACACTGGAGGTGGCCTCGTCGAGGATGAGGNNATGAGGATGCGCGGGTCGGCCAGCACCGCACGCGCGATGGCCAGCAACTGCCGTTGGCCCTGGCTCAGGTTGCTGGCGCGCTCAGAAAGGCGCGTCTGGTAGCCCTCAGGCAAGCGCCGGATGTACTGATCGGCGTTGGCGATGGTGGCCGCCGCGATCACCTCGTCGTCGGTGGCGTCCAGGCGTCCGTAGCGGATGTTCT
>DIVQ01000199.1:0-1424 GCA_002423325.1 Anaerolineales bacterium UBA6128 | reverse complement strand
TGACCAGGGTGGTCTTGCCGGCGCCAGTGGGGCCCACCAGCGCAATCGTCTGACCGGGCTGCGCGTGCAGACTGACGTCGCGGATCACCGGCACGCCCGGCACATACCCAAAGCTGACCCCCTCGAACGCCAGCTCGCCGCGCGCAGCGCGCAATACCACGGCATCCGGCGGGTCCTCGGTCTCGGTCGGCTCATCGAGGATCTCGAACACGCGCTCTGCGCCCGCCAGGGCGCTCTGAATCTGGTTATAGAGGTCTGCCAATTGGCGCAGCGGCGACGCGAAACGGCGCGAATAGCCAATAAAGGTGGCGATGGTGCCGACCGTCGCCAGCCCCTGAACCGTCATCCAGCCCCCCAGGCCCGCCAGAATGGCGATGTTGGCGTTGCTCATCACGCCCATCAGCGGCGGCACCAGCATCGCATAGGTCTGTGCGCGCGTGCCGATGCGTTGTACCGCGTCATTGGCCTGGTCAAAGTCCTGCAGCACGGTAGCCTGCTGGCCATAGGCCATGATGATGCGCTGCCCGCTGAACATCTCTTCCAGGCTGCCATTGAGCAGGCCGATGCGTGCCTGCAGATCGCGGAAACCACGGCGCGTGTAGCGCCCGACCGCGCCCACCATCAGCATCATCAACGGGAAAATCAGCATTGAGCCGAGCGTCAGCCAGACGTTGAGCGCAAGCATGGCGACAATGATGCCCGTCAGGCTCAGCACATCGTTGAACAACGCGATGATATTGGTGGAGAGCACGCGGTTGATCGCATCGACGTCGTTCGTCAGGCGAGACATCAGGTCACCGGTGGTACGCTGGTCGAACGCGCGCAAGGCCAGTTTTTGGATGTGCTGGAACAGATCGCGGCGCAGAGCGCGCATCACCTGCGGCACTACGTGTGCCATGATCAGGCTCTGGCCCACCTTGGCAAAGAAGGCGCCGAGGTAGGTGCCGCCCATCAGCAGGACCGTTCGCAACACGGTCGCGTAGCCGGCCGCCTGGATGGCGTTATCGATCGCCCGTCCCATGAACAGCGGCCCCAGCAGTTCGAGCAGCGCGCTGGCCGCCACCAGCGCAAGCGTCCCCAGCACGCCCCAGCGGTGGGGACGCAGATAGGCGAGCAGCCGGCGAATGGCGCCGCGCGGATCGCGCGCTTTTTCGATGCGCGTGCTGCCCATCGGACGGCGGCCCATGCCGCCGGGACGCGCCGTGCCGATGCTGCTCAGGTCGGGCAGCGCGCGCCCCCCGGAGGGGCGGGACGAGCCAGATTCAGCCATGCTGCGCACCTCCGTCGCCCAGTTGCGAGTCATAGATCTCGCGATAGATCGGGCTCCCGGCCATCAGCTCGCGATGTGTCCCGAGCGCGGCCACGCGCCCACGCTCCAGCACCACGATCTTGTCCGCGGTGAGCACCGTGCTGATGCGCTGCGC
>DIVQ01000056.1:1161-2905 GCA_002423325.1 Anaerolineales bacterium UBA6128 | reverse complement strand
GGCGCGGGTCGATGTGGCGGATGACAAAGCGCGAGTCCTCGATGGCGCCCTGGATCTCGCCGTGCGTGCCGATCAGGTGCAGAGTGCGCGAGGGCTTGCTGCTGCCTCCTACCATGCTGAGCGTCGCAGTGCAGCCGTCGCTAAAGTCGATCAGCACCGACTGGTGGTCGACGACATTGTTGTCGCACTTCCAGACGCAGCGGCCGAAGGGGCTGTCGCCCTTGAGCGAGGCGAGGCGATCCTCCATCGTAGGCGCCTCCAGGTGTTCGAGCGACTGCCAGACGTAAAACGCCCAGCGGTCAGGGTGGTCGAGGTAGTGCTTGCGCGCCGAGTAGAGGCAGGTCGGTTCGATGGGGCAGTCCACCAGGCAACGCGTGCCGGCCCCCGCGGGGGCGTTCTCGGGCCGGAACTGGGTGTTGCAGCCAAAACTCGCCACGCGCGTGGGGCGCACGCCACTCTTCATCCAGGCGATCAGGTCCAGGTCGTGGCACGACTTGGACATCAGCATGCTGGAGTGACAGACGTCCTTGCGTGCCCATTTGCCGCGCACAAAGGCGACCGCCATGTGGTGATAGGAGACGTGCTCAGCGGCCTGGACGTTGATGATCTGGCCGATGACGCCGTCCAGCACGGCCCGGCGGATGGCCGCATAGAAGGGTGCGTAGCGCAGCACGTGGCAGATGGCGACGGTGCGCCCCAGGCGCTGCGCGGCCTGCACCAGCGTCCACATCTCGTCTTCAGAGGTGGCAAAGGGCTTTTCCAGCAGCATGTCGTAGCCTGCTTCGAGCAGCGGAAGGGCGGTCGGGACATGCTGGTGATCCATCGTCCCGTTGATCACAAAATCGGCGAACTGCGGTTGCGCTGCCAGCTCCTGAGCGCTTTCATAGCAGCGGTCAGGCGACAGGCCGTACAGAGCCGCCACCTTGTCGCGGCGCAGTGGGATCGGGTCGGCCACGCCCACGATGCGCAGCTCGTCAGGATGGCTCTGCGCGTACGAGGCGTAGGTGAGCGCGCGGTGGCCCGCGCCAACGATGACAGCCGATAGCGGGTGCGCCATGGGTCGCTCCTTGACCGGATGATGCGTTACGCGGGCCACTATAGCACGAGGGAGCGGGCTGCGTCCAACTTGTCCGATACGGGCGTGCGTGCCCTGTCTTCCGTATCAAACCCCTGATCTCTACACACAGCCTTGACCCCGGGGGGCGGGTCAGGTAGACTAAGGTGGAGTCGCTGCGCCTGTGAATGCATCATCGGGGGCAGGATGAGCCGCCTGAACTCGGCCAGACTCCATGTGCAGTGGGCACCCGATCTACCGGTAGATTCTCTGACGCCGCGCTGTTACACCTTGACCCATTCAGATGCGACCGGCGATCTGATCCTGACCTTGGCGACTGCGGTAGACGCCGCACAGATATCGGGCTGGTACACGCGGCTGATGCGCGATGAGGTCACCGCTGAGTGGCGCGAGGACGCGGACGGCCCCGCGCTGCACGTACAATGCTTTGTCAGCGGGGGCCTGGTGCTGGGCAGCGCGGCCATGCGTTACGCCATCTTTCGGTGCGAACTGCCGCTGGTGTTTGAGGCCGTGCGCCGCGGCGACCGCGGCCTGTTCGAGGCGCGCCTCCAGCTCGATCGGGCACCGATTCTGGTGCACTTTCAGTCCAGCAATCCCCGCTACCACAGGACGGAACCCTGGGGCACCCCCGGCCATTACCGGGTCTAGGAGGGCACTGAAAAAGGCCCC
>DIVQ01000056.1:0-1076 GCA_002423325.1 Anaerolineales bacterium UBA6128 | reverse complement strand
AGCGGCCGGAAACGCCGGCTTTTTCCGCGGGTTCCTAGGCTGCCGTCCATAACCAGTCTCAGCGTGGCAGAATAGCTCGGCCGGGCGATCGGGTCGCGCCAAGTGTTGTCCTCACCCGGCGAAGCTGGCCGAAACCCCTGGGAGTGGGTCATAAGTCCCGAAAGCCCCGGCGGCACTGGCTCGATGGTGCCACGCCAGGGCGCCTCCCACTGGCGTGCATCGCGACGTTCGATGTAGACCCTAAGGTCCGTGATTCTCATCGCGTCTCTCTGTCGGAGCCCTTCGGCGATCTGGCGTCTGCTTCGGTGTAGAAAGGAAAGAAGTGGAAGCGCGAGGGCATATGCAACATATGCAGGTCGATTACCTCGCACGCATGAGCGAGGTCTCGGTTCTTGATGGCGTTCACGATGAGGGAATGATCTTCGGCGCGGCGCAGGGTCTCCGGGTCCACCGGCGGGATGTTGCGTTCGCTCGCCAGGGCGAAGAAGGTGTTTATCAGCGGGACGCCGATGGCATAGAGCAACTGGTTGCCGCTGCAGCGCAGCAACTCGCGGTGAAACAATATGTGGTAGTCCCCGCTATCGCTGGGATCGCGTGGGTGGCGCATCTTAGCAACGGCCTCCTCCAGTCTCGTGATCTCAGCCGGGCCGGCATTGGCGATGCAGGCCTCTAGAGCGGTCAGGTCGAGCATGGCGCGCGCCTCGGCCACGTCGCGCATCGAGGTGTTGCCCAATGGACCATAGGAGAGTAATCCCAGGAAATCGGCCTCCTCAAAGCCGCGCACAAAGGTACCCTGGCCGTGGCGCACGTCCACCAAGCCCAGCGCGTTGAGAGCCTGAAGAGCCTCGCGCACAACTAGTACGCTCACCCCCATTCTGGAGGCGAGCTCCTGGTGCGAGGGGAGTTGGTCACCAAGCTGCATCGCACTTTTGCCGATGTACTCCAAGATGCTCTTGACGCATTGATGCACCAGACTAGTGCGCTTGGGCATGCTGATGGATATTTCGTCGTCCACTGGATCTCCTCGCGCTTCTAGGTTCAGTCGTACAGGTGGCAGGCCACGGTGTGGCCCGGCT
>DIVQ01000020.1 GCA_002423325.1 Anaerolineales bacterium UBA6128 | reverse complement strand
GCGTCGTTCACCCCATCCCCCACCATGGCCAGTGCGCCATGCTGCGCCCCCAGTTGCTCGACGGCCCCCACTTTGTCCTCCGGCAGCAACCCGGCGCGGACCTCGTCGATGCCGGCCTCGCGCGCGATTGTCTCGGCGATGTGGGTGTTGTCGCCGGTGAGCATCACGGTGTGCCGGATCCCGGCTTGCGTCAGGCCACGCAGCATGGCGGGAACTCCCTCGCGCAGTGTGTCAGAAACGGCCAGGTAGCAGCGTTCGTCGGCGGTCTCGTCGTGGATCACGAGCACCGTCTGTCCCTGGCGCTCAGCCTCTTCGACCCCCGCGCACAACGGCACGTGCGCCTCGCCTTCGCGATGCGAAAAGGCATGGTTGCCGATGCGCACCCTGTGACCGTCCACCAGCCCCTCGATGCCCATCCCGGCGCAGGCAGTAACCTCTTGCGCAGGGGCATAGCGTTGAGACACGCCCAACGCATCGGCCCAGGCTAACACCGCACGTGCCAGGGCGTGCTCGGAGCGGCTCTCCAGGGCGGCGGCGCGGGCTACCAGGTCATCGCAGCGCTCGCACGCGCTGTGTTGACCGTCCAACTCGCAGGTGGCACCGATGACCACTGGCTGGCCGCGCGTCAGGGTGCCGGTCTTGTCAAAGGCGACCACGCGCAGATCTCCCAGTGCCTCAAGATGGCGTCCCCCCTTGATGAGCACGCCCGCGCGGGCCGCGCGGGCCAGCGCACTGACAATCGTTACGGGCGTCGAGATGACCAGCGCGCACGGGCACGAGATCACCAACAGCACCAGCGCGCGGTAGACCCACTCTGACCACGCGCCCCAACCGACCAGTGGCGGGATGACGGCGATCAACAGCGCCAGGCCGATGACGATGGGCGTGTAGACGCGCGCAAAACGGTCCACCAGGCGTTGCGAGGGAGCGCGTTGGGCCTGCGCCTCCTCCACCAGGCGGATGATGCGCGCGATGGTGTTGTCTTCGGCCAGCCGTGTGACTTGCACGCTCAGGGCGCCCGCGCCGTTGACGCTGCCGGCGTAGACCTCGTCGCCTTCGCGCTTGTCGACGGGCAGCGATTCGCCCGTGATGGGCGACTGGTCCAGCCCCGAGCGCCCCTCCAGAATGCGCCCGTCCATTGGGACCCGCTCGCCCGGTCGGATGAGGATGCGGTCACCGACGCGCAGCGCGCCGATCGGCACGCGCTCCTCGGCGCTGGTCGCGTTGCAGGCACAGCAGCCGCCGGGCTCGAGCGAGCAGGCGACGTCGGCGTGGTGTCCGTCGTCGTCATCGTCCTCGTCGTCGTGCTGGTGCGGCGTATTGAGGCGGGTGGCCTCGGCGGGGGCGAGCTTGAGCAGGGCGCGCAGCGCATTGCGCGCGCGGTCCATCGAGTAGGACTCGAGCAACTCGCCGAAGGAAAAGAGCAGTACCGTCACCGCGCCTTCCTCGAACTCGCCGACGGCCATGGCTCCGAGGGCTGCGAGGGTCATCAGCGCGTTCATGTCCAGGCTGCGCGTTTTGACCAGCGCGATCAAACCGGCGCGCGCCACATAAACGCCGCCGGACAGGATGGCGAGCCCGTACAGCACACGCGAAAGCACCGCCGGGGCGCCGAATCCGCGGGCGACCAAACCCGCGACGAGCAGCAGAGCGCCCAGCAGCATCAGGGCATTGCGGCGATGCGTGGCCAGCCAGGCCAGCGCTCCGGCTGGCGCGTCGCTGGGAGCGCTGCCCTCCGGCGTGGCGACATAGCCGAGCGACTCGGCCAGCGCGACCACGCGCTGAGTGACGTCGGCGCCCGACGCGGGCCTGACGGTAAGCTTGGCCGTCGCAAAGCTCAGGCTGGCATCGGCCACGCCGGCCAGGGCGCGAACCGCCTTTTCGAGGCTCGCGGCACAGTCGGGGCAGTCCATCCCGCTGATGTGAAAGGTATGTTCGTCAGTCTGATTGTCTGCCATGGTACTCACCCGCAAATCGTCTGGCTTGGTGTCAGTATCTCTACGTGTGCTCGATGTGGCTCAGGCCCGCGCGGAACAGTGCCAAAACATGCTCATCGTCCAGCGCATAGTAGATGTGCCGTCCCTCGCGCCGACGCCGAACGATGCGCATCCGCCGGAGCAGATGCAGCTGGTGTGAGATCGCCGAGATGGACATACCCAGCAGGGCCGCCAGATCGCCGACGCACAACTCGGACTCGGCAAGGGCGGCGATCAGTTTGAGGCGCGTGGGGTCGGCGAGCGCTCCGTAAATCTCGGCCAGGTCGGCTGCGCGTCCTTCGTCCAGCAAGCCGGCCTGTCCGGTGCCCTGCGCGCTCTGCCACGAATCTCCCATCTCAACACTCCTATAGTTGAGCAATTGCTCACCTATAACATGTCATCAGACACATGTCAAGTATCGGACTAGGCAAAAAGGCCAGCCTGATGTCAGGCTGGCCTGGGGCCACGAGCAGGGCGGGCGCGCTACAGCTGCACGATGCCCTGCAGTTTTGCGCGGGCCACCAGCACAGGCAGCAGGGGGCCGATACCAAACGTCGCGAGAGCTACGATCGCCAACTCGTCCTTGAGCGTGGTGTCGGCCGAGGGCTTGCCAAGACAGCGGCTGAACAGGGCGTCCAGGGTGTTGCCCAGCAGGTTGGCCATGTCAAACAGACGCAAATAGTTGAGCACGTCCTGGGCGGTGCGTTCGTCGTAGGACTGCACGAGGGTGCGCACCATATCGGCCTCAGGTTCGCCGTCGTTCTCGGCATAGTGCTGCGCGAAAAAGACGGCGGGGGCCTCCTCGACGGTGCCGCCGGCGATCTCGCCGCGCAACAGCGAGCTGGCCTCGGCCTGCGAGACGCCCAGCGCTTCTGCTGTGCGGCTATGCAGGCTGCCGCAGAATCGGCAGCCGCGCACCCCGCTGACGGCCAGCATCAGCTTTTCGCCAAAAGCGGGTGTGATGCGCGTATTGGCACGCATCTCGGTCAGCACGGCCGGATTGTCCCAGAAGAAGCGGAAATCCTCGATCAGCTCGCTGCTGGTGCGGTACGTCGTGCGCCGAAAGGGTGGGCACTTGGCCCTGGCCTCGCGGTAGGCCTGGGCGGCCAGGTAGGCGCCGGCGGCGCCGGCTGCCACACCAAACAGGCTCAGAATAACGCGCTTGGCTTTCATCTGGTCTCCCTTCAAATGCCCTGATCGCTCGCCATAGCCTGGCTGCGGCCATTTGGGCTATCCGTTAGCTGCTCTGCGCAGAAGCCTGCCAGAGCCGTGGGTGACGGCTGCGACTTGCGACGACTAGAGGCCCAGGGCCTCCATCTGCTCGAGCGTGTGCTCGTAGACCTCAAAGTGCTCGCCCTCCGCCTCCTCCGGATCGACCTTTTTCATAAAGATCGCGCTGGTCGGGTCATCAGCTGCCAGGTCGCGACGGCTGCCCCCAAAGTTGCTGTTCGTGTTGTGCCAGATCACCTTGTTCTTGTAGAGCAGAATATACTCACCGGCGTACTGGGCGAACTGCTCGCGATGGTCGCGGTAATACAGCGCCTGCTCGCAGGTCGTGCGTCGCCAACTGATGGTGGTCTCGGATGAGTCCACCTGTTGGCAGAAGAACTGGTTTACCGGGCTGACGACCTCTGACTGCCAATCGATCTCGTTCAGGTTGACGCTGCCAAAGCCGCCCTCAGCGGCGGTCTTGAGCGCGTTGCGGTCGCGCAGGAAGGGCTCGTTGGGCCAGTCGGTCTCGGGATCGTGGCCCATCAGGTGCGCGGTGCAGGCATCGGTAGCAATGACATTGTCGCCGGCGATGAGGCAGTTGCCGATGCGCCCCTGGCCGCCCCACTCGCGCTCGGCCTGCCCCACCAGGCCATCGACGATGTTGAGCGCCGGGCTAAAGATACGTCCGATGTCGGCCAGCATGTAGGGCATGCGCACCAGGTGGTGGTAATACTGGCGCGCGCGGCCGTGCGGCTCCATGGGCATCAGGCCAAAGAGGTTCTTGAGGCAGGCCGTGACGCCCATAAAGGCGTGGTTCTTCATCTTGGCGACCGAAATAAAGGCGTCAACATCGACGGATTCGGTGGGCAGGAGGTACTGGCGGAACATTTGCCCGCCGCCGGGCACCTGTACCGTGCTGTGCGGGGGCAGGTCGCCCGCCACGAACCGCACGCCGAACTCGCGCAGCAACTGGCCGAGATGCTCGGAGGCGTCCGGCTCGTGAGACTGTTCCTTGCGAAAGACGCTGATCGAGGAGCAGATCAGCTCCGCGCTGGTGCGCTCACGCAGCCGGCGCAACACGGCGCGCGCCACCGGTTCGCTCACAAGCTCCTGATAGTTGCTCTCAAAGACACGCAGGACGTTATAGTCCTGGTTGAACTTTATTCCGATGCGCTTGGCGGTCTCGAGTTTGGCCCAAGCCGCGTCGAGCGGATCGGTGGCGCGCACCAGGGACTGGTAGATCGTCTCCTCATCGGCCAAGTGGTCACAGTGCACTGCGCGGACGCGGTAATCGTGTTTTGCGGTCATCTGACGGCTGACTCCCCCAAACCTTGATATGTCAGAGGCTCAGCGGCCCCTGCTTGGTGCCACGCGTTCCACACTACAGGCCGAGTTCGTCGAGGTGACTGAGCGCACGCTCATAGACCTCATAGTGTTCTCCCTCGGCCTCATCGGGATCGACGTACTTCATCCACATGCCGCTGTCCTCGTTCTGTGCCGAGAGGGCGGTGCGGCTTTGACCGGGGTTGCTGTCTCGGCTGTGCCAGACGACCTGACGGTCCTGCAGCAGCATGTACTCGCCCGCATACTGGGCGAACTCTTCGGGGTGGTCGCGGTAATAGAGCGCCTGCTGCGACATGGTGCGGCGCCAACTGATCTGCCGCGCTCGCGGGACCCATTCCTCGCGGAAGAACTGGCCGATGGGCGCCTGCACCTCGGACCGAAAGTCGACGTCCTCCAGACGCGCCGTGCCGAACCCGCAACGTTCGGCGATCATCAGCCAGTTGTTGTCGCTGCCGAAGGGCTCGGTGGGCCAGTCGGCGCGTGTGTCATAGCCCATCAGGTGAACGGCGCAGGCATCGGTGGCGATAACGTGGTCACCGGCGATCAGCGTATCGCTGACGCGGCCCTGTCCGTGCCATTCCGAGCCCGCCTGCGTCACGAGCGCATCCACAATGTTGAGCGCGGGCCGCGCCATCTGACCCAGGTCCACCAGCACGTTCGGCAGGCGCATAAAGTGGTGGAAATAGCCGCGATAGCGCCCCAGAGGCTCGAGCGGCGGCAGGCCGAACAGGTTCTTGAGACAGGCGGTGACGCCCATAAAGCGGTGGTTCTTGAGCTTGGAGACCGATATGAAGGCGTCCGTGTCGACGACGCACGAGGGCAGTGTGTACTGCTTGAACATGCTGCCGCCGCCCGGGACCTGGCAGACGCGCATGGGCGGCCGGTTGCCGTCGATCACTGGGACATCGAACTCGCGCAACACGGGCAGCAGCGTCATAAAGCTCTCGAACTGCGCGGGATAACGCATACCGGTCGAGATCTCGACACAGGCAATGTTGGCCCTGGTGCGCTCGCGCAGCAAGCGCAGGACGGCGCGGGCCACCTTCTCACTGACCAGTTCCTGCGACTGGCCGTCCATCACAACCCTGCGCTCGGGCGCCCAGGCCTGGTTGAACTTGACGGTGATGCGCTTGGCGCGCGTCAGCACATCCCAGGAGCGATCGAGAGGATCGGTGGCGCGGCGTAGAGCTTGGTAGACCTGTTCGTCCTCGGTGAGGTGATCGCAGCGTACCGCTCGGACGCGGTACTCTTTGTCCGTCATCAGTGCCCTCCGATAGGTTCGACGTCTTGCCCGCACAGTGTAGCGCAAACCGCACGGGCTGTAAAAAGGCGCGGCCGGCCGTCCGCTCTGTGGGCGGCTCGGCGTTCGGATCAGGTCGCACGCAGCAATTGCAGCAACGTGTCGAAATCGGGCGGCGGGTCCGCCTCGAGCGCCAGCAGCGCGCCCGTGACCGGGTGCGTAAAGGACAGGCGCCAGGCGTGCAGCATCTGGCGCGGCGCTGTAATCGTTGGGCGCCGCGGCCCATAGACCCGATCGCCGACGACCGGATAGCCGACCGACGCAAGGTGCACGCGGATCTGGTGTGTGCGTCCGGTGTGGAGCAGCACCTCCAGCAATGTGGCCTGCGCGAGATGCTCGCGCACCTGATAGCTGGTGCGCGCGGCGCGCCCGCCGCTCTCGCGGACGGCAATGCGCTGGCGATGTGCGGGGTCGCGTCCGAGGGGCGCGTCGATGGTGGCCTGCGGTGGCTCGACGCGGCCGTAGACCAGGGCTAGATAGCGCTTGACGATCTTGCGCGACTTCCACTGGGCCTGCAGGGCGGCCTGCACCTCGCGGTTGGCGGCCACCACTATCAGACCGGAGGTGTCGCGATCCAGACGATGGACGATGCCGGGACGCGTCGGGTCGAGATCGGCTGCATTGACCTCCGGCCGATGGGCCAGCAACGCGTTGACGAGTGTGCCGGAGGGGTGCCCGGGCGCCGGATGTACCACCAGTCCGGCAGGCTTGTTCACGACGAGCAAATGACGATCCTCGAACACGATCTCGAGGGGCAATGCCTCGGGTTGGGGCGTCGGGGATGCGGGCGCCGGGATGCTCACCTGCACAAGGTCGCCGGGCACCGGCAGGTAGCTGGGCGTCACGGTGGCGCCATTGACCGTCACACGCCCCTCGCGGATGAGGCGTTGTGCCCGCGACCGCGTCAGTTGGGGGCAGTGCGCAGCGACGTAGCGGTCAAGCCGCTCAGCGGACTCCTCGACGCGCCACACCTGCTCCTGAGTCATGGCTCAGTCAGCGTCCTGCGTAGGTTGGTCAGCCGAGATGGCCTGCGCAGCCACCTCCGGCTGATCGCGATCCAGAAACAAGGCATAGATGCCCAGCAGGATAGCGCCCACAGTGATGCAGCTATCGGCGACGTTGAAAACGGCAAAAAAGCGCACATTGACAAAGTCGGTGACATAGCCGCGGGCCAGGCGGTCGATCAGGTTGCCGATCGCGCCGCCCAGCTCAAGGGCCAGTGCGATGCGCAGCAGCCACGAGTTGGACTCGATGCGCCAGTAGTAGGCGATGATGGCGGCGACAACGACCAGGTTGACGATGACGAACAGAATGCCGCGGTTCTGCAACATGCCAAAGGCTACACCTGTATTGTGGATATGGGTAAAGGTCACGAAGGGGTCGAGCCAGGCGATCGGCATCCATGATTCGTTGAGCGCCAGGTTGGCCCGCACCCAGGTCTTGCTCCACTGGTCCAGGACTATGATCAGCAGGGCGAGGCCGAACAGGAACAGGCCGCGCCGGTCGGTTTTGCGTTGCAACGTTGGCTCCCTCGTTGTGTGTGTCTGGCTCGTGATTGATCGATGTCCTGATTGTACGCCAAAGCGCGTCGGCTTCAAGTTGCGGTTGTGCGGCTGTCTGCGGAGCACGTCGCCGCGGCGTGAAGGCGTCGAGCATGCCCCACTTGCGCGGGGCCGACGGGGCGCTATAATCGTCATACAGTCGCCTGCGCCACAGCGCACACGGCCCCGAGCAGGACGATGACCCATGAAGATCCTGGCCGTCGCCGATACTGTCCACGAGCTGGTCTACAGTCCGGTTGCAGCAACGCGCTTCAAGGACGTCGACCTGATAGTGAGCTGCGGCGACCTGCCCTTCGACTATATGGAGTTTATCGTCTCGGTATTGAACAAGCCGCTCTTGTACGTATTTGGCAACCACAACGCGGTACAGCGACGCTTCGGGCACGAAGACATCAAGGTGGAGCCTGAAGGGGGGACCAACCTGCATGGGAGGGTGGTACGCCAGAACGGCCTGCTGATCGGCGGGCTGGAGGGCTCGATTCGCTACCGCCCCGGGCCGCACCAGTACAGCGACCTGGGCATGCGTTTGCAGATGTGGCGCATGGTGCCGAGGCTGCTCTGGAACCGCATGGTCCACGGACGAGCGCTCGACATTCTGGTGACGCATGCGCCCCCTCGTGGCGTTCACGACTGCGAGGATCTGTGCCATCAGGGCTTCCCGGCGCTGCACTGGTTCATTCGCTTGTTCAAGCCGCGCTATCTGCTGCACGGGCACACGCATGTGTATCGCCTGGACGCAGAACGCATCACGCGCGTCGGCGAGACCGAGGTGATCAACAGCTATGGCTACCAGCTGATCGACGTGGCCCCGCCCCCACGACGCGGGCGCGGCAGCGGCGCAGCGCGTGCTGACGCGACAGAGCAGCGCGCGGGGCGAGTCATGAACGATGACGGAGGGTCAGTGTCAGGGGAGTTGCGAGCGCTTGTGGATGGGGCGCGCGAGGGCCTGTACGGCCTGGCGCAGCGGCTGGTCAGCAAGGCCAGCCTGTCGGGTCAGGAGCGTGAGGTGGCCGACCTGGTGCAGGCCGAGATGCTGGCGCTGGGCTACCACGATGTGTGGCGCGACGAGATCGGCAACGTGGTCGGGCGTGTGCGCGGCGGTGATGGTCTGACCACCTGTCTGAACGCGCACATGGACATTGTAGACCCGGGCGACGTCTCGCGCTGGGAGCACGGGCCGTTCGACGGCGAGATCAGCGCCGGACGGCTGTGGGGACGAGGCGCCACGGACACCAAGGGGGCGTTGGCCGCGCAAGTCTGCGCCGGCGGGCTGATGTGCCAGGCGGGGCTGGTGCCGGCGGGTGACGTTTATGTGGCGGCGGTGGTGGGCGAAGAGGCGGGCGGTTTTGGCATGCAGCACCTGCTCACCTGGTTGCACCCTGATCTGGCCGTTATCGGCGAGCCCTCCGGCAACGCGTTGCGTCGCGGCCACCGCGGGCGCTTTGATCTGGTGCTCACCTGGCGCGGGCGCTCGGGGCATGCCAGTGCGCCTGAGCGCGCGATCAACCCCTACTATTCGATGGCGCGTTTCCTGCTGGCGCTGCAAGAGGCGCCCATGGCGCAACATCCCGATTTCGGCGCCAGCACCGCAGCGCCGACGCTGAGCCGCATCGACCAGACGAGCAGCAACGTCATCCCTTCCGAGCTGGTGGTGCATCTCGACTGGCGCAACGTGCCCGGTGAGACGCTGGAGCAAGCGCAGGCGCTGGTCGATCGCCTGCTGGCAGAGACCTGCGATCCCGGCGTGGTGGCCACGGCCGCGCCGGCCAAGCGCCCCGTGGTGAGCTACACAGGCCTGGTGCGTACGCCCTTGAGCGCATTCTCCTCCTTTGTGGTGGCGCCTGATGATCCGCGTCTGCTGCATGCGCAGCAGGTCGCCGAGTGCGCACTTGGGCGCGCTCTGGACGTGGGCGTCTGGAAGTTTACGACTGATGGCGGGCACCTGTCCACGGCGGGTGTGTGGTGCCTGGGCTTTGGCCCCGGGGAAGAGTGGCTGGCCCACGTGGTCGACGAGTATGTGGCGCTGGAACAGGTGAGTGAGGCCACTCTCGGCTACCTGGGGCTGGCGATGGAACTGGGCCGGCGCGAGATCTAGCTGACAGCGTGCGCAGCGCCGTCCGGGCGGCTCACGCGATCACGCATCGAGGCGATCACCTTGGAAGAACTGAAGCGAGCCGCTGCACTCCGGGCGGTAGAGTGGGTGCAGAGCGGGATGGTCGTGGGTCTCGGCAGTGGCACCACGGCGCGCCACGCTACGTTGCAGATTGCCGCGCGACTGAGGCAGGGCACGCTTGGCGACCTCGTGGCGGTCGCCACGTCCAACGAGACGGAGGCGCTGGCGCGCGCCGAAAGCATCCCGCTGACGACGCTGGATGCGCACCCGCGTATCGACGTGACGATCGACGGGGCCGACGAAGTGGACCCACGACTCGATCTGATCAAGGGGCGGCACGGCTTCCTGCTGCGTGAAAAGATTGTCGCCGCGGCCAGCCGTCAGGAGATCATCGTCGTCGACGAGACCAAGCTGGTGACACGACTGGGCAAGCGCTCCTGGTTGCCGGTCGAGGTGGTGCGCTTTGGCTGGCGCAGCACTGAGGCGGCGATTGCGCGCACGGGGGCTGAGACCGCGCCGCGTATGGAGGGTGACAGGCCCTTTGCCACGGATGAGGGGCACTGCATCATCGATTGCCGCTGGACGGAGGGCATTGCTTTGCCGCGCGAACTGGAATGCGTGCTGCATGCCATCCCGGGCGTGGTCAGCACGGGCCTGTTTCTTGGCATCGCGAACGTCGTGATCGTAGCCGGTGCTGAGGGCGTCCGAGTGCTGACGCGCTGACGCGCCGTGGACACGAGGCAGATGGATGGCGGGTAAGCGGGCGCCGGCACCGAGCGACGATGACCGCGCGTGGTTGTCGGCTGACGGCGATGCGCGCCTGCAGCACCTCGGGCTTGTGGCCGACGCTCTCGCGGCGGGGCACAGTTCCGATGACATCGCGCGCGTCCTGATTCGGACGGCGCTGAGTCTGCCGGGCTGCGGCATGGCCGGGCTGCTGCTGCTCGCGCCATTCAGCCCCGACGGGCCGAGCCTGTTCTGCGGGGCGGATCGAAATGTCAGCGCGCCAGAGTGCGCGGCGATGATCGCGCGGCTGCTCGATGCTCTCGATCCCCGCGATCGCCCCTCGCAGGAGAGTATCCACGTGGTCGATCTGACCGCCGCGCCGGCCGCGGCCGGGTGCTCGTCCGACCGAACCGTCGTGCGCACCGTGCGGCTCGAGACGCCAGAGCTGAGGATCGGCGCGGCGCTGCTGGCCTGCGGTAGCAGGGTGGCAGCCGGCCGACAGGCTTTCGACGCGCTCGAATCCCTGGCTCGGGCCGCGGGGGTGGCGCTGAACAACGCGCGCCTTTTCACGCGCGCCACCGATTTGGCTGTGCGCGACGGCGTGACAGGGCTCTACAATCGCGGACACCTGGATGACCTGCTGACGGTAGAGATCAGCCGCGCGCTGAGCTACGAGCAGCACCTGGCGCTGATCATGCTGGACGTTGACCACGAGGGCGGGCTCAAGGTCGTGAACGACACCCTCGGGCACCTTGCAGGCGACGAGTTGCTGCGGCAGATCGGCGAATTCCTGCTTGAGCATGTGCGGCGTGCGGACGCGGTGGCGCGCTATGGAGGCGATGAGTTCGCCATCCTGGCTCCGGGGACCTCGGCAACACAGGCGCGCGCGCTGTCTGAGCGCATCTGTGATGCATTGGGGGCGGCGGCGTTTCCCGTTGCCGGCAGCAAGCTGAGCGTCACGGTGAGCGTGGGCGTGGCCGTGTGGCAGCCGGGCAGTGACCCCGACACGGAGCGACTGATTGAGTCGGCCGACCGCGCGATGTACAGAGCCAAGCTGGACGGCGGCAACTGTGTACGGATGGCCCGTGCGCACCCCGGACAGGAAGTTTCGACGACTGCTTGAGGCGCTTTTGCAGGCGGGCTTGCGGACGATGGCTGTTCCCCTCTGGCACCGCCGCTTGCCGGCAGCGCAGCGGCATGGTAATCTGGCATGGGAGCGTCTGTGTTCGTGACGCGCCGTAAGGAGGTGCACGACGACTGATCGCGTCTTCAAACCCAGCCCCAAACTCGCGACCAAGTACACTATCTGGGTGGCGATGGTGTTCGTGTTCGGCTTTCTCCCGTATGCGTTCCTGGGCCTGGTCCCCGGGGCAGGCTGGACCTATGTCGCCATCTTTCTCGCCGCGAACGCTGTCTGGATCATCATCGCCTGCGCGCTCATTCTGCCTTACTGTCGCTCGATCAGCTACGAATTGCGAGACGATGAGGTGGTGGTGCGACGCGGGATTCTGACCCGCAGTGAGGATGTGGTGCCCTATCGTATGGTGACCAACGTCGCGCTCAAGCGCGGCCCCTTCGATCGGCTGTTTGGCATCGGCACGCTGCAGGTGCATACCGCCGGGTTCAGCCAGCAGACTGCGGCCGAGTCGACGCTTACAGGGCTGGCCAACTATCAGCAGGTCCGCGAGCTCATTATGGCGCAGGTGCATCGCCAGCGGCCTGCCGCCGAGAGCAGCGTGCCAAGCCAGCCGCTGGGGCATGAGGATGTACCCGATATCCTGCAGGGCATCCTGGATGAGGTGCGCGGGATGCGCAGCGATCGCAAGGAGTAACGCCCGCTGGCGGTGACGCGAGCGGTTGACCCGAACGTGCCCGCCGGCTATACTGTGTGTCGGGCGTACGCCCCGTGGATGTGTTGGGCGCAAGGCAGAGTCAAGGCCTCTTGAGTGGAGCGAGGAGGGAACCGATGTTGACTTGGTGGAGCTCACTCTCGAGCCTGAGCCAGGGATTCTTTGTGGCGGCGGTGTTCTTCAGCACGCTGTTCATCTGGCAGCTCGTGTCATCAGTGGCTGCTCTCGGTGGTGTGGAGGCGGTCGACGCCGAGGGCGGCGTCGAGGTCGGCGAGGATCTGGACCTGGGCGACGGCGACGCCGGCGGTATGGACGCGCAGGAGGCTGCCGGGCTGGCCACTTTCCGCTTGCTGTCGATACGCTCGCTGCTCGCGTTTGGCACGCTGTTCAGTTGGGCGGGGGCGCTGTACCTGCAGCAGGATGGCGCGCAGTGGTGGGCTGTACTGCGAGCAGTGCTGTGGGGTGTTGCCGGATTGCTGGTCGTTGCGCTCTTCTTCTGGTTCCTGCCGCGCTTGACCGAAGAGGGCACCGCCAAGCTCAATACCGCAGTAGGTCGTTCGGGTCAGGTCTACCTGGATATCCCCGAGAATGGCGTTGGGCAGGTGCGCGTGCTGGTGGGCAACACCATCAAGTTCGTCAAGGCGCGCTCACGAACGGGTGAGCGTCTGCCGGCGGGAACTTCCGTGCGCGTCGTTGCACTGGTGGACAGTGTAACGATCGAGGTCGAAGAGTCCGAGTCCTAGTCGACGAAAGGAGAAAACGATGCCCCCTGGAGTGATCCTCGCCTTTATTCTGGCGTTGATCGTGATTGCACTGTTCCTGACCCTGGTGGGACGTTACAAACGCTGCCCGTCCAACAAGATTCTGGTGATCTACGGCAAGACCGGCAAGGGCGCGGCGCGCACCATTCATGGCGGCGCAGCGTTCGTATGGCCGGTGCTGCAGGACTATGCCTACCTGGACCTGGAGCCCTTCGTGGTGCCGATCGAGTTGACCAACGCGCTGTCGAACGAGAACATCCGCGTCTCTGTGCCCACGACGGTGACGGCGGCCATCTCGACCGATCCCGGGCTGATGGAAAACGCGGCCGTGCGTCTGCTGGGGTTGTCACAAGTGCAGATCCGTGATCAGGCGCAGGACATCATCCTGGGCCAGATGCGTGCGGTGATCGCCACCATGGGTATCGAGGAGATCAACCGCGACCGCCAGGCCTTCATGGGCAAGGTGAACGAGGCGGTGTCCACCGAGCTCGAAAAGATCGGCGTCACGGCGATCAACGTGAACATCCGCGACATTCAGGATGAGAGCGGCTATATCGTGGCGCTGGGCAAAAAGGCCGCCGCCGAAGCGGTCAACCAGGCGCTCATCGACGTCGCCGAGCAGGAAAAGCTGGGGCAGACAGGCGTCGCCGAGCGCGAACGCGACCGCCGCACGTCGGTGGCCGCGGCGGACGCGCTGGCAATGATCGGCGAGAAAGAGGCCGAGCGCGATCGCCGCAAAGTGACCTCGACCTATGACGCCGAGGCCGTACAGCTGGAGACCGAGAACCAGGCCAAGAAGGCAGCGTACGAGGCGCAGATGAAGGTCGCCGAAGAGACCGCGCGCCAGAAGGGCCAGGAGGCTGCCCGCAGGGCAGATGGCGCCATCCGCGTGGCCGAGGAAATGGCGCAGGCGGAGGCTGAGCGTGCTCGCGCCCAGCGCGAGCAGGCGCGTTTGCAGGCCGAGATTGTTGTGCCCGCCGACGCCAACAAGGAGAGTGTGGTCATCGCCGCCGAGGCCGAGCGCGAACGACGGGTGCGCATCGCTAAGGGCGAAGCAGAATCCGTGTTGCTGCGCATGCAGGCCGAGGCCCAGGGCACGCAGGCCGTGTTGGCCGCCAAGGCCGCTGGCTATCAGCAGCTCACCCAGGCGGCGGGCGGTGCGTCGCAGGCATCGTCGTTCCTGGTGATCGAGCGCCTGGTGGACGTGGCCAACGTGCAGGCCAAGGCCATCCAGAACCTCCCGCTGGACAAGGTTGTGGTCTGGGACAGCGGTTCGGGGGAGGGCGGTCTGAGCAACCTCGGGCAAAAGCTGGTGGGCGTTCTGCCTCCCATGCACGAGGTGGCGCGCATCGCGGGGCTCGAACTGCCCGATTATCTGGGCAAGATGCAAAAGGCCGACGCCGAGCAGCCGTTGCCTGAGCAAGCTAAGCCCGCCGAGGCCAAGACGGACGAGGCGCCCAAGCCGTAGGACGGCAGCTGGACCTGAGAGTGGCGGACGCCCCGGCATCGGGGCGTCCGCTGTGTTACACTGGGGTTTTGGAATGGAGTGAGCATGTCTGACCCGCGTCGGCTCCCACAATTGCACATCGGCAAGGTGCCAATCTACGGCGACCTGATCCTGGCGCCCATGGCCAGCTACGGGGATCTGCCGTTTCGTACCCTGTGCGGCGAGATGGGCTCGGCGTTCAGTTTTCTGCCCTGCGTGCTCGATGAGGGCGTGCTGCGTAACCCGCGGCGCACGTCTGGGCTGGTCGAGTTCGCTTCGGAAGAGCGTCCCATCGCGCTGCAGTTGCTGGGCAGGCAAGCCGATACTCTTGTAGCGGCCGCAGAGGCGCTGATGGCGCTGCGGCCCGATATCATGGACCTCAACGCCGGCTGTCCCGCGCGGCGCGTGTTCTACCGCGGACGCGGCGCGGCGCTGCTGCAGGACCCGCTGCAACTGGGCGAGTTCGTCCGTCGCCTGGTGGCCGTGCTGCCGGTGCCGGTAACCTGCAAGATTCGCTTGGGATGGGACGACACCACGCGCAACTATCTGGAGGTGGCGCACATCCTTGAGGAGAGCGGCGCGGCCGCCATCTCGGTGCACGGCCGCACCAAGGAGCAGGGCTACAGCGGCGTGGCCGATTGGCGGGCCATTGGCGAGGTGGTCGCACGTGTGAGCGTGCCCGTGCTGGCCAACGGGGATGTGCGCACGGTAGCGGACATCGAGGCCATCAAGGCGCAGACCGGCTGCGCGGCCGTGCTCATCGGGCGTGGTGCGGTGGGCAATCCCTGGATCCTGGCGCGGCGCGACCTGGGGGACGTGCCCTGGTCGGAGCGGCTGGCGCTGATTCGGCGTCACCTGGCGGCCATGCAGGACTACTATGGCGACACGCAGGGACTGATGCTGTTTCGCAAGTTCGTCGTCAAGTACGTGGCGACGCTGGAGGGCGCCAATGCCCTGCGTCCCCGGCTGATGGAGGCCCAGACGGCCGAGGCGTTGCTGGCGCTGCTGGAGCAGGGCGTGGAGGCGGCTAGCTCGGCCCAGGTATGAGCCGCGCCTCACCCCAGGGCCACGCCCAGGATCATCACGATCGCAAAGCCAGCATCGCGCCAGCGCTGGACAGGTGCGAGTTGCCTTTGCTCTGCGCCTCGGGAATCAGATCCTCTACCACTGCAAAGATCATGGCGCCCGCCGCAAAGGCCAGCGCGCAGGGCAGCAGCGCGCGCATCGTCAGGACAGCCCGGGTGCCCCGCGCGCCTGCGCCGCGGCATGTCAGGGTAAGGATCTGACCGGCGTCTCGCTGCCCGCGCGGCCCGCATCCGGAGGCAGCGGCCGCAATAGCACACCCTCGTCTGTGCTGAGGATGACTTCCATTGAGGCGATTTCGCGCAGTTCGCTTAGCTTCACTTGCCAGCGCGGTGTGGGATCCACCGTGAGATACACGATCAGGCCGCCCTGGCGTCGCAATTGCTCGACCGCACGCTCCACCCATTTACGGTAGTTGGCATTGGGCTCAAGTGTGGTGGGTTTGTACTTCCAGGGCAGCTGGGAGGATTCATGTCCCGTCATCAGATAAAGAACGGTCGAATTGTTCGTGAGCAGCGGCGTGTTTGCAGAGAGCTCGCGGATGGCCTGCACCAGCGCCGAGGATTCGTAGCGCGCGCCAGAGTAACGCTGCCCGTTGAGATGCATGTCCTGCACTCTGGGCCAGTAAGCAGTCGCATAGAGCGCAGTCAACACCATAAAAGGAAGCAAGCCCAGGATGCGCACCGTCCGGTTGTGCGCGTGCGTCAGTAGGCCGACGCCTCCAAGGGCAAAGACGAGGAACGCAACCAGGATCGGTATCAGGATGCGGCTCGAAAGGGGCGTATTCGCGTCAAAGGTAGAAATCGAGACAAGCAAGCCGAGCATGTACCAGATGGCAAAGGAGCCGAATAACATCAGGTCGCGTCGGCACGCTGATCGGGAGAGCAGATTGCCCTCGGAGGGGGCGTGTTCACGCAGCATCGCGATGCAGAGGCCCAAGGCGGCCATCATGCCCAGCACCGCCAACCCCCGAGTGAATGAGGGCGTGGCCGCCGGCAACGCATACACCGATAGCGTGCCGAGTGCCTGACGCACATGGCCCATGGTGATCGGATGCCAGAGCAGGCTTCTGTTCGCTATGCTTCCCGTGATCCGTGATGTGTAGAGGGTATACGCTGCCAGTGGTAGGCTAGCGATCAGCCCGAACTGGAGACCATCCGCGAGACGCCTGCCAAATGAACGGCCTCGTGCCGCTAGCAGCCATAGGCTGCCAGTAAAGACAAGCACGCCTCCTATGTAGCGAGTCAGCAGAGCCAGACTGGTTATGAGAGCGGCGATCTGTAGAAGCCGGGGGGGCCTACGCGTGGCATAGAGTGTTAGCATGTATAGACCTAGAAACGCGGTCAAGATAAACAGGGGCTCTGAGAGCGCTGCCGAATGGACTTGGAGCAGGGCGGGTGATGACAGCGTTAGTGCAGCGCCTAGCACCGCGAGCCACATACTTTGGCAGCTGAGGCGGTAGATGATAGAGCCCACCAAAAAGGTGTTCGCTCCCCAAAGCACAGCATTGAGCAGACGGGCGGCTTGTTGAAGTTCCACGCTCAGCATGACGCCCACGAAGGCCAGGATAGTTGGATACAGCGGCGGGAAGTGCGTCAGAGGCCGAGCGGCTGGGCCATGGACGAGGCCATTGCCCTTGACGAGATTGCTGGCTGCTTCGAGGTGAATCAGCGCGTCGGCGTTGAGGCCGATGCCTTGGCGCGTACCATACAGGTGCAAGGTACAGGCACACACGCCCAGCGTCGCCAGCACTCCGACGGTAACACGGTCTCGCCTCAACATGCGCGCTCCTTTGGCGGCCGCTTGGGCATGCACTTGCAAGCGGGCTGCAACTCTTGTTGCAGCGGGTGGCACAAGCGGGCTTTGAACAGTATGCTCACCCGAGGGCGACGTCGACGATCATCATGATGGCAAAGCCCAGGCTAAGGTACAGCATGCCTGGGGTTGTAGGGGGGCGGCTCGCGAGCCGCCCCTACGCGGCAACATGAACCGCGACCGACGCCCACAAGGCCCAGGCTAGGCCAGCCGCAGCCAGAACCAGTTCGCGTCCACCTCGACCACCACCTCATCCCCCTCGACCCGGAAGGGCACTATGCGCGTTCGCTGGCGAAGCACGTCACACAGCTCTACGCGCCGCGTTGCGCAGCCTGCGTGGCGCACGCGCACCTCGATGGTCACGCGGTTGCGCTTGAGCGCCACGTTGGTGTTGCGCAGCCAATCGTTGGGGGGCGGATCGTGCGGGTAGTCGTCCAGATAGCGCGGGCGCGCGCCCACCACTACGTCCACCTCGCCCTGGGAGAAGCGCCGCAGGGCCACGTCCGCGCGGCTGGCTGTGGGGTTGTCGTGCGCGGCATCGCCCCAGCGCACGATCGGATAGACCGGCGCCGATGCCGTGCGCCAGAGCCGGTCGAGCTCGTAGAAGCGCGCGTCCAAGTTGCGGCCGCCGCAGCCGCCCGGGTAGCCCATGAGCGACGCCGCCACCGGTCCCGCGGCGCTGTAGACCGCCAGCGCGTAGCCGGGCACGGCGATCCGCATGGGGGCCACATCGCGGCTGACGGCGATGCGCCCGGGGCCCGAGGGCGAGGCCAGGGCGCCATCAAAGTGATGCGAGAAAAAGTCGGGGCCGGCCTCGGTCATCAGGTACGCGTCGGGGTTGACGGCGCGCGTGGCGCGCGCCACCTTGTCCAGCAGCGTCATCACCCACGCGTTATAGTCCCACGGGTTTGCGTGCTGGTGCGCCGGGTTGTAGCACGGAAAGCCGTAAAAGCCGAGCGAATCCAAGCGTACGCCATCGGCGCCAGTCTCGCGCAGCAGGCGCGCGCACGATTCTGCCAGGTGGTCCTGCCAACCCGCTGCACCGGGGCACATGTGCACCCACTTGCCCTCGCTGTCGTAGGGGCCGGCGGTGCCGCCGTCGGCGTGCATCACCTGCCACTCCAGGCCGGGGCCGTGGCGGACGAGGTCGCTCTCTTTGGGGCAGAGGTAGGCCTCCACGTAAAAGAGAAAGCGTTCGCCGCGCGCATGCAGCGCGGCGATGCCGTCACGCAAGGCCTCGGCTCCGCCCAGGTCCTCGCGGATGACATAATCACCGTCGGTGTGCACCTGGGTGCGGCCGCAGCGTTCCCTGCCCATGCAGCCGTGCCCCCAGAACGCGTACTCGTACAGCGTTCCCGGTCCGCCACGGCAGACGTCGGGGAGCTCTCGAAAACTCGTCAGGTGGTCGGCCACGGTCTCGGCGACGGTGTACTCGGGCGGGATTTCCTGGCCGCGCCGCCAGAACCAGCGCCCGCGCCAGTTGGTGAGGTTGCGCACCCAGCCGGGCAGCGGGCGTTGCGGGAAGGCTGGCTCGAACCAGGCGCGGTAAGCCTGCGCGGCCGGCTTCCAGTCACCCGTGTAGACCAGCAGGTCGACATCGGGGAATGTCACGCTCTTGCCCGGCTGCAGCGTGCGTGGCGGATAGTAGCGCACAGCGATGTCGGGGCGCTGGTACAGAATCGCCTTGCGTCGGAGATCGGGGTCGCGCACGATGAACGCGAGGGCATCGTGCGCGCCGGCGGGATCGTCATCAAAGACGCAGCCCCACTGCATGCCGACCTGCGCTGCATCGCCATAGACGCCGCCGCGAGTCGCCCATAATGGCGTGATGTAGCCGGCGTTGTTGGCGACCATCATCCGGTTGCGGCGTCTGTTTCCCAGGCGGACACCGGGCAACAGCGGGAACACGCCCAGATAGTCGGCCGGTTCGGTGCCCAGGTTGGTGAGCCGTAGCCCCCATCGGCTGGTGGACTGGTCGCGCGGGAGCGCCACGGTCAGCTGGGCGCGCCATTGCCCGTTGGCGTCTGAGTAGGTGACGCTGAGCGTCTCGCCGTCGGGCGTGGCAGTGCGCGCGAAGCGCGCCGGGAGAGCCGTCGCGGGGCTGAAGACGGCGCCGGCGATGTCGGCCGGCTCCGTGTGGGCGCGGTGCGCAGAGGTATCGGGGCCGAGTTCGGCGTAGGGGCTGTGGAACCGGTGGTAGATGGCGAACGGCCCGCGTTGGGCGCTGCGAGCGCGCAGCATTTCGCCGCCGGAGTGGGCGTTGCGGATGCTGAGCAGCGCGCCCGTGGTCGGCTCGAACGCGAGCGACAGGTGCGCGTTGGTGAGCAGCTCTGGTTTCGGCGTGGCCATTCCGCACCTCCCGTGGGACGTCTGGATCAGCCCAGGGCGACGTCCAGGATCATCATGACTGCAAAGCCGAGCATCGCGCCGGCGGTCGCCAGGTGCGAGTTGCCCTTGCTCTGCGCCTCGGGGATGAGCTCTTCCACGACTACAAAGATCATGGCGCCCGCCGCAAAGGCCAGCGCGTAGGGTAGCAGCGAGCGCATCGTGAGCACGGCCCAGGCACCCAGGACGCCGGCGATTGGCTCCACCATGCCCGAAAACTGCCCCCACATGAAGGCTTTGCGGCGCGACAGTCCCTCGCCGCGCAGCGGCATGGCCACGGCCATGCCCTCGGGAAAGTTCTGCAGGCCGATGCCGATGGCCAACGCGATGGCGCCGGCCAGGTCGGCGCCGGGAATGCCGCTGGCCGCAGCGCCGAAGGCCACGCCTACGGCCAGGCCTTCGGGGATGTTGTGCAGCGTGACGGCCAGCACAAGCAACGTGGTGCGGCGCCAGGAGGTGTGCAGGCCCTCCACCTCCGCACCGGCTGGGTGCAGGTGCGGCAGCAGCACGTCTATGATGCGCAGCACCACGCCTCCCAGCAGAAAGCCGACGGCCGCGGGTGCCCACGAGCCGTTCGACATCGCGATGGCGGGCGCCAGTAGCGACCAGAAACTGGCGGCGATCATCACGCCGGCGGCCAGGCCGAGCATGGTGTCGAGCAGCTTGTCACTGACCGTCTTGGTGAACAAGACGGGGAGGGCGCCCATCGCGGTAACGAACCAGGTGAACAGGGTGGCGCACAGCGCCTGAACCACGGGGGGCAGGCTGGCAAGCCAGGTGAGCATGAGACCTCCTGTGGACGCGCGGTCACGCCCAACCGGGCGCGCGTCGCGATCGCTGCGTGGTATTGTAGAGGCGGGCACCCAGGCGTCAAGCCCAGCGGTGCCGCGGAGGCGTGGTTGACAGCCTCCCGTTCCGCGCTAGCATAGCTGGGTAGACGTGATACGAAGGGGGGGGCAGGGACATGGATTGCGTCGATCGGTTGCAGTGGTGGAAGCAGGCACGCTTCGGGATGTTCATCCATTGGGGCGTCTATGCGGTGCTGGCGCGCGGCGAGTGGGTGATGTACCAGGAGCACATCCCGCACGACGAGTACGCGCCCTACGCGGACAAGTTCACCGCCAAGCGCTACGACCCGGATGAATGGGTGGCCCTGGCCAAATCAGCCGGGATGAAATACATGGTGCTCACGACCCGACATCACGATGGCTTTTCGTTGTGGGATAGCCAAGTGTCCGAGTTCACGGCCACCAAACTCGGCCCCAAGCGCGATCTGGTGCGCGAGTATGTAGAGGCCTGTCACCGCGGAGGCATGCCCGTCGGCCTGTACTACTCGCTGCTCGATTGGCGCTATCCCGCCAGCTTTACCGGCGCGGCCAAGGACCCCGAGGGCTGGAAGGCCATGGCGGACTATGTGCACGCGCAGGTGCGCGAACTCTGCACCGACTATGGCAAGATCGACATCCTGTGGTACGACGGCGGTTGGCCGGGGTCGGCCGAGGACTGGCGCGCTGAGGCGTTGAATGCCATGGCGCGCGACTTGCAGCCGGGCATCCTGATCAACAACCGCAGCCAGACGCCGGAGGATTTCGGCACGCCCGAGCAGGAGATCAAGCCCGAGGGCGAGGGCCGCGCCTGGGAGGCGTGCATGACGCTCAACGAGAACTGGGGCTATAGCGCACGAGATGTTGCCTGGAAGAGCCCCTGGCGTGTGGTCAAGACGCTGGTGCAGTGCAGCGTGCGCGGCGGCAACTTTTTACTCAATATCGGCCCCAAGGCCGACGGGACCGTGCCCACGGCCTCTGTCAAGATTCTGCGCCAGGTGGGGGCGTGGCTGGAGAAGAACGGCGCCTCGGTGTATGGCACCACACGCGCGCCCGAACTGGGCTCGATGTGGGGACCGTTCACGGTCAAGGGCAGCAGTGTCTATGCGCATACGGAACGCTGGCCAGGCCGCGAGGCGACCTTCAGCCGCTTCGCCAACCGCGTCCAGTCGGTGCACATGCTGGAGACGGGCGACGACGTGGCCTTTGAGCAGAACGGCGACCGTCTGTTCCTGAAGAACCTGCCAGCCAAGGTGCTTAACCCGATCGACACGGTCATCGTGATCGAGGTGGAGGGCGAGCCGCGCGCGATCAGCTATGCCGCCGGGTTGGCCAACTTTACGACGGGGGTCCCGCAGGGCATCGTGACGCCGATTCTCGAGCAGCGAGAGGCTGAGCCAACCGCCTGATGCCGTCCGTTCTTGGAGTGCTGCCGCTAGGGCTCATCCGGGGGGCGCAGAGTCCAGCGCAGCACCACCAGCGCGCCGATGACCACCGGCAGCAGCCAGATCAGGGCTGGTGCGTTCAGGAAAAAGTAGCTCGTAGCGGCTACGATGGTCATGATGCCGCCACGGATAAACACTTCGCGCCAACAACGCGGGTCGCGCATGGGGTTCCTCTTCGATCGGTCAGGGTTCGCGGCGTACTGTGACCGTCGTCACATACAGCCGCTGCGCACGCTGCTATAATGATATAGTAGTACAGAGATACTGGTTTTCTGAAGGGAGCAGCATGAGCGAGCATATCAACAATAGCGAGAAACGCAAACAGGCGGTCAAGTCCATGATCCTCGACCTGCACAGTGGGGGTGACGTCGAGGAGGTCAAAGGCCGTTTTCGGACGCTGGTGGGTGACGTCAGCGCGGTTGAAATCGCGCGCATCGAGCAGGAACTGATCAGCGAAGGCTTGCCCGCCGAGGACGTGCAGGCGCTGTGCGACGTGCACGTGTCGGTCTTTCGGGAGTCGCTCGACGGGCAGACCAGCCCCGAGATGACCCCCGGCCACCCCGTGCACACTTGGAAGTATGAGAACTTTGCGGCCGCCGAGGTGCTCAAGCTGCTCAAGGAGGTAGTGGCGCAGTTGCCCGCGCCCGAGGCCCTGGCGCGCACGCGCACCCACACCCGGCAACTGAGCGAGGTCACGCGCGCCTACGACCGCCTGGAGAACCTGCTGTTCCCCGTGCTGGAGCGCCACGGCGTGAGCGGGCCATCGACGGTGATGTGGGGCATCCAGGATGACATCCGTCCCACCTGAAGACGCTGCACGCAGCGGTGGGCGCGGGCGATGCCGCAGCCATCCGCGCGGCGCTGGAGCCGCTGGCTGCCGCCATCGAAGGACTGATCTACAAGCAGGAGCACATCCTGTTCCCCACCGCGCTCAAGGTGCTGAGTGATGCCGAATGGCTGGCCATCCGCCAGCAAAGCGACGAGTTTGGCTACTGCCTGGTGCAGCCGGGCGACCAGTGGCAGCCGCAGGGCGTAGAGGCGGCCGCCCTGCCTGCGTCTGCCTACGGGGCGCCCACCGGTGCGGCGCCCACGGGCGCGGCGCCCACCGGTGCGGCGCCCACGGGCGCGGCGCCCACCGGTGCGGCGCCCACGGGCGCGCTCAACCTGGATACCGGCGTGTTGACGGCCGAGCAGGTCAACTTGCTGCTGGCGCGGCTGCCAGTGGACGTTACTTTCGTCGACGAGAACGACACGGTGCGCTACTACTCGCAGGGCGCGGAGCGCGTCTTTGCGCGCACGCCACAGATCATTGGCCGCAAGGTTCAGAACTGCCATCCGCCGGCCAGCGTGCACGTGGTCAACAAGCTGATCGAGGAGTTGCGTCAGGGCACACGCGACTCGGCCGAATTCTGGATCCAGATGGGCGGGCGCTTTGTCTACATCCACTATGCGGCGGTGCGTTCGCCGGACGGCAAGTACCGTGGCGTCATAGAGACGACGCAGGACCTGACGCATCTGCGCAGCCTGCAGGGCGAGCGACGCCTGCTGGATGAGGAATAGGCGTCGGCAGGCGGCGGTTTTGACAGGCCGGGCCGGCCGGGGCACAATAGCTTGCAGCGCATGTCAGGATGGACTTTACACGAACGGAGTGAGACGATGTACAAGCTGGTGTTGGTGCGGCACGGAGAGAGCGTCTGGAACCTGTCGAACCGCTTTACAGGCTGGACCGATGTTGGGTTGACGGAGCGGGGCGTGCAGGAGGCCACCGACGGTGGCAATCTGCTCAAGCATGACGGTTATGTGTTCGACGTGGCCTACACGTCGGTGCTCAAGCGCGCGATCAAGACGCTGTGGATCATCATGGAAGAGATGGACGCGATGTGGATCCCGGTGTACAGGTCGTGGCGGCTGAACGAGCGTCACTATGGCGCCCTGCAGGGCCTGAACAAGGCAGAGACCGCCACGTTGCATGGCGACGACCAGGTGCTGGTGTGGCGGCGCAGCTACGATGTGCCACCGCCAGCGCTGACAGACGATGACCCACGCCATCCACGTCACGACCCGCGCTACGCCGACATGGCGCCCGAGGATGTTCCGGCCACAGAGTGCCTGAGGGACACGGTACGGCGCATGCTGCCCTACTGGCACGAGACGATCGCGCCCGCGATCCTCGCGGGCAAGCGCGTACTGGTGGTGGCGCACGGCAACAGTCTGCGTGCACTTGTCAAGTACCTGGACGATATCTCGGATGAAGAGATCGTTGGCCTCAACATCCCCACGGGCATCCCGCTGGTGTATGAGCTTGATGCGGATCTCAAGCCGATCAAGCACTATTACCTGGGAGACCCCGAGGCGGCAGCCAAGGCGGCCGCGGCCGTGGCGGCGCAGGCCAAGCGCAAAAAGTAGTGCCGGGGGCGCGCGGGCGACCGTCGCGCAGCCAATCTGTGCACAGTAAAGGGGCGAACAGTCCGTTCGCCCCTTTTTGCGTGTATTGGTTTGTCGCAGAGGGTGTCAGCGCGCCAGGATGCCGGCAAAGCCGAGTTGCTCCACGTCGATGGCGCGCAGGCTGGTCGTCACCTCGCTGAGAGGTGTGGTGCAGAGTTGTCCGTCGATGATGCCGACCATCAGGCCGTGGTGCCCCTGGCTGAGATGCTCGACGGCCGCAGCCCCAAAGCGCGTGGCCAGAATGCGGTCGTAGGCCATGGGCGATCCACCGCGCTGAATGTGCCCGAGCGTGCTCAGTCGCACCCCAAAACCGGTCTGTTCGGCGTGCGCTTCGAGGTACGCGGCGATCTCGGCGGCGTGCGGCTCGGCGCCTTCGGCCACCGTGATGATGCAGTGCTTTTTGCCTCGCACATAGGCAGCCGCGACTTCGCGCTCGACCTGCTCCAGGGTAAAGGGCACATCGGGGATACAGGCCATCTCTGCACCGCCAGCGATGCCGGCGACCAGGGCCAGGTATCCCGAGCGGGCGCCCATCATCTCGATCATGAACACCTGCTGGTGTGAAGTGGCGGTGTCTCGGATGCGGTCCATCGCGTCGAGCGCCGTGTTGAGTGCGGTATCGACGCCGATGGCCATGTCGGTGCCCGGGACGTCGTTCTCGATAGTGCCGGGGATGCCGACGGTGGGGATGCCGGCTTCTTCCAGCGCCAGCGCCCCGCGCAGGCTGCCATCGCCGCCGATCACGATCAGCGCGTCGATGCCGATCTCGTTGAGGTTACGCAGGGCCTCGCGCATGCCCTGAGGCGAGTCGAAGTGTGCGCTGCGCGAGGCACCCAGGAACGTGCCGCCGTTGGCAATGATGCCGCTGACCGAGCGGCTGTTGAGCTGCACAATCTCGCCGCGCAGCAGCCCTGCATAGCCCCGCTTGACGCCCCACGCCTCCCATCCCTGGTGCAGGGCGGCCCGTACGACCGCGCGCACGCAGGGATTGTAGCCGGGGCTGTCGCCCCCACTGGTCAGCACTCCGAGACGTCTGATCCGACTGCTCACGGTCGCTCCTGTGTGTTGTGCGCTATTTGTCCGCCAGCACAGCGATGCCTGGCAGTTCCTTGCCTTCCAGGAACTCGAGCGACGCGCCGCCGCCAGTGGAGATGTGCTTGATCTTGTCGGCCACGCCGGCCTGGGCTACGGCTGCCGCCGAATCGCCGCCGCCGACAATCGTGAGGTGCTTGGACTCGGCCATCGCACGGGCCACGGCAAAGGTGCCCTCAGCGAACGGGGCCATCTCAAAGACGCCCATTGGCCCGTTCCAGACGATGGTAGCCGCAAAGCGGATCTTTTCCTGCAAACGGCCGATGGAGAGCGGACCAATGTCGAGCGCGCGCCACTTGGCAGGCACCTGGTCCACAGGCACGATGCGCGTCTGGGCCTGCTCTGAGAAAGCGTCGGCAATGACGAGGTCCACCGGCAGGATGATGTGGCGACCGGCGCGCGCCAAAAGCTCGGCGGCCGTCTGCAGGGCGCTCTCCTCAACCAGCGACTCGCCCATGTTGTAGCCCTGCGCCTTGAGGAAGGTGTTCGCCATGCCTCCGCCAATCAGCACCGCGTCCGCCTTGTGCAGCAGGTTCTCGATCACGCCAATCTTGTCCGAGATCTTGGCGCCACCGAGGATGGCGATGTAGGGTCGATAGGGGTTGCGCAGCTTTTCGCCCAGGAACTCGATCTCTTTCTCCATCAGGAGGCCAGCCACGGCGGGAAGGTAGGCGGCCACGCCGGCAGTGGAGGCGTGCGCGCGGTGTGCCGTGCCAAAGGCGTCATTGACATAAACGTCGGCCAGGGCGGCGAGCTGCTTGGCGAACTCCGGGTCGTTGCCCTCTTCCTGAGGGTAGAAGCGCAGGTTTTCGAGCAACAATGCCTCGCCAGCCTTGAGTCCGGCGGCAGCCTTAGTTACCTCGGGGCCGATGCAGTCGGGCACGGTCTTGACGGCCTGCCCGAGCAGTTCGCTTAGGCGCGCGGCTACCGGCGCCATGCGCATGGACTCGTTAACCTTGCCCTTGGGGCGGCCCAGGTNNTCAGCGAATTTCACTTCTTTGCCCATCATTTTGCCCAGGTACGCTGCTACCGGTTTCATCGAGTACTCCGGCATGGGAGAACCCTTGGGGCGGCCCAGGTGCGAGCATAGGATGACGGCCGCGCCCTGCTCCAGCAGATACTGGATGGTGGGGATGGCCTCACGGATGCGCATGTCGTCTGTGATGGTCAAGTCGTCATCGAGGGGCACATTGAAATCGCAGCGCACCAGCGCCTTGACGCCGGTCCAGGTCATGTCGCGGACGGTCTTTTTGTTCATGGATTCCTCCAGAATGAAAGGGCATGTCTGTACGCAAAGCACGCGCAGATTCTAGCACAAGGGCGGGGGGCTGTAAAACGTTGGCGCCGACAAAAGTGCAGCACGGACGGCAGGGAGGGGTCCGCCCCGACATCAATGTGGTACTTGCTACTGACTTGAGCTCGCCGGGACAAGCTCTCACGCGCCCCGGTTCGAGTTCCTCCGTGGCGACATGACTTGCCTGTACCGGTGGCCCGACTATACTCACGGCAACGAACGCCTATGCGCTTTTTGCGCGTCCTTGTGCTGGGGGGACAGCGATGAACATCAGAGGGAACGCGCAACTGGATCCTGGGTCAGTCTATCTGTCGGGTGGGTCTGTGGGATGCCTGCTCCTGCACGGCCTGACCGGTTCGCCGCCCGAGATGGCCCTGCTGGGGCACTACTTGCACGATCGGGGCCTGAGTGTGTCGATTCCGCTGCTGGCGGGCCACGGCACCACGCCCGAAGAGCTGAACCGAGTGCGCTGGCAGGACTGGGTGTTGTCGGCGGAGATGGCCTGGCATGAGCTGAGGGCGCACTGCGACCCTGTCTTTGTGGGCGGGCTGAGCCTGGGCTCGCTGCTGACCTGTCACATGGCCGCGCTGCATCCGGAAGCCGGCGGCATGATCGCGTATTCGCCCGCCGTTCTGGTGCGGAACCATTGGCTGAGGCTCGCGCCGTTGGTGAAGCATCTGGTCAAGCAGTGGCCCAAAGGCGAGGATGACGACCTCACCGATCCGCTGGCGCGCACACGCACCTGGCACTATGCTTCGTTTCCCACCGGGTCTCTGCACGAGCTGCTCAAGCTGCAGCGGGTCGTGCGGCGAGAGTTGCCGGGCATCCACGTGGCTGCCATGGTGGTGCATTCCACCGGCGACAGCACGATCGCCCCGACGGCGGCAGCGTACCTGTGTGAAAAGCTGGGCTCCGAAGCCAAAGAGATGGTGACGCTGCACAACTCGGGTCACAACCTGCTGGTGGACACCGAACGTGAGGCGATCTTTGCGCGCACGTATGGCTTTACCGCGGCGCACGGGGGCGTGCAGCGCACCTGAGTGGCTGGCAGACTGCGTCTGCTCGCCACAACTGAGCGCCACGCACCCGAGAGGCCCCGATCGCATGATCGGGGCCTCTCGCGTTTGCGGGAGACTGGGCTTGCCCGAGTTGCTGTTCGAGCGGCCGCAGTTGCGCCGCTCAGGGCTTTTCCGGGTAACCAGTAATGGAGCGAATCTCTTCGTACAGCGGCCTGAGCCGTTGGTACATCTTGAGATAAACGCGGCGATAGAGCGCGTCGTACACCTTGGCGCTTTCGGGATTTGGGTAGAACACCTCGCCCAGGTGTGTCATGGCGCCCACGGCAGTGGCAAAATCGGGGTGCAGCCCTGTGCCCACGGCCGCGTCGATCGCGGCGCCCAGGCCCGAGGTCTCGTAAAGGTGCGGGCGCGCGGTGGGCAGGCCAAAGATGTCGGCCGTGATCTGCATCGCCTGGTCGGACTGCGAGCCGCCACCTGAGACCCGCAGCGCGGTGATCGGCACGTGACTGCGCCGCTCGATGCGCTCCTTGCCCTCGCGCAGGGCATAGGCCA
>DIVQ01000125.1 GCA_002423325.1 Anaerolineales bacterium UBA6128 | reverse complement strand
GCTCTAGCCGCGCGATCTCGGCGAGCAGCCGTGTGGGCGGGGCAGGCTCCTGCTCCGGGGGCCTCAGCGGAACAGGGACGCTGGTGGTGCGTTTCATCTGTCCTGATCCGGTTGCGTGGCGGGAGAAAGCACGCTTTGCAGGGCGCCTGTCGGGCGTGCGGTGAGTTCAGGCCAGTGCTTGATCGGCAAGGAGAGACAGGCAATCGTGCCAGTGGGCAGCGCGACAACGCTACCTGTCATCAACCGCACCAGCTCTTCAAGCGTGGGGTTGTGGCCGATGATCATGACGCGCTGATGGTCGTCCGCGACGGCCGCAACCAGTTCGAGAACGGACAGTGGCGAGCTTTCGTATAACGCGTCGGAGATCTGTGTATCGCCGCGGTACTCGGCCGCGTTTGCGATACGCTTCAGGGTGCTGCGCGCCCGTTTGGCTGGCGATGTGATTGTCAGCGTCGGAAGCAGGCGTCGCTGGGCGAGCAGGCGGCCCATTCTGGCGGCATCGGCCTTGCCGCGCGCGTTGAGTGGCCGCTCGATATCGGGCAGGCCCGAGTCGCTCCAGGACGATTTGCAGTGGCGCATGATGAGCAGTTCACGCGTCATTGTGACCCTCAGGTGTGTTGGGCGCAGTGGCAGGTCGCCAGATAGCAGTCAGACGGTCGAGACCGCTCAGGTCGGTGTGTTTCAGATGCACGCGCACGACACGTCTGTCTGCCAACCGTAGGGCAGCCAGGTCCCCAAGTGCCTGGGCGCGCTGCAACACGCCGAACGTATAGGGTGCATCTGGGATTGCCACGTCTGCGTCGTTGTCGTGCGTGATCTGCAGGAACAGGCCCCCTTCAGGACCCCCCTTGTGCAGCTGCCCGGTGCTGTGCAGGAAGCGTGGCCCAAAGCCCAGCGTGGTGGCCAGGCCGGTGCGCTGTGCCAGCGCGGCCCTCACCTGCGCCAGATGCTCGCAGGCAGCGCAGCTGCGCTCCATATAGGCCATGATCGCGACGTAACCGCCGGGCTGCACCGCATCATCGACGACGCGGCGCAGGTAGGTCTCGACGTCCTCGCCTGGCCGGCTCACAGGGCCACTCAGCGACATCTCGGCGTTCTCCAGGCAGGGAGATTCCTCCGCGAGGCGGTGTGTCTGCTCATAGGCAGTCAGCGCCTGACGGGCCTGCTTCTTGGCAGACTCTACGTTGGGCTGGTCGAATGGATTGACGCCCAAGAGTTGCCCGGCGACAGCGGTGGCATACTCCCAGCGGAAGAACTCGCCTCCGAGCCCGTAGACGTCGCGCAGACGTAGATAGATGAGCGGCTGTCCCGCGGCCACAAGTTGCGTGGCCAGAGCGTCGGGTGCGGCGCTGTTGTCGTTGTCGAGGCGCAGGTAGACGAACAGGCGGTCTGCGTCGTACTGCTGGGCGTTCAGTTGCGGCTCGCCGTCGATGGGCACGATGCCCGTGCCGTTCTTCCCGGTGCTCTCGGCGACGAGTTGCTCTGCCCAGGCGCCGAATGCGGTGAGGCGAGGCGAGGTCAGCAGAGTAAGCTTGTCGCGGCGCATCGGCCGTGAGGCCGCGAGGGCGCCCATCGCCGCACCAAAGCGCAGAGCCGTGTTGTGAGCAAGCGGGGCGCCGGGTTGTGTGCTTGCGGCCATGCCGCGTGCGCTGGCGGCCAGGCGTGCCAGGTCCACTCCCAGCAGCGCTGCGGGCAACAGACCAAAGGCCGACAGCACCGAGAATCGGCCGCCCACATCGGGCTTGCCGTAAAGGAGTGCGCGAAAGGCGTGCGCTGTGGCAACGTCGGCCAGCGGAGTGCCGGGGTCAGTGATGGCTACAAAGTGCTGCGGCCAGGCATGGCCAACCACGCGCTGCATTTCGCTGCGGAAATACTGGTACTGCGCGAGGGTCTCGGCGGTAGTGCCGGACTTGCTCGACACCAGGAAGAGCGTGTGCACCAGGTCGATCGCTTCTGCGGCGTGGCGAATCTCGGCTGGGTCAGTGGTATCGATCACACGCAGGTCCAGGTGACCGGGCTCTACTCCCAGGATCTCGCGCAGGACTTCGGGGCCGAGGCTGCTACCGCCCATGCCAAGCAGAACGGCCTGCGTGCAGCCCGCGGCCCGAACTTCTTCGGCCAGGCGTTCGACAGACTGCCGTTGTGAGGTGATTTCGGCGGGCAAGTCGAGCCACCCGAGGCGCCGCTCGATGTCGGCGATCGCCTGCGGGTCGCTGGTCCACAGGCTGCCATCTCGGTCCCACAGACGCTCGACGGCTTGCAGCGCGCTCAGTCGGTCAAGCGCGCGATCCACAGCGGCCACGTGCTTGCCGAGGACGAAAGCAGTGTCGGCGGTGAGGTCCAGGCGATCAGACATGGCGGCACCGTTCCCTTCGTGCGATAGCCCGCCCCAATCAAAGAAGGCTAACGAGTTGTATACCTGATATCTACTACAACGCCAGAGGGGCGTCAAGTGAGGCCGGCGCGTGGGAGCGGTACGATGGTGCCTAAGGCGCAAGAACGATCAGGCGTGCCAGGGAGTGCGTCGCGCGGCGTCGATGACCTGCTGAATGGGGATGCGGTGCTCGTGCGCAATACGGGCGCAGTCGTCGTACTCGGGCTTGGCGGAGATGACGACGTCATCGAGTAGTTTGAGCTTGCGGCGGACAGGTCCCCATGGCGTCTCGACCTGATCGCTTGTGCGCTGCGCTATTCGACGATCGCACAGGTGCCAGCGAACGCCCAGGGTGCTGGTNNTCGCGCAGCAGCCAGTCGCAGTATTCGTCGACGTCCCCAACCCGACACAACAGCGACAGCAGCGTCGCCGGACGGCCCTTCTTCATCGTGATGGGCGTGAACCATGCGTCCAAGGCGCCATGTGCGAGTAGTTGCTCGAGCACATAGCCCAGCGCCTCGGCTGTCATGTCGTCAATGTTGCACTCGAGTTGCGCCACGCGGGTGGGGGTGATGTCGTCCGCCGTCATGGCTCGATCTCCTCGGGTGCGCTCGAACGCGCGCGTGCTGCGCGATTGGCGATCAGTCCGGCAATGGCGCCCGCACCGACGCCGTTGTCGATGTTGACCACCGCCAGACCCGGCGAACACGTCTGCAGCATAGCCAAAAGCGCGGCCTCACCTCGGCCGCCCATGCCATAGCCGATCGAGGTTGGCAGCCCGATGACGGGCACATCCACAAGGCCCGAGACGACCGAAGGCAGCGCGCCGTCCATACCCGCAGCGACGATGATGACGTCAACCTGCGCGTCTTCTATCAGCATTCTGAGCGGGGCGAACAGCCGATGCAGCCCGGCGACGCCGACGTCGCAGGTAGTGTGGACAGTGCAGCCCATCTCCTGGCAAAGGATGGCGGCCTCCTCTGCGATTGGCTGGTCCGAGGTCCCGGCAGTGATGACGCCGACGATGCCATTCGTCTGTGGCTGGCGGGCCGTGGCGCTGCGAATCACAGCCATGCGCGAGGCCGGATGCCACTCCAGTTGGCCGTCGGCGTAGCGCTGCTCTAGTGCAGTCTGCAGCTCTGGCGACACGTGGCTGAGGATGGCGCGCCCGCGGGTTTCGAGAAAGCGGGCGGCGATCTCCAGCGACTGGGCGACGGTTTTTGTGCTGGTCAGCACCACCTCAGGGACGCCTTTGCGGTGATCGCGGAAGAAATCGGGTCGTGCAAACGGGCTATCGGTCAGGCTCGTGTTGGGCTTGCTAGGTGATTGACTCATTCAGACTCCCCATGCGGTAACCCTCGAGGTCAAGGGTGACATAACGGTAACCTGCTGCGTGCAGGCGTTCGACGATGGCGCTGCGCAAGGACGGCTCCACGATTCGTTCGAGCATGCCGTCGGGCACTTCGACCCGGGCGATGGGGTAGTGGTCGCGCACGCGCAGCTGTTGGCCGGGCAGAAGCGCCTGCAGGGCAGCCTCGGCCTGCTCGACTCGCTCCAGGGCGTCGCGGGTGAGAGCAGTCCCATACGGTATGCGTGAAGCCAGGCAGGCTGCGGCGGGATGATCCCAGGTGGGCAGTCCTCGCTGGCGCGAGAGTGCCCGGATATCGGCCTTGGTCATACCGGCTTCGGCCAATGGGGCGCGAACGCGCAGTTCGCGCGCCGCAGCCGATCCGGGGCGGTAGTCGAAGCGATCATCGGCGTTCTCGCCGTGGATGACCTTGAGGTCGCCCGCCGCGCGGGCTACTGTCGCCAGCGTCTCAAAGCGCGCGCGTTTGCAGTGATAGCAGCGGTCAGGGCGGTTCGCTCGTACATCGGTGAGGGCCAGCTCGTCAATCGTGACGACCTGGTGGCGAGCGCCCAACTGCGTGGCGATCTCGCGAGCGGTCCGCAGTTCAGCGCGCGACATGAGCGGTGAATCGACGGTGAGAGCCAACACACGCTCGCTGCCCAGCACGTCGATGCAGGCGGCAAGCAGGTAGCTCGAATCGACGCCACCGGAATAGGCCAGGGCCACGGCGCCCAGGCTTTGGAGGATGGCGCGGAGCTGGTTCAGTTTGGCTTCCAGGTCCAGGTTGTCGGGGGGTGGCGGATTGGCGGCCATGGACTCTCGCACCAAAGTTGGCCGACCAGCGTCGGCGCATTCAGGATATACTGGCTCTCATTATAGGCTGTGCACCGGAAGCGTCAATTGCTCTTCAAGTTGACAGAGCGTGCTGGCTCTGGTATCATCGCGTCAAGTGATGGGAAGCAGAGTCGCCCCTTGACCAGGTCGTGCCATAGCGCGCTGGCAAGGGGCGTCGAGTTGTCTGAAGCAGCATGGCGTGGCCGATAGCGAATGGAGGTAATGGGTATGCGCATCGGTGTTGACGCCCGGCTGGTGTACTACCGCCGAGCCGGCATCAGTCAGTATACGGTGCAGCTGATCCAGGCGCTGGCCCGATGTGAAAGCCAGGACGACTTTACCATCATTGAGAGCATCAAGGCCCGTGAACCAATCATCCAGAGGCCGCGCTTCACGCCGCACCAGGTGCTGACCCCCAGCCACCATCGCCTTGAGCGCTGGACGCTGCCGATCGAACTGTCCATGCTGCGGCTTGACGTGCTTCACAGCCCCGACTTTATCGCTCCGCCACTGCGCAACACCAGGTCCGTCATCACGATTCACGACCTGGTGTTTTTGCTTTACCCGCACCTGCTGACCAAGGAAGCGGCCCGTTACTATGGGCAGATCGACCAAGCAGTGCGACGCGCCGACGCCATCATCGCGGTTTCTGAAGCCACCAAGCATGATGTGGTGCGTTTGTTGGGCGTGCCTGAGCGCAAGGTCCAGGTCATCTATGAGGCGGCGAGTCCGAGCTTTCGGCCGATGCGATCCGCTGAGACCGTGGAGCGCGTGCGTGAGCGTTTTGGTCTGCACAGCGAGTTTGTGCTGTTTGTGAGTACGATCGAGCCCCGCAAGAACGTGCCCACCTTGCTGCAGGCCTTCAGGCGTCTCCTCGATGACTATCGGCCGGATGTCAAGCTGGTACTGGCGGGCGAGAAGGGCTGGCTGTACGAGTCGGTCTTTGAGCTCGTCAAGACGCTACGATTGCAGGATCGCGTGGTGTTTCTGGGGCGCGTCTCAGACGATGAACTGCTCTGGCTGTACAACACGGCGGAGGTGCTGGTGGTGCCCTCGATTTACGAGGGTTTTGGGCTTACGCCGCTGGAGGCCATGGCGTGTGGGACGCCGGTGGTGGCCTCCAACGTCTCGTCGCTGCCGGAGGTGGTGGGTGACGCCGGTCTGCTGGTCGATCCCTACAGCGTCGAGGAGTTGGCGGTGGCGATCTCCAGGGCGCTGCATGACAGCGATCTGCGGGCGCAGATGAGCGCTCGGGGGCTGAAACAGGCGGCGCGCTTCTCGTGGGACAAGGCCGCGAGCGAGACGTTGGCCCTGTACCACAGCGTGGTTTGAGCGAGCCGACGATGTCGATCCAAGTTGCAGCAGCCAGACGCATTCTGTTTCTCACGCCGCAGGTGCCATACCCGCCTGAGCAAGGCACGGCAATCCGCAATTATAACCTGCTGACAAACGTCGCACAGCGCCACCAAGTGGCGCTGCTTTCGTTTGCCGAGGCGGATTCGCCGGACATTGGACCGCTGCGGGCGCTATGCGAGCGGGTGGCGCTCGTGCGGACGCCGTCGCGCTCGCAAAGTGACCGCCTGCGCACGCTGCTCAGCACCCGTCAGCCCGACATGGCCGAGAGGCTGCTGAGCGAAACGTTCTGGGCGGCGCTGCAGGACATGATAACGTCCTGGCCGTGCGACGTGGTGCAGGTGGAGGGCATTGAGCTGGGTCCGTATGCCCTGCGCTTGCGGCAGTGGCTGGGCGAGCGCTGTCCGGCGATCGTGTTTGATGATCACAATGCCGAGTACCTCATGCAGCAACGCGTGTGCGCCGCCGACGCGCGCCAGCCACGGCGCTGGGCGGCGGCACTCTACTCGCTTGTGCAGTGGCGCCGACTGCTGCGGTATGAGAGCCAAGTCTGCAGGGCGGCCACGGCTGTGGTGTGCGTGTCCGATGCCGACGCGGCGGCGTTGCGCCGGGCGGTGCCCGGTCTGGAGCCGGTGGTTATCCCGAACGGTGTCGACGCGCAACGCTATCGTGCCGGCGGCGAAGCGCCCCTCGCGTTGCAGCATCCGGCGTTGTTGTTTACCGGCAAGATGGACTATCGGCCGAATATCGATGCCGTGGTCTGGTTCGCGAATGAGGTGTTGCCGGTTGTGCAGGCCGTTCGTGCCGACGCCACGTTCTATATCGTGGGCAAGGCTCCACATGCTCGGGTGCAGGCGTTGGAGACGCTGTCGGGTGTGGTTGTGACGGGCTACGTGCCTGACGTGTTGCCCTACTTTGACAGTGCCGATGTCTACGTGGCACCGCTGCGCGTAGGCGGGGGCACGCGACTCAAGGTACTCGAGACGCTGGCGGCGGGGCTGCCGCTGGTTAGCACGCGACTGGGCGTTGAGGGCATCGCGATCGAGCATGGGCGCCACGCCCTGCTGTCTGACACGGTGGGCGGGCTGGCCGAAGCGGTGCTGAGGCTGATCGGCGACGCCGACCTGAGGGCACGTCTGGCAGAAAACGGCCGTGATTTCGTCAGTGCGCAATACGACTGGGAACGCCTCGCACCCCGGCTCGACGACGTGTACGCTTCAGTCGCTTGTGGTTGATCCGTTGCTGGTAGCGTCCCGGCGTTCGTCAGCCATCATCTCCTCTGCCACTTTGCGCCCGAAGACCACAGCATAGTTCATACCGCGATCCTCTGGATAGACCTGCGCCATACACGAAAGCCACAGGCCGCCGACGGGCGTCTGAAAGCTTGGCTTGCGCTGCGAATAGTGCAGGCCAATGACTGGCTGCGTGTAGCGTTCGCGCCAGGCCCACAGCTCCTGCACCCACGAGCGCTCAAAGCCCCTGAACATGCGCTGCAGGTAGGGCAGGTAGCTGTCTAGTACTTGCTCTTTGGTCATGCTGAAGACAGGATCCTCGGCGGTGAGGTAGCGCGAGATATATACCAGGTGTGCACCGCCGTAGTCTTCGGGGCGCTGCATATTGGTGTGCTCGATAACGCCCGTGAAGGGGATGTCGGGCTCGCCGACGTTGAGCCAGTAGGTGTTTGACAGGCTGCGATCGAGCCGCATCACCAGGCAGACGTTGGCCAGATAGGGGATCGCGCGCAGGGCGTCAGCATAGTCGCCGGGCAAGTCGGGCGTGAGGTCGCACAGAATGCTGGGGGCGGTGGTGACGAGCACCGCGTCGTAGGCGTGGAACGCGCCGCCCGCTTCAACGCCGACCGCGCCTCCGTCCTTGACGACGATGTGCTCGACGGGGGTCTCTAGCTGGACATCGACCCCGCGCTTGCGCAGATCCTGCTCCCAGGCGACGATCACCTGGCCAAAACCGCCGCGAACGTAGCCCAGGCGCTCCTCCTGCTTTTTCCCGCGTGAGCTGCCGCGCAACTTGAGCTTGTTCCAGATCCAGACGGCGGCCACCTGGTCAGCGTACGCGCCGAATTTGCTGCGCAACAGCGGTTCCCAGACGGCGTGGTAGACGTTGGCGCCCGCCATGCGGATGAGCCAGTCGCGGGCCGTGATCTCCTCCAGTGGGCGCCAGTCGTTGACGAACATCGTCTTGACATACAACAGACCGAGGCGGATCCGGTCCAGCAGGCCGATGCGCTTGAAGCGCAGCAGATCAAACGGCGTGCTGAGGCGATAGATGCCCCCGGCATAGTAGCTGTTGCTGGTGGGCAGCCATTCGAGCAGGTGGCCATACCCAAGGCGCTCGATCAGCTCAGCCATGGCGGTATCGCTGGTGAAAAGGTGGTGGTAGAAGCGTTCGAGCCAGGCTCCGTCAACCTGGAATGAGCCGGCCAGCCCTCCCAGCGTGGCCTCTCGCTCGTACAGCGTGCAGCGAACGCCGCGCGCTGTCAGCGCGTCAGCTGCGCTCATGCCCGTCAATCCACCACCGATGATGGCAACCTGCTTTGTCATGGCCCTCTGCTTTCCGGAGCGTGTCGCTCACGGGGCCATCATAGCCGAAAGGCGATGCCGCTGCAAACGCGCAGCGGCGATCGTAAGGGCTGTTTGACCCAGCCGCGGCCCGAATGTACAATCCCGCTGGATGTGCCTCACTAGATCTGGGGCGGTGCATTAAGCGTACAGGAGCGAAAAACATGGCCAAAGTAGCCATTCTTCGAACAAAGCCCGAGAGCGTGCTGGAGGACTATGATCGGCTCCTCAGCCTGGCGGAGGTTGAGCGTTATCTGCCAGCGGGCAAAACGGTGATCCTGAAGGACAACATCTCGTGGCACTTTCCGTTCCCGAGCGCCAATACGACGCCCTGGCAGTTAGAGGGCACGACGCTGGGCTTGCGCGCCCGTGGGTATGATGACGTCGTCTGCGTGCAGAACAAGACCGTCGTGACCGACGCCTTCAAGGGCGAGGATCTGAACAACTATGTCCCGATTTTCAAGGGGCACAATATCCCTGTGTTGTATAACTTTGACGAGAGCGACATGAGTTGGGTGGTCTACGAGCCCAAAGCCAAGATGAACGTGCTGCCCAAGATCTTCCCTGAGGGTATTCGCATCCCGGACTATTTCATCGGCAAAAGCATCGTGCATCTGCCCACGGTCAAATGCCATATCTATACGACGACGACCGGCGCAATGAAGAACGCTTTCGGGGGTCTGCTGACGACCAAGCGCCACTATACGCATTCCTGGATCCACGAGACACTGGTGGATTTGTTGCACATCCAGAAAGAGATTCACTCGGGGATCTTTGCAGTGATGGACGGCACGACGGCCGGCAACGGTACCGGGCCGCGCGTAATGAAGCCGGTACAGAAGGACGTGATTCTGGCGAGCGGCGATCAGGTGGCCATCGATGCCGTGGCGGCCAAGC
>DIVQ01000011.1 GCA_002423325.1 Anaerolineales bacterium UBA6128 | reverse complement strand
TCGTCGTGGCAGCGGATGGCACGCTCCTCGCCTTCTGCGAGGGTCGACGCCACAGCCAAAGCGACAGCGGCGAGATCGACCTGCTCCTGACGCGCAGCGCCGATGGGGGCAACACTTGGGATGCCCCGCGACCCATCGTTTCACGGCCAGGCATGACCTGCGGCAATCCCTGTCCCGTGCTGGATCGCACAACCGGTGTGCTATGGCTCCCCTTCTGCACCAACCTGGCGGATGGGCCCGAGCATTTGATCGAAAGGGGGCAGGCGCCACGTGACGTCTGGCTCACTCACAGCTCGGATCATGGCGCCACCTGGTCTGAGCCGGTCGAGATCACTGATCAGGTCAAGCGCGACACCTGGAGCTGGTACGCCACCGGCCCTTGCCACGGCATCCAGTTGCCTGGCGGCCGGCTGGTCATCCCCTGCGATCATCGCCGTGCCATCCGCTACGACAAAACAGACCCCATGCACGCTCACGTCATCTACAGTGATGACCATGGCGCGACCTGGCGCATCGGCGGCATTGTGCCCGAGGGTACGAACGAATGCTGCGTGGCCGATACGGCTGGCGGCGACCTCTATATCAACTGCCGCGACTATCGCGGCCACGGATGCCGCTCGATCGCCTGGAGCAGCGATGGCGGCGAGAGCTTTCACGGGCACGACTGGGCGCCTGACCTGCCGGAGCCGGTCTGCCAGGCCAGCCTTGTCGCCGTCGACGATCCCCCGACCGCCGGCGCACAGCGCGTGCTCTTCGCTAACCCCGCCTCAAGCAAACGCGAACGCATGACGGTACGACTGAGCATCGATGGCTGTCACACCTGGAATGCGGGACGTGTCCTGCACGAGGGTCCGGCGGCCTACTCCGATATGGCCGCTATGCCCGACGGCACGGTATGTTGCCTGTACGAACGCGGAGCCGCCTCGCCCTACGAGCGCTTGACACTTGCTCGCTTCAATCTCGAATGGTTGACGCGCTGAGCCAGTCGTGTGAGCGGCCCGCGCCCCCGACACGCGAGAACGCCGCAGCTTGGCTGCGGCGTTCTCAAATGACTCTCTTAACCCGGTGTGGACCGGGTGATGCAGACGCCTATCCGATGACGCCCAGCCCATTCAACAGCACGATGAACACCAACACGGACGTTACGAACTTTGCCACGCCAAAGAACAGGCGCGCGACCCGCTCGTTGTTCAGCGTCCCGCCATTGCTGAGATCTCGCTTCACCTGCGACCAGCCCCAGCGCCAGCCAACGAACAGGCAGATCAGCAGGCCGCCCAGCGGAAGCAGCACGTTCGAAGTTGCATAGTCAAACAGGTCGAACATGGTCATGCCGAACAGCCTGAAATCGGCCATCGTGCTGCTGGAGAGCGCAGCCGTCGAACCCACAGCCGCCAACGCCACCGGCGTGATGATCGTCGCCGTGGTACGCGACATATTGCAGCGCTCGTCCAGAAACGCCACGGGCACCTCAAACAGCGACAGCATTGCGCCCGTCGCCGCAACGGCCGCCAGGATGAAGAACAGCACCCTAAAGACGGCGCCGCCCGGCATCGAACTGAACACCGCCGAGATGGTGATGAACAGCAGCGAGGGCCCCGATGCAGGCTCAAACCCATAGGCGAATACGGCCGGGAAGATGGCGATGCCGGCCAGCATCACGCGCGTGGCAGTCCCGGGGATACTCTGCTCCTTGCGGAAATAGCTGCCGTAGGTGATCATGGTGCCCATTCCCACGCTCAGCTTGAAGAATGCCAGGCCCATCGCTACCAGCACGGTCTGCCAGGTGATCTGGCTGAAATCGGGCCTGAAGAGGAACTTGAGCCCCTCAGCGCCACCGGGCAGCGTCACACTGCGGATCCCCACGATAACCAGCAGCAGAAACAGCAGCGGCAGCAGTCGCTTGGTCATCCGTTCGATGCCCTTGGAGACGCCGAACAGAATGATGCCCGCCACCCAGATCAGCACGATCCACTGCCAGATCAGTGACTGCCATGGACTGCTGATCAGATCGGCAAAGCCATTTGATGTGACCGCCGGGTCGGTGGAGAGCACGCCGCCACCGCTGGCCTCGAAAATGTAGGCGAAAACCCAGCCTGCAACCTCAGTGTAAAAGGCCATGATCAGGAACGCTGCGATTACGCCGGCCAGGCCCACCAGCCACCAGAGCGACTTGCGCAAGCTTGCGGAAGGTCGTGATGGCATCGGCGCGCGCTTTGCGTCCAAGCGCGTGCTCCGAGATCATCACCGGCAGGCCGACCAAGAAGGTGGCTGCAATATAGACCACAACGAACGCAGCGCCGCCATTCAAGCCGGTCAACGCCGGAAACTTCCAGAGGTTGCCCAGCCCAATGGCTGAGCCCAGCGTGGCCGCCAGAACTCCGAAAGCACGCCCATAGGCACCTGATCCGGTGCGTGCCGATCTGTTGCACCATCCAGCAGGCAAGTCGATACCGACAAAGCAGACTCAAGATCGCACGCCGTGACAATCCTCGACCTGACACAGCCGTACGTCAAACAAGCAGATCCGCCGTGCTCAGGCGATATCCTCTCCACGACGCTGGTACTTGGCTGTCATCAACTCGGGCTCGTAGCGTGCCCGCCGGGACGGACAGTCGGCCCGCGGGCACAACTGGCAGCTCTCAAAGCTTGCTTCGGTGGGAAAGCGTAACCCGGAGATCGACTTGTTCGGCAGCATCAGACAGCTGTCCGTCAGGCGTACGCCCGCGAGTCGTTCGGCGTCTCCGAGCAATGCAAAGAGCGGTCGCTGCTGCGAAAGGGGCCAGTCAACCAGCGAGCCTGGCGCCATCGCGGAGGTCTTGCCTGGCTGAAAGCGCTCATTCAGGTCGGCGTTCAGCCTCCGAATCGCCGCGCCCAGTGCCGTCTCCTTCAGCGCCTCGCCCCAGAACTGCAGAAGAACGTCATCGAGCCTGTCCGCCCAGTCACCCAGTTCCTTCCCACACGTGGCCGTATAGACCCAGCAGCGATGCACGCCATCCAGGTTGACCCGCAACACGCGGCTGGTCAGCCGCACGCCGTCAACCACGACGCCGTGGTCATCCTTGTCGTCGATGTAGACGATTCGATAGAGCGCTTTGGGGCGCGCGATGCGACGAGCGTCGCTGCATAGCTGCGACAACTCTTCCGCGTCAGCGCTGCCGGGCTGCACATGCAGCCGTTTCTGTAGGGCTTGCTCGTCAAAGTCAACCGCGATGTCATCCAGCAGTATTGTGTCCAAGCGATTCCTTTCTACCTGGCCCGCAGATTGGCATGCCCACAGGCCGGCCGGCAGAGTATACCACATCGAGCCGGAAGAGCGTTATTTTGATCCGCTCATGTTTTTGCCCAACCGTGCGGTGTGGGCTACAATCGGTTCACTTGGCAGCACACCATCGTAAACAGGAGCGAAACCGTGAGCATTCCCCCTCGCAGCGCCATCCGTACCGCAGACAAGTGGGATCTCGAGAGCATCTTTGCCAAGCCCGCTGACTGGGAGAACGCCGTCACTCAGCTCGACGACCAGCTCGCCAGCCTCGCGACCTACCAGGGTCGTCTCAGCGCCGGAGCCAGCGTACTTGCTGACTGGTTCGAGGCCTCCGAGCGCGCCCTGCACCTGTTAGGTCGGATCTACTGCTATGCCAGCAACCAGTACGCGGCAGACACGACGAACCAGGATGCCGGGGCGCTCGATTCCCGCGCGATGTCGGTAGCAGCACGCGCCCAAGCCGCCCTGGCATTTGCCCAGCCGGAGATGCTCGCCATCGGCTTTGACACGCTCCGCGCCTGGGTCCAATCGGAGCCGCGACTCGCTATCTATGCCCACCATATGGAGGGTTTGGAGCGCATGCAGCCGCATGTGCGCTCGAGCGAAGTCGAGGAACTGCTGGGCCAGTGCTCGGACGCCTTTGCATCAGCCGCGACGACGCACAGCATCCTGGCAGAGGCGGATCTCACCTTCTCTCCCGCCAGGAGCGCCCAAACGCCACACGAGGTCCTGCCAGTCGCCCAGGGCAGCATCGATGGCTTGCTTGTGCATCCCGACCGTGAGGTGCGACGCACAGCTTGGGAAGGCTATGCCGATGCGCATCTCGCAGTTCGTAACACGATGGCGAATTGCCTGCAGACTGGCGTCAAGCAGCACGTCTTTATGGCCCGCGCGCACCGCCACAACACCGCCCTTGAGGCGTCGTTGGCGGCCAACTTTGTGCCCACTCATATCTATGCCGACGTCATCGAGTCCTTTCGGCGCAACTTGCCCATCTGGCATCGCTATTGGCATATCCGTCGCGAGGCGCTTGGCTACGAGCACCTGTTCGAGTACGACATCAAAGCCCCGCTGCTATCCAGTCCGCCCGCCATTCCGTATGTGCGCGCGCTGGACATCATCTGTGCCGGTCTCGCGCCGCTCGGCAGCGCCTATGTCGAGCGCATGCGCCGCGGCGTCACCGATCTCCGCTGGGTAGACTGGCAGCCCAACCAGGGCAAACGCGCCGGCGCCTTTTCTTCCGGCGTCCCCGGCACCCACCCGTTTATTCTGCTCAGCTATGCTGACGACATCTACAGCCTCAGCACGCTCGCTCACGAACTGGGCCACTCGATGCACTCCCTCACGACCTGGGAGCACCAGCCCTACGTGTACGCGGACTATTCCATCTTTTGCGCCGAAGTTGCTTCGAACTTGCACCAGGCGCTCGTACGTGACCACATGCTCGAGACCGAACCTTCGCCCGAGATGCAGCTGGCCGTCGTTGAGGAAGCCCTCTCCAACTTTCACCGCTACTTTTTCCTGATGCCCACGCTCGCGCGTTTCGAGCTCGAGATTCATACGCGCGTCGAAAACGGCCAGGCGTTGACGGCAGACGGAATGTCAGGCCTGCTGAGCGACCTCTTTGCCGAAGCCTATGGCGACGAGGTCGACCTCGACCGGGCGCGCAACGGAATTACCTGGGCGCAGTTCCACACACATCTGTACTATGCCTATTATGTATACCAGTACACCACGGGCATCGCCGCGGCGCAGGCCCTCGCCGAGCCCATCCGACAGGGCGATGCGCAAGCCCTCGAGCGCTACCAGACCTTTCTGGCGGCCGGCAGTTCTCAGTTCCCGCTCGACCTGTTGAAAGCGGCGGGGGTCGACCTGAGCACGCCAGAACCGATCGATACGGCCTTTGCCTACCTGAGCACGCTGGTGGATCGCTTTGAGGCGCTTACAGCGTCTGCCACGCACTGAGGGGATCCGGCGCGATTGCCGAGGCCAGTGGATCCGCCTCACCATAGAGTCAGGACACACAAGATGCTGTCAACCGAACCCACAGCGTATGCTGTCGACACGGTGCTGGTCGACGCTTCGCAAGCCGATGCCGCCTGGGCAACGCGTGTAGCCAACTTTGGAATGCGCGTCCGCTTCGATCGGCCCAGTCGCACGTTACCGGTGACCCTCACTGGCGCCAACTGCGCCCTGCACTGCCGACACTGTGCAGGGCACTATCTGCAGCACATGCACCCGATCGACGATCTGCAGACCGAAGGCATGGCCAGTTGCCTGATTTCGGGCGGTTGCGACCCACAGGGGCGCGTACCCGTGGCGAGCCATCTGTCGCAGATCGCCCGACTGCATGAGCACCTGCGTCTCAACTGGCACGTCGGTATGATCGACGAAGACACTATGCGCACGATCGCCCCCTTCGTCGATGTCGTTTCTTTCGACGTGGTCGGCGACGCCGCGACGGTGCAGGAGGTCTACGGCCTGCCATTCGATCTTGACGACTATTTGCGCGAGATGGCTATGCTGGTGCGCTACGCCCGTGTCGTGCCACACATCACCATTGGCCTGCGTGCCGGGCATCTCTACGGCGAAGAACGCGCCCTCGAAGCCATGGTCGGGCTGCCAATTGACAGGCTCGTGCTCAACGTCCTGATGCCTACGCCAGGCACCGACTATGCTGACTCTGACCCACCTCCGCTTCCTGAGGTCGCCCGGCTGTTCGTCAAGGCCCGTCTGCTCCTTTCCAACATCCCATTGATAGTAGGGTGCATGCGCCCCTACGGCCGCTACCGACAGTCGGTCGACGAGTTGGCAGTTCGCGTGGGTCTGAACGGCCTGGTCAACCCCACTCAGCGCGCCCTTCGTGTGGCCGAAGCGCTTGACATGCAGATAGAGTGGGGTGAGGAGTGCTGCGCCCTGTGAAGCCCCCAAACGAGCACAAAGTGTGGTGTGTCTCGTCGGGCAGCGCCGCCGTGCTGGGCTTGCAGCCTCTGCGGATGGATGCCGCGCCGACAACCGCTTACCTGATGCTTGGCGAGCGTTGCCAGCGGGCTTGCGCGTTCTGCGCGCAGGCGCGCACAAGCGTCGCACGCGAGGGCGCTCTGTCGCGCGTCATCTGGCCCGGATACGAGACAGACCAGGTGCTGGCAGCGCTCAGCAGCTCGCGCGCCGAGCAAGCCCTCCGCCGCGTATGCTTTCAGGTCACTGCGGCCCCTGGCGCAGTCAGCCGAGTACGCGATGCAGTGGCCCAGGTCAGCAGCGCTACAGCACTGCCAATCTGCGTTTCAGTCGCTGTGAACTCTTTGGCCGAGATCGAGAGCCTCCTGCACGTCGGCGCTGAGCGCGTTACTCTGGCCCTCGACGCGGCCACTCCAGAGCTTTATGCGGTTGCCAAGGGAGGATCCTGGACACGGGCGATTTCACTGCTGGAGACTGCCGCACGCACCTGGCCGGGACATCTTGGCACCCACCTGATTGTGGGACTTGGCGAGACCGAGCGCGCCATGGTCGAGTTGATCCAGCGACTGGCAGATGAGAAGATCTCGATCGGCCTGTTCGCTTTCACGCCTGTGCCGGGCACCGCGTGGGGAGACAGGCAACCGCCCGAACTCGGGCACTATCGCCGCATCCAGACCGCCCTTTGGCTGATCGTGCAGGGCCAAGTCCGTGCCGAGGGCATGCGATTTGACGAAGCAGGTCACTTGGTAGATTATGGAATCCTGAACGAGAGACTACGCGCGTTGCTGCACGACGGCGAACCCTTTCGGACGTCCGGGTGCCCGGGCTGTAACAGACCCTATTACAATGAGCGACCCGGAGGAACGATCTACAACTATCCGCAGCCGCTGACGCCCGAGCAAGCGCGGGCTGCAGTTGACCTAGTGACCAACTAGCCGCTTGTGCAGGTCGTCGCCTGAGGGCAAGCCAATCGCGAGCAACACGACCCCACACGCGCACCCAAAGGAGAGTGCACCGATGGCAACAAGGACGCTGCTCTACGACCGCCACGTCGCGCTGGGCGGCCGAATGGTCGAGTTTGCGGGCTGGATGCTGCCCGTTCAGTACCCGCCCGGCCCGAATGCCGAGCACCAGCAGGTTCGCCAGGCGGCCGGGCTCTTCGATATCGACCATATGGGCCAGGTCGTCGTCAGCGGCCCCGACGCCCTGACATTCCTCAACCGCGTCATGACCGCTGATGTCTCGCGCTTTGGGATCGGAACAGCCCACTACTCACTGATGTGTTACGCGGACGGCGGCGTCGTCGATGACACGTTCATCTACCGGCTCGACGCAAACCGTTACTTTGTCGCCGTCAACGCCTCCAACAATGCCAAGGACACACACTGGCTGAACTACCATCGGCAGGCACAGGAACGCGTGGTGATCGAGAATGTCTCCGAGAGCACCTACATGCTGTCACTGCAGGGCCCCCGCGCACAGGACATCCTGGCCCCCCTGGTTGACGCCGCTCTGGACCGCCTCAAGTTCCACCGCGCCGTCGAGACCTGGTTGCTGACTTCACCAAGGGTTCGCGTGCTCATCGGGCGCACAGGCTACACCGGCGAGGACGGGTTTGAGCTTTTCTTCCCAACAGAGAACGCCGGGCTGGTGTGGGATACCCTGATGGAAGCTGGGCGCCCGTTCGACTTGGCGCCCATCGGCCTGGCCGCCCGCGATTCGCTGCGCTTCGAGCCCTGTATGCCGTTGTACGGACAAGAGATCTCTGCTACGATCGACCCCCTACAGGCCGGCCTCGGCTTTGGCTGCGCACTGGACAAGGAGCACTTTATCGGACGCGACGCACTGCTAAAGGTGCAACTGGAAGGCCCGCACCGACAACTGGTCGGCTTTGAGATGTTGCAGGGAGGCGTTGCGCGGCACGGCTACCCGATCGTGATCGACGGCGCCGTCCAGGGAGAGGTCACGTCCGGTATGTACTCACCTACATTGGACAAGATGCTCGGTTTGGCATATATACCGAGTCAATACGCCGCCATCGCTGAGGAGATCGGCGTCCAGATCAGAGACAGCGTCAAGCCCGCCCGCACAATCGCCAAGCCTTTCTACCAACCCAGCTACCGCAAGTCGATAGCGCAGCGATCTCGGCATGCAGAGCTGCCGAAGTAAGGAGCATCATGAAAGTCGATCCCGAGTGCCGATATTCCAAAACCCACGAGTGGGTACGCGTGGAAGGCGACGAAGCCGTTGCTGGCATCAGCGACTATGCCCAGCACGAGCTTTCCGACATTGTCTACGTTGAAGCCCCCGAGATTGGCGACAGCTTTGCCAAGGGCGAAGTCTTTTGCGTGGTCGAGTCGGTCAAGACTGCCACCGACAGCTACATGCCCATCGGCGGCGAAATCCTGGCCATCAACGAAGAGCTCGAGGATAGCCCCGAGTTGGTGAACAAGGACCCCTACGGCGATGGCTGGTTCATCCGCTTCGCCGTCGAGGATCCCGAGGAGGTCGACAAGCTGATGACTGCGGCCGATTACGAGCGCTACATCGAGCGGCTGCAGAAAGAAGGAGAACACTAGATGAGCTCGACCGCACGCTCGCCGTTTGTGCCGCACACGGCTGCCGAGGTCGAAGCGATGTTGGCGCGCATTGGTCTGCGCAACCTCGATGAGCTGTTTGAGGCCATCCCGGCAGATGCACGGTTCCCGGCCATCGACCTGCCACAACCGCTGTCCGAGATGGAGGCCATGGCGGAGCTGCGCGCCCTGGCAGACGAAAACAAAAACCTTGAGCACCTCGCCTGTTTCCTGGGCGCAGGTGCGTACCAGCACTACATTCCGAGCATCGTCAGCCACGTCACGGGACGCAGCGAGTTCTACACAGCTTACACGCCCTACCAGCCTGAGGTCAGTCAGGGCACACTGCAGAGCATCTTTGAGTACCAGAGCATGATCTGCGAGTTGACGGGCATGGACGTCAGCAATGCCTCGCACTATGACGGCGCAACCGCCGCGGCAGAGTCGGTCATCATGGCCGTCAGCGCCAGCCGCGACAAAAAGAAGCGCATCGTGCTTTCGCCCACGCTGCACCCCGAGTACCGTGAGACGATCCGCACGTACACGCAGGGGATGGATCTCACCTTTGTTGGCGACCAGGACCTCTCAACGCGTGACCCCAACGCCCTGGCAGCACTGGTCGACGATGAGACGGCCTGCCTCATCGTCCAGAACCCTGACTTTATGGGGCGCATCTGGGATCTGGAGGGTCTCGCCGACCAGGTGCACGCGCACAAGGCACTGCTCGTGGTAGCATGCAACCCGATCGCCCTGGGACTGCTGCGCACGCCAGGCAGTCTGGACGCCGATGTCGCCATCGGTGAGGGCCAGCCGCTGGGCATACCGCCCAGCTACGGGGGGCCGGGGCTGGGCTTTTTCACCTGTAAACGCGAGCACGTACGCCGCACCGCCGGGCGCATCGTCGGCCAGACGCTGGACACGCGTGGCCAGACCGGTTACGTCATCACGCTGGCCACACGCGAGCAACACATCCGTCGCGAGCGCGCCACATCGAACATCTGCAGCAACCAGGGCCTCAACGCGCTGGCGGCGTGCGTCTACATGGCCGCGCTGGGCAAACAGGGACTGCGCGAGGTCGCAGCCCTCTGCTACCACAAAGCGCACTATGCCGCACAACGCATCGACCAACTCCCCGGCTATACCGTGCTGGCAGACGGCCCCTTCTTCCACGAGTTCGTGGTACGCTGCCCGCGTCCGGTCAGCACAGTCAACGCTCACCTGTTGGAGCAGGACATCCTGGGAGGCCTGGACCTGCAGCCAATCTACCCGAGCCTCACCAATTGCATGTTGCTGTGCGCGACAGAGGTCAACACCTCAGCCCAGATCGACCGGCTTGTGGCCGCCCTGCAGGAGGTGTCAGCATGACCGAACCCTTGATCATCGACCTCAGTGAGGTCGGACGTCGTGGCGTCAGCTTGCCCGCCTGCGATGTGCCAGAGACCGCACTGCCACCCGAAACGCTGCTCCGCGACAGCCTTGACCTGCCGGAGGTGAGCGAAGGCGATCTGATGCGCCATTTCGTGCACCTCTCCCAAATGAACTATGCGGTGGACATCGGCATGTATCCCCTGGGATCCTGCACGATGAAGTACAACCCCAAGGTCAACGAGGACGCTGCGGCCTTGCCGGGCTTTGCCAGCACGCATCCGTACCAGCCGGCCGAGACCGTACAGGGCAACCTGAAGCTGATGTACGGCCTCCAAGAGTGCCTCAACGCAATCACCGGCTTTGCGGCGGCCTCGCTGCAACCTGCGGCAGGCGCCCAGGGCGAGTTGACAGGTGCGCTCATGATCCGCGCCTACCATCAGGCGCGCGGCGACACCCAGCGTACCCTGATGCTGATTCCCGATTCCGCGCATGGTACCAACCCTGCCTCGACGGCCATGGTGGGCATGGAGATGGTCGAGATCAAGTCCGACGCCCGAGGCCTCGTAGACCTCGCCGATCTGCGCGCCCACTTGAGCGATCGCGTCGCCGGCATGATGCTGACGAACCCCAACACTCTCGGCCTGTTCGAACGCGATATCCTTGAGATCACCCGCATGGTACACGACGTCGGCGGGCTGATGTATGGCGACGGCGCCAACCTCAATGCTTTGCTGGGCATCGTTCGTCCTGCCGAGCTGGGCTTTGACGTGATGCACCTCAATCTACACAAAACCTTCAGTACACCTCACGGTGGAGGTGGACCCGGTTCGGGCCCTGTGGTGGCTGCGCCCGTGTTGGCCGACTTTCTGCCGGGGCCGACAGCAACCGCTGCAGGGCCTGGAGACAAGGCGCCCTATGGCCTGACCATGCCAGTGCAGTCGATTGGTCGTGTCAAGGCTTTCTATGGACACTTTGGGATCCTGGTGCGCGCCTACACCTACATCCGCATGCTGGGCGCGGCGGGTCTCAAGGGCGTCTCGCAAATTGCCGTCCTCAACGCCAACTATCTGCAGGCCCTGCTCAAAGACACCTACCCGGTGCCCCACGCAGGCGTCTGCATGCACGAGTTCGTAGCCATGGGGCAGTTGCCGGACGCAAGCGACGTTCGCGCGCTCGACATCGCCAAGCGCCTGATCGACTATGGCTATCACCCGCCAACGAACTATTTCCCGCTCATCGTACCCGAGGCGTTAATGATCGAACCGACCGAGACGGAGCCCAAACGCGTCCTCGATGCTTTTGCACAGGCCCTCATCGACATCGCACGCGAGGCCCGCGAACAACCCGAGTTGCTGCACGCCGCGCCGGTGAATTCGCCCGTGGGCCGCATGGACGAAGTACGTGCTGCCCGCACGCTCGTCTTGCGCTGGCAGGATCGCACGACGACTGAGTGACATGTAAGCGCCGCCCGCGCATCAGGCGGACGCCGAGCTCAACAACAGCGCATGAATGCTGTATCCTGTGAACGGGAGCCGCCTGGCACACGACGACTCCCGTTCGCATTACAGGTCGAGGACATGCTCTATCTGATCGCAACGCCCATAGGCAATCTTGAGGACATCACGCTGCGCGCGCTCGAGACGCTGCGCACTGTGGACCTGGTCGCCAGCGAGGACACGCGCAAGACCGGTCATATGCTGCAGCACTTTGGCATTGCCAAACCGCAGATCTCGTTCCACGAGTATAACGAGGAGGAGGCGGGAAAGCGCGTGCTGGCGGCGCTGGCAAGCGGACAGTCCGTAGCCCTCGTGACGAACGCCGGCACACCGGGGATCTCCGACCCCGGGCACTCGCTGGTCAGGTCCGCACTGGAAGCAGACTTTGAGGTCACGATGCTCCCGGGCCCCACCGCACTGATCATGGCCGGCGTGCTCTCCAATCTGCCCCTGCACAGCTTTGTCTTCCGCGGCTTTACTCCGCGCAAGCCCGTCGCACGACGGCGCTGTTTTGAGCGCGATGCCGCGCTGCCCTACACCCTGATCTACTACGAAAGCCCCTATCGCCTGAAGGCGTCTCTCGCCGATGCGCTGGCTGTCTTTGGGGACCGCGACGCGGCCGTCGCCAATGACCTTACCAAGCGCTTTGAGCATGTGTGGCGCGGCAAGCTCGCAGAGCTGATCGCCACGCTGAGCGATATCCAACTGCGCGGCGAGTTCGTGCTGGTCATCGCCGGCGCACAAGAGGATTAGCGCGTGCAGACGCAGGACGAGCTCGAGGCTCTGGTGCGTGCGGTGCAGAGCAGCGCCAAATACCGAATGGTGAGCGTCGACCTCATTCGCAGTATTGGGGCGCGCGAATTGCTGGCCCGCGGTAGCCTGCGAGACGCCATCAAGGCGTGCAAGTCAAAGCTGCATCAGGTGGGCGCGGCGTACATGCCCGCCAGGGCGCAGTACGAGCGTTGGGAGCAGTCCCTGCGCGCTGCCGCTGGCGACCAGACAGCCCTGCGTAGCGCATGCCGCCAGGTGCTGGCGCAGCACGCTTCCACCCGGGAGCGCCTGCCCATCGTCGAAGCCATCTTTCAGCGCACTCTGGTCGAACTGGCTCCGGTCGAATCTGTGCTCGACGTGGCCTGCGGGCTCAACCCCCTTGCGGCGCCGTGGATGCCGCTGGCCCCGGCCGCCCGCTACGATGCGTGCGACATCTACGCCGACATGGTCGCCTTCATCCGGCACTGCTTGCCGCTCATGGGTCTTTCCGGCGACGTCGCGGTCCGCGATGTCACAGATGGTCTGCCGGAACGCCCGCCGGCCGATGTGGCGCTTCTGCTCAAGGCCGTTCCCTGCCTCGAGCAGATCGACAAGGGTTGTGTCCCGCGCATCCTCGATAGCCTGCCGACGCGCCATATCGTAGTCTCGTATCCAGTTCGCAGCCTGGGCGGCGCGGACCGACGCATGGTGGACAACTATGCCGCGCACATGCGCTCGCTGCTACAGGGCAGGAACTGGTTATGTCAACGCTTTGACTTTGACACAGAGCTCGTATTCCTGCTGGAAAAGCCAGCCCGGCCGAGCGGCACGGCCGAGGCCACACTCAAACAAGGAGCATCATGAAGAAGACCCAGATCTCAGCCTCGACCTCTTCGCTGGCAGGCTACAGCCTGAAGGACGCGACAGAGACTATTCGACGCCTGGGGTTTGCCAGCGCAGGCGTTCTAGGCCAGGTCGATTCACGTAACGCACTGGGAGTCCTCCCAGGTTACGCTTGGCACTACCTGGAAGCCAACGGCATGAATGCAGTGCGCGACACCGTGTCCGGCTTTGAGATTGTCACAATCCACGCCCCCTACGAGGATCTACAACTGGCCTCCTATAGCCCGGATATCCGCTCGCTCTCGCAGATCATCATACAGAAGAGCACCGAAGCCGCGCCCTATCTGCACGCAGCCAACGTGACGTTTCACCTCGAGCCACCGCGCTACTTTGACGTCGCTTCCACCTGGGACCTGCTGATGGCGGCGGGCCGCGAAGTCGCGCGATATGCCAAGATATTCGCTGTCCGAGTCGCCGTAGAGACCAGCCCCCTAGTGTCGACGGATCTGCTGGTTCGGCTGCTGGACGAAATCGATGCGCCGAACCTGGGTGCGACGCTGGACGTGGGCGCTGTGGCCCGCTGCACCGCAGCCGAGCGATCCGCCACCCCAGAGGTCATCGAGCAGGTGAACCAGGCGATCGTCGCGTCGGTCGCACAACTTGGCGAGCGCCTTCGCCACGTGCACCTGCATGACGTGATGCCCGAGGGATGGTGCGACCACCGTGCCATTGGCACGGGCATACTCGATTTCGCGCGCATCGTGAGTGCGCTTGACGCAGCCGGTTACAGCGGAGCCGTAGAGATCGAGCTGGAAGAGGAGGAGCGCGAGGAGGCGTTGTGGAACTCGCGTCTGGCGCTTGAGCACTACACGACTGGATGACCGCAGCATCCTCGAGCGACCNNCCCCCATTTGTTTACAGTGAGAATTCAGCAGCAACAAAGGTGTGATCAGAGGGCCGCTCGGCCTTGCGCGCTTCGACGTCGATCCACGCTGCCGTGCAGCGCTCGGCCAGAGGACGCGAGGCCAAAAGATGATCCACGCGCCAACCCATGTTGCGCTGTATGGCATTGCGCGCGCGATAGTCCCAGTACGAGTACAATTGCGGCTCCGGGTGGTGTTCCCGCACAATGTCCACCAGTCCCCAGTCGATCACCTGCGCCAGAGCAGCACGCGCACGCGGATGAAAATCGACGTGCTCCGCCAGCGCCTCTGGATCGTACACGTCGACCGGCTGCGGCGCCACGTTCAGGTCGCCCATCCAGAGAACCGGCTCATCCGCACGATAGTGCGCCTCCAGCATCGCCCTCACACGTCCCAGCCAGGCGAGCTTGAACTCAAAGTGCTCTGACGCGACCTCGCGCCCCTGAGGGACATACGTGTTGATGATGCGCACGCCGCGGTAGGCTCCGCGCAGCACGCGCGGCTCCGGATCGGTGACGTCATCACCCAGATCATAGGCCACGTCCGTCAACGGCTCACGCGACAGGATCGCCACCCCTGCGTAGGCCTTCTGACCGCGATACACGACCTCATACCCGGCGTCGCGAACTTCGCTCTCCGGAAACTCTTCATCCGTGACCTTGGTCTCCTGCACACCCAGCAGATCGATCTCGTTCGCGACCAACCAGTTCAGAATCTGCGGCAGACGCACGCGGATCGAGTTGGCATTAAAGGTGGCGAACCTCAGCGTCTCTGAACCCATGTTCCGTAACTCCCTCTAGACGTAGCGTATCCAGCGCGAGGCAGCATCCCAGTTCTCGAACTCGCCCATACCCACAGCGGCGGTTAGTGCCGCTCCGGTGGCAGCGGCCTCCTGGAGCGCCGGCATCGCCAGCGGCAAACCAAAGCGCTCGGCAAGAATGTGCTGGAAGAGCGCGTTCAGGCAGATGCCGTTGCCGGAACCCACCAGTTGCGTCCGCGCACCGATGGTGGGCATCATCTCTGTGTAGAAGCGGTAGAACACCTCCGCCATGCCTTCGAGCAAGGCGCGCGTCAGGTGTCCGGGGGTCAGATTCTGTGGGGTGATGCCTGTGTAGCTGGCACGCAACGTTGGTTCCAGCAGCGAACCCGTGAAGAGTGGCGAGCAGCGGAGGCCGTCGCACCCTGCCGGCACCGCCTCGGCAAGCCGCGTCATCTGATCGTACAGCGCCTCGTCGCCCTGGCCACCATAGAAGGCCTGCCCCACCTGCCGAAACAGCTCGCGCAGATAGGCGTACGAGCGGCCACCGAAGAGACCGGCACCGACAAGCAGGTAGCGACCACCCAAAAAGTAGCGCGTCTGCAGAGTCGACAAATAGCGGTAATCTGGCATGACGGCCGAGATCTGCGCCCCCGTCCCTACGTTGAGACACAAGCTCTGCGCAGGCTCGCGCAACGCGCCAAAGACACTGGCCTGGTTATCTCCGATCGCCACGCAGACGGGCAATCGCGCAGCCAGCGCGAGCGAGTCGCACAGCCCCGCGTCCAGTTCACCCACCACCGACCCCGGCAGCCGCACCGGGGGAAACAG
>DIVQ01000036.1 GCA_002423325.1 Anaerolineales bacterium UBA6128 | reverse complement strand
GCTTGGAGGAGATCGAGAACCCCACCGTCGAGGACAAGATCCAATCGCTCAAGACGGACAACCCGTTTGGACGCTGCGCCTGGAAGTGCGACAACAACGTGGTGGACCACCAAGCGGTGATGATCGAATTCGAGGACGGCTGCACCGCCACCCACAACATGATCGGAGGCACCTCCAGACCCATTCGCTCCATACACCTGGTGGGCACCACGGGGGAGCTGCAGGGCGTGCTGCACGAGAGCCGGTTCGTCATCCGCCATATCGACCCGCGCCCCGGCCACGAGTACTCGGAGGAACTGACCGACCTCTCCGTCGGCGGCGATATGACGGGCAGTTTCGGCGGCCACGGCGGCGGTGACATGCGCCTGGTGGCCGACTTTGTGCGCACGCTGCGCGGCGAGACGCCCTCTATCTCGTCGACGCGTCTGGAGGACTCGGTCAGCGGCCACCTGATGGGCTTTTGCGCCGACCGCGCCATGGAAGAGGGACGCGTGGTAGAGCTTGTCTACCGCGTCTGAGGTCGCATGACGCTCATCTGCCTCACGCTGGCATGGACGCTCGGCATCCTGCTGGGACGCTGGCTGAGCCCGCCCCTCTGGACGCTGGCCGGTCTGCTGGCGATGGCCAGTGTCACCGCCGTTGCTGTGCGCCACCACCTCCGCGCGCTGCTGGCGACGGCGCTCGTCATCGCTGCCCTGCTGGGCGCCGGGCGCATGGCGCTGGCCCAACCCCGTTTCGACGCGGGTGACCTTGCCACGTACAACGACCTCGATCAGCCGCTCACGCTGCGTGGCACCGTCAGCGCCGACCCCGACCGCCGCAGCACCTACACCCAACTGCAGCTCTCCGTGGACGAACTGCTGGACGAGCAGGGCGCCCACCCGGTGCACGGCCGCGCCGTGCTCAACGTGCCCGCCTACCCCGCCTATGCCTACGGCGACCGGCTGGAGGTGACGGGGCGTTTGGAGACGCCGCCGGTGCTCGACGAGTTCGACTATCGCGAGTACCTGGCGGGGCGCGGCGTGCACAGCCTGCTGCGCCGCGCGCAGGTCAGCGTGCTGGAGGGTCAAGGCGGCGTGGGACTGCTGCGCGGGCTCTACAACGTGCGACTGGCGCTGCGCGCCGCCGTCGAGCGCACGCTGCCCGACCCCGAGGCCGGCCTGCTGACCGGCATTCTGCTCGGCATGGGTCACACCCTGCCCGAAGAGTTGGATGAGGCCTTCCGCGCGGCCGGCCTGTCGCATATCATGGTCATCTCTGGGTACAACATCGGGCTCGTCGCGGTAGCCGTGCTGCTGGTGACCCGCCGGCGTCTGGGGATTTGGCCGGCCCTGGCGCTCAGCCTGGTGGGCATCGCGCTCTACACGCTGTTCGTGGGCCCCTCGGCGCCGGTGCTGCGCGCCATGCTGATGGCCTGCCTGCTGGCCGGCGCCCGCTTTGCCGGTAGAAAGAGCCACACGCTTACCACCCTCGCGGCTACGTCGCTGATCATGACGGCCATCAATCCCCACTACCTCTGGAGCGTGAGCTACCAGCTCTCCTTCGCCGCGACGCTGGGACTGGTGGTGGTGGAGCCGGTACTGACGCGACGGCTGCAGGCGCACATGGTGCGAGACGCCGATCCCGACCAGGCGGCGCATGGGTCGGCGCTGGTGCGCGATGTGTTGCTGGTGACCCTGGCGGCGCAACTGGCGACGCTGCCGGTGATGTGGACGCAGTTCGGAGAGATGTCGCTGGTGGCGCCGCTGGCCAACGCGCTGGTGCTGCCGGTCCAGCCGGCCATCATGCTGCTGGGAGCCATCTCAACGCTGCTCGGGGCACTCTGGACGCCGCTCGGACAGGCGGCAGGTTGGCTCGTGTGGCCCTTCCTGCGCTTCTGCGTGTGGGTCGTCGAGGCGCTGGGCGGGTTGCCCTGGGCCACGATCGCCTTGCCCCGGCTGGATGGGGGGCTGGTCTGGGGTCTGTACGCGTTCGTCATGGCCTGGATGGTGTGGCGCCGCCCGCGCAAGGTCAAGCTGCCAGCGTCGGAACGCGAGCCGTCGCCGGAGGCGCGGCGCAACCGTGTGGTGCTGGCAGGGCTGGCGTTGGCGGCGGTGCTGGTCTGGGGCGGGGTTGGGGCGCTGCCCGACCGCCGCCTGCATGTCTGGGTGTTGGATGTAGGGCAGGGCGACGCCATTCTGATGCGCACGCCGGGTGGCGCCACGGTGCTGGTGGATGGGGGTCCCGACCCGGCGCTGCTGGCCGCTCGATTGGGGCGCATCCTGCCCTTCTGGCAGCGCCGGATCGACCTGCTGGTGGCCACGCACGCCGATCAGGACCACCTGGCCGGCCTGTTGCCGCTGGTGACGCGCTACGAGGTGGGGTTGATCGTAGAACCGCTGGGCATGCAGGAGAACGCCCTGCGCGTGCAGTGGGATGCAGTGGTCAGCGCGTCGGGAGCGCACGTCGTGCGCCTGTCACGTGGCGCCGAGATCAACCTGGGCGACACGCTGCGGCTGCAGCTGCTCAACCCCTCGCAGCGCGCGGGCGCGATGCCCGTGTCCGACGGCAACGCTGGCTCCCTGGTGCTGCTGGCCAGCATGGGGGAATGGCGCATGCTGTTGACGGGCGACATCGATGCTGAGACCGAGGCCGCGCTGATCGCCAGCGGCCAGCCGCTGCGGGCGACCTGCCTCAAAGTGGCGCACCACGGCGCTGGCACGGGCACCTCGGCGGACTTTCTGGAGGCGGTGGACCCGCAGGTGGCGCTGATCAGCGTGGGCGCCGACAACGACTATGGCCACCCGGCGGAGCAGACGCTGGCTCGGCTGGCGGCGGCGGACGTGCGCGTCTATCGCACTGATGAGTGCGGCACGCTGGAGGTGCTCACCGACGGGGAGCGGTGCTGGGTGCGCGGGGCCTACTGATCGAACAGGTGGCAGGCCACCCAGTGGCCCGGCTCCACCTCGCGGTAGTCCGGCGCGCGCTCTGAGCATTCGGGCAGCGCCTGCCGGCAGCGCGTGTGAAAGCGGCAGCCGGACGGCGGGTGGATTGGGGAGGGGATCTCGCCCTTGAGGATGGTGCGCTTGCGCTTCTCCTCGACCAGCGGGTCAGGGATGGTCACCGCAGAGAGCAGCGCCCGGGTGTAGGGGTGCAGCGGCTGGTGGTAAAACTCGCTGCGGTCAGCCAGCTCGACGATCACGCCCAGGTACATCACTGCCACCCGCTCGCACATCTGCCGCACCATGTTGAGATCGTGGGCAATGAACAGGTAGGTCAGGTGGAACTTGCGCTGCAGTGAGAGCAGCAGGTTGGACACCTGCGCCTGGATCGACACATCCAGTGCCGAGATGGGCTCGTCGCAAACGATGAAGGAAGGGTTCAACGCCAATGCGCGCGCCACACCGATGCGCTGCCGCTGTCCACCGGAAAATTCGTGTGGATACCGGCTGGAAAAGTCCGGGTTGAGTTTCACCAGGTCCAGCAGTGAAGCCACGCGTTCGTCGATCTGTTTGCCGGTACCTTCCCCAAATGCCATCAACGGTTCCCCGACGATGTCGCGTACAGTCATGCGCGGATTCAAGCTGGCGTAGGGGTCCTGGAAGATCATTTGCAGTTCACGCCGCATCATGCGCATGGGTTCCGGTCGCAGTTTGACCAGGTTAATATCCTTGAAATACACATCCCCGGCAGTGGGTTTGTACAGCTGCAGGATGGAACGCCCGGTGGTGGATTTTCCGCAGCCGGATTC
>DIVQ01000223.1 GCA_002423325.1 Anaerolineales bacterium UBA6128 | reverse complement strand
CCAGGCCGTGCCGTCGAACTCGCTGAGCGCGTCCACCTGCTGGTAGCCCACCCAAACGTGGCCGTCGCCGTCCTGCGCGATGCCGAGCAGGGCCTGTGAGGCCAGACCATCGCGTGTGGTGTAGAGCGTATAGTCGCCGCTGGCCGCCTCCCAACGCACCAGACCGCCGCCGGTCACCGCCCAGACGCGCCCATCTTCGCACAGCAGCCCGCTGATGTCGTTGGGGTCAGTCCAGAACTGCACCGCGTCGTCGGTGAACGCCAGCGCGACCAACTGCGGCGTGGGCGTGGGCGCCAGCGTGGGCACGGCGGTGGGCGTGGGCGTGGGCTCCGAGGTCGGCGTGAGCGTGCGCGTCGGGCTGGGGGAAGCGTCCTGCGACGCCGGCGTGCGCGTCTGCCAGGCTTCGGCGCAGGCCGACAGCATCAGGGCACACAGGATAGCGCCCAGCGCGGGCAGGGCTCGCAGAAGAGATCGTGGTGCTTTCACGGCGCCAGTATAGCAGCGTGCGCGCGCCAGCCCAAAATGACGTGGCCGCTTGCATCCTCGCGCCGGCTCGGCTAGAATGCTCCCATTCGCAGCCTGAGGAGCAAACCATGCTGGAGAGAATTCTGGACGTCCTGGCGCGCGGCGAGATCGTCATCGGCGACGGCGCAATCGGCACCACGCTGCAAGCGCGCGGCCTGACGCCGGGCGCCATGCCCGAGGGCTGGAACCTCGAGCGCCCCGAAGAGATCCGCGTCATGCACCAGGCCTACCTGGACGCCGGCGCGCGCTTTGTGACCACCAACACCTTTGGTGGCAACCGCTACCGACTGGCGCAGGCCGGCCTTACCGAGCGCCTGGCAGAGCTCAACACTGCGGGTGTGCAGTTGGCCCGCGAAACGGTGGAGGAGCGCGCCTGGGTCGCCGCATCGGTCGGGCCGACGGGGCAGTTGCTGGAGCCGCTCGGCGACCTCAGCGTCGCGCAGGCCGAGGAGGCCTACGCCGAGCAGGTGGTGCTTTTGGCCGAGGCGGGCGCCGACCTGATCAAGATCGAAACCATGAATGACCTCGAGGAGGCCTGCTGCGCCATCCGCATGGCCAAACAGCACACCGCGTTGCCCATCTCGTGCACCTTTGCGTTCGACGCCCGTGGCCGCACCCTGATGGGCACACGAGCGGCGGAGGCCGCTCAGCGCGCGGTTGAGGCGGGCGCCGATATCGTGGGGGCCAACTGCGGCGAGGGTCCGACGGCCGTGGCCGTGGCCATCCTCGCCATGAGCGCGGTCACCTCCGTCCCATTGCTGGCGCAGGCCAACGCCGGGATCCCTCAGGCCGACGCCCACCAGCAGGCTCATTGGGACATCACCCCGGAGCAGATGGGCGTGCACGCCCACGATTTCGTCTCGGCGGGCGCGCAGATCGTGTCGGGCTGTTGCGGCACCGGCCCGGCGCACGTCGCCGCAATCGTCGCCGCCCTGCGTGGCGTCCAACTGGGCCCACGAACGCCCGCCAGACGCTAGCGCACGACTCAGCGGGCAGCCTGGTGTGGCCGCCCGCAGCAAATGGTTCCATCACTACAGGAGGCCAACACGATGACCGAGAGACTGGCAATCGACGGCGGCACCCCGGTGCGCGCCCAGCCGCTGAGCGGCGGATTCCACGGCTCGGCCGAGATCGACCAACGCGAGATCGACGCCGTGCTGAGCGTGCTCAAGCGCAAGCGCCTGTTCCGCTTCCTGGCTCCCGAGGCCATCTCAGAGTCCGCCCAGCTCGAGGCCTGGTATGCGCAGCGCTTGGGCCGCAAGTACTGCCTGGCGGTCAACGGCGGCACCACCGCGCTGATCGCGGGGTTGTACGGCCTTGACACCGGCCCCGGCGACGAGGTCATCATCCCCGCCTACACCTACGTGGCCACGGCCGCGGCGGTCATCGCCACGGGCGCCGTGCCCGTCATCGCCGAGGTCGACGCCTCGCTCAACATGGATCCGGTCGACCTCGCGAAAAAGATCAGCAAGTACACCAAGTGCATCGTGCCGGTGCACATGCGCGGCATTCCCGCCCGTATGGACGAGATCATGGCCATCGCCAACGCCCACGCCATCCCCGTGCTCGAGGACGTGGCGCAGTCCAACGGCGCCAGCTACAAGGGGCGCTACCTGGGCACCATCGGCAAGGTGGGCTGTTTCAGCTTTCAGCAGTACAAGATCATCACCTCGGGCGAGGGCGGGCTGATAGTGACGGATGACGAAGAGGTCTACGACCGCGCGCGCATGCAACACGACTGCGCCGCGCGCTTTTGGGAGGGCGTCGACGCGCACAAGTACAACTTTGTGATCTCGGGCGAGAACTATCGCCTGTCAGAGCTCTCGGCCGCCCTGGTGCTGGCGCAGACTGGCCGGCTCGATCCGCTGCTCGCCCAGTTCCGCATGGTCAAGGGGCGCATGGCGGCCGGGGCGCGCGACATCGCCGGCCTCACGCTGCAGGACGTGCCCGATCCGCAGGGCGAGTGCGGCATCACGTTTACGTTTTTCGCGCCCACGCCCGACCTGGCCAAGCGCTTCGCCGCCGCGCTCAACGCCGAGAACATTCGCTGCGGCACGATCTATGACAACAGCATCCCCGACCGGCACATCTACTCGAACTGGCCGTTCATGATGAGCGGCCTGGCCGAGGAGCGCCGCGCGCCCTGGAAGAGCCCCTACTACAAGGGCGCCGTCAAGGGCTACTCGCCGACGGAGGGCCCGCAGTCGTTGGGCTACCTGGGCCGCGCGATCATGATCTTTATCGACCAGTTCTTTACCGCCCAGGACGCCGACCTGGTGGTGGAGGCCATGCACAAGGTGGCCAAAGCGGTGCTGTAGGGTTCGCCGGTGGAGGTCTGTCGACAGGAACGCATCTACCGTCGTTGTGGTCGGCGATTCATACCAGTAGGAAGCGAGCGGTATGCGCAAGCAAAAGAGAGAATCGTTCGTCCATCGACTGGTTGACCTGATCTCAGAGCCACAGTTCCTCGGTTTTGAGAACATGCTCAGAGAGCCGAACATCTTCCGGATCGTGGGGCGGACCCACTATGAAAGGTGGCACTCTTGTTTTTGGGGCTGGCTACTGGACGCAAGTGGATCCCATCTACTGGGCACCTACACGCTCACGCGTATGCTTCACCTCCTAGTCGACCATAGATGCCTTCAGTCCAGCAGACACGATGAGCAAGCGCTCTGGAGTGTCCTCCCAACGACGGAGTTTACTGCCACCGAGGTCGTGCCAAACGAGAACATATCGACCGAAACAAGCGTTTCCGGTGTTGGGCGATTTGACATCTACTTGACAACACAGTTTCAAGACGCATTAAAGCGCACCAAAAGAGTCAACCTCGTATTTGAGCTAAAGATAGACTCCAGTGTGGACGCACAGCAGTGCAAGCGGTATGCAGACTGGCTTATCGGCAGCCATCCTGACGATGTTAATCTTCTAGTTCTGGTAACGCCGACTCTCCTGACGAACTCACGAGCCACCGCAGGCGACGACCGTTGGTACTGCGTGGACTACCAACTGCTGAACGATCGCGTGCTTATCCCAGTGCTGGACCACCCTTCACTGAACGAGAAGGTCAGACCTTTCATTGTGCAGTACGTCAAGAACCTAAAGATCCGCTACAAGGGGATAAAGATGGCGATCACAGATGAAGAGCGCAGGATGGCAGTAGCTCTCTACGAGAAGTACAGTGACGTCTTCGACGCCATCTACGATGCTTTAGTGGCCACGGGCACGATCGACCAGAGTACGTCGGGCGTCACATCAGCGCCAGGACGGGAATCGGGTCGCATCGCGGTCAAACTGGATGGGAGAGTGTTCTCCAACGAGACTCTGAGACTTCTGATCGAGGATGTGCTCCGGTATCTCGTCGACAGTGGCCTGCTGACGCAACTCCCGCTGCCTTGGGGAACGAGCAGCCAACGCTATCTGCTCACGAATGAGGAACCGCCAAAGCATCCTACTGGGAGGGACTTCTTCTATCCCGTTCGCTACAAGGGCATCACCATGGAAAGTCACTACTCGAGGGAGCGCGGCATTGAGGTGCTGGCTCAGTTGGCACACAGGCTTGACATTGAGTTCGAGCGAATCGAGACCTAAGCGAAGCCCGTAGGTTGTGGCACTCCTCGTGGCGGGAATTCCCCGCCAACCCCGAGGCGTGCGCCTTCTATGGGCCGCCTAAGTCAACCCTGGTTGCAGTGCCACTACAGTGCCCCAATCCTCGGCGTGGGCGACATTTGTCCCCGCACCGCCGGTACATCGCGAACGCCGTTGCCGCGGCTTGGCCAGCGCTCCCTTCCTCACGCCGTCCACGCCACAGTCGGCACAGTTCTGACTTTCAGACAGGGCGCACCGGGCCATCCCAAGCGGTGTACGGAGTAGGTCAGCAGTGTAGTAGTCCCAATGAAGGCGATGTTGGGATAGCAGTACTCGATCTCATCGTTGTTCTCCACCAGACTACGGTGCTCCCATGTGCGGCCGCAGTCATGGCTCACTGCGGCGGACAAGGGCGTGCATCGCTCGAATAGGCCACTGTATTCGATGAAAGGCACAGCACTGCGATCATTGTATAGCATCAGAATGTCCCCACTCGCGGGCAATGCCGCCGCCGTGCAAGCTGAGGTCGGAGCAACCAGGTCAGTTGGCTCCAGATCCGACCAGAGTTCGCCCCCGTCGAGAGAACGGCTGGTGTAGATCCGCCCCTTTTCACTGCAAACGTACATGAGAAGGCTACCATCGGCACACTCGACCACGCCAGGTTGCGATGCTCCCAGCGGCCCCGGCAGGTCGAGCAGTCCGTTGCTGTGGATCCAGGTGCGACCGACGTCGTCCGAGTAGAAGCACTCCGCCAGGCTGTGGTTGTTCGGCTCTAGGCACTTGGCGGCTGGCGCCAGGAGACGTCCACTCTTTGTCTGAACTAAGCGACCATTGTTGACCGAATAGTACCCCTCTTCAGGAGTAGCGCATACTGGCTCCGTCCAACTGTGGCCGGCATCAGCCGAAAGACGCACGTACAGTCGGCAGTCTTTGCTGGCGTGGTGCCTCACCAAGAAGCCCATCAGCAGTTCGCCACTGCGTACCGCCAGCAGACTGACACTCGTAACGTTGAGGAGGCCAACGTTGGCCTGCAGAAGAAATGGAGGCCCCCAAGTGCTGCCGCCGTCTGCAGAAATGTACCCGCGTATGTCAGCTGGAGAGTCAATCGAGTGTCCGTAGCAGCTTGTGAGCCCCAGTAGCAGCCGTCCGTCAGGCAGTTCAGCGACCGACCCGCCATCGTAGCTCCAGGAATCGGCTTTTGTGGGTGTTAAGATCATCTCACGCAAGGTAGGAACGGTGGAATGCATGGCACCTCCTGCCGAGTGGTCTTGCTGTGCACGCCCCGAGTCTACTGCGACGATCACGGCAGTGTCAACTACACGCACCTAGGGCGGACGCGTGCATTTCGTCGCGGCAGCCCCTCGATCGTCGCTGAACGAGATACTGGCCCATAGACGCTGAGGACCGTTCCCTTGGGGCTTCATCCTCCTACCGCTCCAGTCCGAGCCCAGTTCCCAGATGGTGGCTTGCTCCGAAGACAACTCACCGTGCAGCGCGGAAGGCGGAAGGCGTTGGCCGGCCCCAGGGGTGCGAACCGATCCAGTGAGTCAGCCTTCAAGCGCTAGCGTCAGCACCTTCGCGATCGCGTCCATATCGGCTGTCGTGAGTCGATCAAGCCCCTTCACGACGCGGGCCGACACCCCTCGCTCCGCCCATATTTGCCACGCGGGCCGTTTTGGCTATACTACTGTCTTGTATCGTGCGCTTGCGCGGTACGTTTCAGTGTCGCGGGCCTGCTCCTGATCCAGCGGCCTGTCCTTCTGTACATCAGGATCAGCACACCCTCGAAGCCTTGGAGGTTGACATGGTGATGCAGTCTCGGTAACCCTGAGGCCACGACGGCCGCACTGCGGAACGCCTGGCCTCGCTGCGTTGGAGCGACTTTAGCCCTGCGCATTCGCTGGCGCACATCCGCATACAAGGAGACACCATGACTGCCACCCTGCGTTCCTGGACTGGCCTCTCAGACAATGAGGCCATCAGCGCGTTCCTCTACACCCTCTATCAACCCGACAACCGCGACGGCAACTGGTTCCAGCCCATCTGGGAGTACGCCTACACCCACGCCTGGCACGACGATGCCGCGATGGCGCGCAACGGCGTGTGGGAGGACGGCGGTCGCATCGTCGCCGCGGCGCTGTACGAATCCTGCCTGGGCGAGGCCTTCTTCCAGGTGCACCCCGACTATACGCACTTGAAGCCCGCGATGCTGGCCTACGCCGAAGAGCAACTGGCCGGCACCGACAAGCAGGGCCGGCGCTACCTGCGCGCCTACGTCAACCAGTGGGACACCCCCCTCCTCGACCTGGCGCGCGCCCGCGACTATGTGCGCGACGCCGACGAGGACCGGCCGATGTCACAACTGGTCATCCCCGACCCCTTCCCGCCGATCCGGCTGCCGCAGGGCTACCGCGTGCAGAGCCTCGCCGACGACAACGACCTGCGCAAGGTCGACCGCGTGCTGCATCGCGGGTTCAACCACCCGGGCGAGCCGCCCGAGGACGGCCTGGCGGGCCGCAAGAAAATGCAGTCGGGGCCGCACTATCGCCTCGACACGACGATCGTGACAGTGGCGCCCGACGGCCAGTTCGTTTCGTTCGCCGGACTCTGGTACGAGCCGGTCAACCGTTTTGGCTATGTCGAACCGGTAGCCACCGACCCCGACTATCGCCGCATGGGCCTGGGCACGGCCGCGGTGATGGAGGGGGTGCGGAGGTGTGCGCTCGAAGGCGCCACCGTGGCCTACGTGGGCAGCACCAAGCTCTTTTATCAGTCGATGGGCTTCCGTGAGGTTGCCCGCCAGGAGTGCTGGCTCAAGTATCTCTAGCCACGAACAAGCCAGACGGCGATGGATGCGGTTGCATCCATCGCCGTTCTGCTGTGTCCTGGCGAGTTCAGCCTTTGCGCTGGCCGTACCTGTCCACGTAGCGCTTGTGGGCGCGCGCCACTTCCGCGGCCGGCAGCTCGTCGGGCTGGCCGAGTTGCAGCGCATAATAGGCCGTGCGCGCTACATCCTCCACCATCACCGCCGCCTTGACCGCCGCATCGATGCTGGCGCCGATCGTGAACACGCCATGGTTCTTCATCAGGATGGCGGGGCTGTCGCCGATCGAGCGCAGTACCTCGCGGCCGATCTCCTCCTCGCCGATCTGCGCGTAGGCGCCCAGCGGGACCGGCCCGCCGAACTCGTCGGCGATGGCCGTGAGGTAGACCGGGATCGACTTGCCCGCTGCGGCCCAGGCCGTGGCAAAGGTCGAGTGTGTGTGCACCACGCTCATCACATCCGGGCGGTTCCGGTAGATGATCAGGTGCGTGGGCGCGTCCACCGAGGGGGCCAGTTCGCCCTCGAGCACATGCCCCGCGAGGTCCAATACCACCATGCTCTCGGGCGTCATGCGCTCATAGCGCAGGCCGCTCGGCTTGATCACCACGTGGCCACTCTCGGGGTCGCGCGCGCTGACGTTTCCGCTCGTCCAGGTCACCAGACCGGCGGCGGGCAGCATCAGGTTGGCTTCACATACACGAGCGCGCAATTCAACTAACACGGCTGTCTCCTTTGAATCAGGTCCCACGAAGCTATTATGCCCCCCGGCGGACGGACGTCAAGGGGCTGTTGGACTGGACTCTGTTCCGTGGTAGAATGCGCCCAAGCATAGAGACTGCGGAGGAGGACCCCATGGCCAAGCCAGTTCGGGGCATCGTGGTGCCGGTCGTCACGCCCTTTAACGCCGATGAGTCGATCAACGAGGCGGCGCTGCGCACCATCGTCGACTATTTGATCGCCAACGGCGTGCACGGGCTGTTTCCCTGTGGCAGCCAAGGCGAGTTCTTTGCGCTCAGCACCGACGAGAAAAAGCGCGTCATGGACCTGGTCATCGAGCACGCTGCCGGCCGCGTGTTCGTGATGCCCAGCACGGGCGCCATCACTACGCGCGAAAGCGTCGAACTGACGCGCCACGCCGAACGCTCGGGCGCCGATGCCGTGTCGGTCATCACGCCCTTTTTCATCAAACCATCGCCCGAGGAGATCAAGCAGCACTACCTGCGCATCTGCGAATCGGTGTCACTGGCCGTGTTGGCCTACAACAACCCCGGCCGCACCGCGGTGCCGCTGACGCCCGCGACGATTGCGGCCATCGCACAAGAGGCTCCGAACTTTGTGGGCGTCAAGGACTCGAGCGGCGATCTGCAGAACACCATGGCCTACATCGAAGCGTGCCCGCCGACCTTTCGCACGCTGATGGGCCGTGACACGATGATCTATGCCGGCCTGTGCTACGGTTGCGTGGGCGCGGTGGCAGCCACCGCCAACGTGGTGCCCGATCTGGTCGTTGGGATCTATGACGCGTGGAAGGCCGGTGATCACGCGCTGGCGCTGGAACGCCAGCGCGCACTCTCGCCGTTGCGCCAGGCCTTTGCGTTGGGGTCGTTCCCGGTGGTCGTGAAGGATGCGATGACGCTGATAGGCTTGCCCGCGGGGCCGGCGCGCGCGCCCATCACCTCGCTGCAGGGCGAGGCGCGCGCCAAGTTGATCGCGATCCTGCAGGGCCTGGGCAAGCTGCCCTGACGCCGAAGCGCCTCAGGCGGCCTCGAGCGTGGGCGCCTCGCGCAGCCGTGAGATGATCCAGAGGCTGAACAGGGCAAACAGCAGGTTGACGCCCTCGGCCACGGCAAAGCCTGCCAGGCTGGCCAGGCTGGGCACCAACACTGCGATCGAGGTGTGATAGGCCAGCGCAAGAGCGAACCAGCGCTTGCGGCGGTAGAACAGGCTGGTCATCACCATCAGCGACCAGGCCACCTGGTGCGGCAGGGCCAGCAGACGCTCCATCGCCACCACCAGCGGCTGATCCCAGGTCATGTCGAGGATGGAGCGCAGGGCCTTGATCAGCGCGGGCGACCCTTCGGCGCCCAGCGAGGTGACGAGGCCGTCGAGATCGAACTGGCCGAGCAGGATATAGGCCAGCATCGTGACAAAGGTGAGCCCGGCAAAGAGCAGCAGCGTCTCTACCGCGCCGTGTCCCAGGCCGTACATCACGCCGTTACGCCAGGTCAGCTTGATCTTGTCGCGTCGGAAGAGGAACCGATAGCCCAGCCAGCGGCCGCCCTCCTCGAGCAGCGCGCCGATCCCGGCCAAGGCCAGCAACCAGAAAAAGGCTGCGCCCTGGCTTGTCATGCGCGCGCCGAGGGTCGCATCCAGATAGACGCTCAGCGGCAGCCAGGTGAACAACTGAAAAAGGGCGTACACCAGCGCGCCATAGATGAACACAGCCCAGGGGGGACGCTGCGCGCGCCGAAAGAGCAGCGTCACCGCCAACGGATAGCTCACCTGGATGAGCAGAGACACGATGAATGCGATCGTGGTTCCCGTTCTCAAGGGTCCCCCCAACCGGCTGCTGAACTGGCAGCCCGGCGCTGCCAACGGTCGCACAGCAGTATAACGCAGCCGCGCAGCAGCGCCAACTGGCGCCGCCAGCTCGCAGGCACGACCAGACGCACCCCGTGACGGGGCCGGCGTACACAGGCAACACACAGCGGAGGTAAGCGCGATGCAACAGGTGCGGGTAGGTCTGATCGGCTGTGGGTCGTTTGCACGCGGCATGCACGTGCCAAACATCCTCAAGAACCCCAAATTGACGTTGGTCGCGACTTGCGACCTCGACCTGCAACTGGCCTCGCGCGTGGCCCAGGAGGTGGGCGCGCGCTATGCCACCAGCGACGTCGCCCAGCTCCTGGGCGACCCGGAGATCGACGCCGTTTTCATCGTCACGCGCCACGACGGGCACGCGCCCCTTTCGGTGCAGGCGGCGAGGACGGGCAAACACATCCTGTGCGAAAAGCCGATGGGCCTCAACCGCGATGAGTGCCGCCAGGTGGCACAGGCCGTGCGCGAGGCCGGCGTGGTCTACACCGTGGGCTACAACCGTGGCCTGTCTCCGCTGGTGCTCAAGGCCAAAGAGATCATGGCCGCGCACCCCGGCAAAAAGATGCTCTATCACCGCATCCAGGCCCCCTTCCCGGCCGACAGCTGGACGCACGATCCGGCCGTCGGCGGCGGGCGTTTTGTGGGCGAGGGTTGCCACATCTTTGACCTGTTCTGCCGGTTGGTCGACGCGCCGCCCGTCTCGGTGTACGCCGCCGGCGGCACGTTCCTCGACCCGGTGCGCGTGCACATCCCCGACAGCGCCAACGTCACCATCGGGTTCGCCGATGGCTCAGTGGCGACCACGCTGATCGCCAGCGATGGCTGCGCCGATTTCCCCAAGGAGGCCACCGAGGTCTACTGGGCGGGCAAGGCCATCTACATCGACAATTTCACCACGCTGTCGTATCATGGGGTGGTCGACAATGGCGAGGGTCGCATCGTGCTCAAGGCCGGCGACAAGGGCCACCGCCTGGAGATCGATCAGTTCGCCGACGCCGTGCTCACCGGTGCGCCGGCGCCCAATGGCTTGGTGGCGGCCTATCGCGCCGCGCTGATCAGCTACCTGGTGAACGAATCGCTCGCCAGCGGCCAGGCCCTGACGATCAACCCGCAGGACTATCAGCTCTAGCCAAACCAGACACCTGCAAGGAGGACATCGTGACAGACGAGCTTCGCGTCGGCATCATCGGCTTTGATACATCGCACGTACCGGCATTCACCAAGGTGCTCAATGATCCGCAGGATCAGTGGCACGTGCCCGGTGCGCGGGTCACGCATGGCTATGCATCCTTCAGCCCCGACCTGCAGGCCAGCTGCTCGCGCGTCGAGGGCTTTAGGAAGGACGTGACCGAAAAGTATGGCGTGACGCTGGTCGACTCGGTGGAGGCGCTGGTGGCCGAGGTCGACGCCGTGCTTTTGGAGAGCGTGGACGGACGACGGCATCTGGCCGAGGCGCGCCCGGTGATCGCCGCGCATAAGCCGTTGTTCATCGACAAGCCGCTGGCTGCAAGCTATGCCGAGGCCGCCGAGATCATGCGCCTGGCTGCCGAGGCCGGCAGTCCGGTCTTTTCGTCGTCGTCGCTGCGCTACGACGCCAATATCGCGGCCATCAAGTGCGACGCCGAGCTCGGCAAGGTGCTGGCCTGCGACGCCTTCAGCCCCGCGCACCTCGACCCCACCAACCCCGGGCTCTTCTGGTACGGCGTGCATGGCGTCGAGATCCTCTACACATTCATGGGCCCGGGTTGCAGCAAGCTGGCCTGCCACACGAACGACGCCTACGACCTCGTCTTTGGTGAGTGGCCCGATGGCCGCATCGGCACGCTGCGCGGCCTGCGCGCGGGCGCGGGTAACTATGGCGCCACGGTATTCGGCGAGAAAAAGGTGCGCCAGGCCACCTATTCCAGCGCCATCCCGATCTACCACCAATTGCTCAAAGAGATCGTGCCCTTCTTCCGGGCCGGCGTGCCGCCGGTGCCGCCCGAGGAGACGCTCGAGATCATGGCCTTTATGCAGGCGGCGCTGCTGAGCGCCAACGAACGCCGCGAGGTGGCGCTTTCCGAGGTGCGTTAGGAGGGCAATGAGGAAGCCGGCATTTCCGGTCGCTCCCCGGGCCGAGGCCCGGGTCTGCGTCACGTCGCCAGTGCCCTGGCGCGCCCTCTTCGGGGGGCAAAAACACCGTATACAACCAATCTCAGCCAGCTTCAGCAGGCTTTGCAGCACAGGCCCCGGCTTCAGCCCGGGCCGTCGCAGGCGACGGAGGACCTTTTCCAGCGCCCTCCTGTGAACCCGCAGCCGACCCGCAAACGATCAAATGATAGGATGAGCCCATGTCGACAACAACGTCCGACTGGTACGTCTCCCCGCAGGGCAACGATGCCTGGTCCGGCCGTCTGCCGGCCCCCAACGCCGACGCCAGCGACGGCCCCTTTGCGACGCTGTCCCGCGCGCGTGCGGCGTTGCGCGCACAGGGCGCGCCCGGCACCATCTGGCTGCGCGGCGGCGACTATGCGCTGACCGAGCCGTTCGTGCTCACCAGCGCCGACTCAGGCGCGGCCGACGCACCAGTCGTCTATCGCGCCTTCCCCGACGAGCAGCCGCGCATCCTGGGCGGGGTGAGCATCTCGGCCTTTGGGCCAGTAAGCGATCCGGCCGTGGCCGCCCGCCTGACGCCCGAGGCGCGCGAGCACGTGGTAGAGGCGGACCTGACAGCGCTCGGCCTCTCGGACTATGGCCAACTGCGCTCGCGCGGCTTTGGCCGCAGCCTGAGCGCTGGCGGCAGCCCGCAGGGCTACCGCCAGCCCCCCGCCCATGCCGAGCTCTTCTTCGGCGGTCGCCCGATGATGCTGGCGCGCTGGCCGAACGAGGGCTTTGTGAACATCGCCGGCTATGCCGAGGGGCAACCCGACGGCCACCGCGGCACCATCGGCACGCTGCCCGCCGGTTTCTACTATGAGGGCGACCGGCCGCGCGCCTGGCAGCCCAGCGACGACATCTGGGTGCACGGCTATTGGGCCTGGGATTGGGCCAACTCGTACGAACGCATCGCCTCTATCGACCTGGAGCAGCGGCTCATTGTCACCGCGCCGCCGCATGGCCACTATGGCTTTCGCACCGGCAACCGCTTCTACTTTTTGAACGTGCTGGAGGAACTGGATTCGCCGGGCGAGTATTATGTCGACCGAGAGCGCGGCAAGCTCTACTTTTGGCCGCCAACGCCCTGGCAGGACAGCGAGGCGCTGCTTTCGGTGCTCGAAGAGCCGCTGTTCGAGCTGCAGGGCGCCGCGCATATTGAACTGCGCGGACTGGTACTGGAGGCCGGGCGCGGCGTCGGCATCCGCATCACCGACGGTGAGGGCGTGTGCGTGCGGGGCTGCACGCTGCGCAACCTGGGCACCGACGGCGTTGTGATCGAACGCGGCCTGCGCCATCGTGTGACCCGTTGCGCGCTGCACGACCTGGGCGACGCCGGCATCTCAGCCTGGGGCGGCGACCGTGCCACCCTGACGCCCTGCCTGCATCGCATCGACAACAACCAGATCCAGCGCATCGCGCGCTGGTCGC
>DIVQ01000019.1 GCA_002423325.1 Anaerolineales bacterium UBA6128 | reverse complement strand
TCTCGCGCACCGCCAGTACCCTGGCGCCATTATGGCACACAAGCACGGAGACTGGCAAATAGCGCGGCCGGCCACGCCCCCAACTCGGCTTGCGATGCGGATGATTGACAAAAGGCTATGCTTGCACTAAGATGGGCGTGTGTTTCGCATACAACCCCGGACGCTTCGCGCAGGCGCCCTGCGAACCACGGGCACTGCCAACCAGGAGGTACGCACCTTGTTCAAGAAAGACAAGCCCGCTCCGCTGGCAGGCGGCAAGATCGACAGCGTGCTGGGCGCGACGAGCAGCTATAACGGCACGCTCAAGTCTGACGGCAACCTGCGTATTGACGGCAGCTTTCAGGGGCATATCGAGACCGCCGGCAACCTGATTGTGGGCGCCTCGGCCAAGGTGATGGCCGATATCAAGGCCAACGCGGTGCAGGTGTGGGGGGCGGTGCGCGGTGACATCACGGCGCAGGGACGCCTCGAGATTCTGCCGGGCGGCCGCGTCTGGGGCGATATCGAGGTGGCGGCGCTGCTCATCGACGAGGGCGGCGTCTATCGCGGCCAGTGCATCATGGGCGGCGCGCAACTCGAGCCCACTGGCCTGCTGGAGACCGGCGCAGAGACCATCGACGCGTCAGAGACCCCCGAACCCGAGGATGACGGCGCGCCTGCCGACGATCAGGCGGAATAGTCGCTGCCCGCTCTGCCTGCCGGGGATCGCGCTCTGTCGCGCATCCTCTCGTCGCATCATCCGGATACGGGTCAAGCATGAAAGCAGTCTTTGTTCACGATCGTTGCCTGTTGCGCGATAGCCACATCGACCCCGCCAGCGCTCCCGAGACCTGGCGGCTGGAGCCGGCGACGCTGGAGGCCATCCGCACGCTGGGCGCCAACGACACGCTGGTGATGCTGTGGGGTCGCGCACCCTCAGCAGGCGACGGCTCGCGCCGCGAACCGAGTATGGACACGCTGGTCAAGCAGGTAGAGGCCGCCGGCGGCCACGTCGATGCGCTCATCACCTGTCCGCACGGCGTGGACGCGAGATGCCAGTGCTGGGGAGAGCAGCCATCCGTTATTTGGGTGGCGGCCAGCGAGCTCGAGCTCGATCTCACGAGCTCATATGTGCTGGCAGATGATCTGGCCGACCTGGGCACGGCACACGCGGCCGGGGTCCGTCCCGTGCTCGTACTGGGCGGACGCACCATCGGCGCCATCGTCGGGGACGCGCCGGCGCAGAGCGGCTATCCCATCGCCACAGATCTCACTGCGGCAGCGAGCTATATCGGCGTTGAGGACGACATCGCGCGCCAGCTCGGTCACGCGCGCGCCGAAGCCACGCCCTTGCCCTCCAATGCCACGCTGTACGCCGATCCCGCCGTCCTGCCCGATCTGCACGTCACCTCGGCACAGGCGCAGAGCGTACAAGCGCGTGTGCGCAAATCGCGCGTCGAGCTCACCGACCTGTCCCGCTGGCTGACCTTTTTTGTGCTTGGCGCGGTCGGGCTCAGCCTTGGCATCGCCTACATCCTGACCCACCTTTACCGCCAGCAGCCCTTCCCCGACTTTGTGTATTACATCTCGCTGCAGTTCATCCCACGGCCACTACGCGGCGCGCTGTTCATCGCCTGGGGCGTCGGCGTGCTCGTGATCGCCTTTCGCAGCTTTTATCGGTCGGCCAAAATCACCCTCTGGCCGCCGCGCAAGCGCTAGCCCGCGCTGGGACAAAGAGAAACCGAGTTTCTCAGAGAAACTCGGTTTCTGCTTGCAGGGTAGACGTGCTGGCCGGTTCAGCAACCGGCGCTCCGCAGACGGATAGCTGCCCGCGCGGGCATCACGGACCCCGGTGACGAACCGCTAGATTTCGCGCAGCTTGGCGAGACCGTCGTTCACGCTCAGCTCGCCCAACTCGATCGCCTTGAGGATCGCCATGCGCTGTTCGGCTTTGGAGGGCGCGGCGGGCGCCTCGCCCTCGAGCCCAAAGGGCTCCTCATCCGTTGGCTCGGCGGTCAGCGGCGCCGTTTCGCGGACAGCCACCCGCTCCGGCCGGGGCGCCCGCTCCGGCCTGGGAGGACGCGCCGGAATGGAAGAATGGGGCGCGGCCCCGAAGGGCTCCTCGGCCACCGTTTTCGCAGGCCTGATCTCCACATCGCCGCTGGTGCTCGTGACCTCGAAGAGCACACCGCCGCTGTTGATCGCTACCTCAGTGCGACCCCAGCCCTGGCGCTTGTTTTCGTGCGGCAGCCGGGCCGAGATATCGCCCGACAGTGAACGGAACACAACCGTCATGCGCTGATCTTCTGGAACCCGCAGAGACAGGTCGCCGCTGGTGGTGCGGGCGCTGTAGGTACCCTCGGCGTCCAGCGGCGACTCGATCACGGCGTCGCCGCTGACCGTCTCCACGGACATCTCATGCAGCGCCGATCCTCTGACGACCACGTCGCCTGATACCGAGCGCGCGAACAGCGTGCCGCGCACGTTGCGCACGGCCACGTCACCCGACATGGACTGCGCTCGCACATCGCCCTCCAGGTCATAGACCGCGCCATCCCCGCTGACGAGGTTCAACGCCAGATTGCAGAGGTGCGGCACATAGACCTCGAGGTCGTCGTCGCCCGGGACGTTGGTGCGCACCTTGATCGTGTCGCCCTCCTGCCTGAGCGAGACGGCGCCTTCGGGGGCGTTCACCCCCACTTCTTCGCGCTCCCAGCCGCGCACGACCACATCCTCGACCGTCGCCTCGATCGTCACGGCGCACCCGTCACCCGTTACACGCAGAGTCTGGTTGATCTCCATGCTGCTCCTTTGCTACTCGGTATAGATCTCGACGCGTTCGCCGCTGTCCTGGTCCTCAACCTCGATGATCTTGCCGCGCTGGCCCATCTTGGCGGCGTTCAGGACCTCCTGGATAGCGACGCCGTCCAAATCCGGGGCGAACTTGGCACCCATGCGCATGCCCACATTCACCAGGCCCATGGGGATGTTGACATTCACCTTGACGCGGCCGGTGTGCAGGTCGGTTACGCGTACGCGGAACCACTGCGCGGCCTTGCCCTTGTCGCGTACCCCCTCTTCCTGAGCGGCGCGGTCGAGGGCCTCCAGCAGCTTGGCTGCCTCCTCAGGCGAGATGCGTTTCGCCTCGACCATCTTGAGAATCTGCACCCGTTCATCCGCCGTTGTCATCATTACCTCCGTTATCACAGGGTCACACACTCCGTCGGCGACGCCTCGTCGGCCTCAGCCCAGCTCGAGCGCCATCTGGTCAAGCACGCGCAACGTCTCAAACGCACACCGGCCGCAGGCCTCCAACGCCTCGGGGTGCGTATCGGAGACATAAGTGCGCCAGTCGCGCGTCGGCAGGTCAGCGGCCCGCGTCAGCAGCCCATCCAGCAGCGCCGACTCCCAGCGGCCGCGCTGTCCCTGCGCCACGTACATCAGCAGCTCGTACGGATGGCGGCCCAGGTTGGTGGACAGCCGAATACAGGCCGCCAGATCTCCCTGACGTGGAGCCACCAGCTCGAGCGTCTCGCGCCCCGAGAAGGCAAACCGCAGCGAGCGTCCGATCAGCCAGGCCAGATCGCGTCGAAAGTCGGCGCGCTCGAGCGGCAGGCAGTGCTGCGTGGCGGGGATCACGCTGTCGCGCGCGAGTTGCCAGAGCTGCCGCGTATCGCCCAGACGACTGCGGCGCAGATCGGCATTCGGTGGCCCGACTACCGACGCCTGATCCCTGGCCGCAAGGTTGAGCTCGTGCCAGGTGTCGAAACGGCAAAAGCCACGATGCAGGTACAGCGTGCGCGCCGCGTCGTTGTCCGCGCGTACCTGCAACACGATACGCCGCCCGCCCTGCTGGCGCACGTGCGCGATGCCCGCATCCACCAGTTGCCCGGCGATGCCGCGCCCACGGTACTCGGGCAGCACGGCCACATTGGTCATCGACCAGATGCCGCGCCCCTTGTGCGCCACGCTGACGTTACCGACCAGACAGCCATCTTCCATCCAGACATAGCCGTTCAGGAAGGCCGCCAACGGCCCGGCCAACTGCAGCAGTGGACCGGCCAGCGCCATCTGGCGCAGATCGTGCACCATCGGGCTGCCCGTGCGCGCCAGGTCTTCGCCAAAGGCGACCTCGACCAGGTCGGCGAGCGCCGACAGGTCGCGCTGCGGCATGAACCGACGAATGTGGCGGTCGAGTGCAGGCCGCGCCTGCAGCGCCCAAGCGATCATCAGCCCTTGTCCTTGAGGAGTCGAATGGCCTCGGCCGAGTCGATCTCACCGGTGGCGAGTTGCTCCAGAATCGCCATGCGGTCCTTCTCGCTGAGCGGCGGCTCCTCGCGCACTTCGTAGCCAAGCGCGCGGATGACTTCCTCCAGTCGGTTGCGCACCGTTGGATAGCTGATATGCAGCTCCTCCTCCAACCGGTTGATGCGCCCCTCGCAGCGCACAAAGGTCTCCGCAAAGGCCAGCTGCTCCGGCGAGAGCCGCGACAGGTTGCCGAGATCGAAACGCCCCTCAATGCTCGTGTCGCATTGCGGGCAATGCAGACGAGTGACCTCGAGCGCCTGTTGACAAACCGGACATCGCCCCACAATCGGGTGACCCATCGCCGTAGCCTCCACTGAGCATGGATGAGAATTGATCTCTATATCAGGAATTATAAGGTATGAATTAACATTTGTCAAGGGGGGGGCCTGTGATGGCGGACATGACGCACAAGGCGATACGGCACAGTCGCCACTCCCGCGCAGGCGGGAATCCCGAGCGCACCTTACCTGTCGGCTTGCCGCGCACAGCGGCCTGGGGTAGAATCGCCGCATCAACAGCGTAAGGGGAGGGTCGAAGATGATCCTGGCGGGCGATGTGGGCGGCACCAAGACATACCTGGCGGTCTATTCTGACGAGGCGCACCTGCGGACTCCGCTGGCCGAAGAAAAAGTCGCCAGCGACGACTTTCCCTCGGCCAACGCTTTGCTGGCCGATTTCATCAGACGCCACCCGTTGCCAATCGACTGTGTGGTGGTGGGGGTGCCCGGCGCCGTGGTGAACGGACGCGTCAAGGGCACGAATATCCCCTGGGTGGTGGACGAGCGCGAACTGGTCGCCGAGCTGGGGCTGCGCGCCGCCTACGTGCTGAACGACCTGCAGGCGATCGCGTACGGCGTGCCCCTGCTGGGTCCGGAGGACCTGTGCGTCCTCAACGCGGGCCAGCCGCAGGTGCACGCCCCGATCGCCGTGCTGGCCCCGGGCACAGGCTTGGGCGAGGGCTACCTCACGTGGGATGGCGCCCGCTATCGCGCCCACCCCTCAGAGGGGGGTCACACCGATTTCGCCCCGCTCGACGAGTTGCAGGTGGGTCTGCTGCGCTACCTGGGACGCAGGTACGCCCACGTCAGCTATGAACGCGCCTGTTCCGGCCTGGCCATACCCGACATCCATGCCTATCTCCGGGACAGCGGCCAAGCCAAAGAGCCGACCTGGCTGGCGGAACGGCTGGCCGCCGCTGAGGACCCCACGCCGGTCATCATGAACGCCGCACAGGATCCCAACGTCGACTGCGCGCTCTGCCGCACCACGCTGGACATCTTTTGCCAGGTGCTGGCGGCCGAGGCCGGCAACATGGCCTGCAAGTACCTGCCCTGGTCGGGCGTGTTCATCGCCGGCGGCATTCCTCCCCGCATTCTGCCTGCCCTGCAGACCGAACGGTTCCTGCGAACCTATGCCGCCAAGGGGCGCATGCAAGCAGTGGTAGAGCGCATCCCGCTGTATGTGGTGCTGAACACAACGGTGGGCGTGCTGGGCGGCGCCGCGTATGCCTTCAGCCATCTGAGCTGACAACCAGGCGCCAGGCCGAGGGATTCAGCCTGGCGCCTGGGGACGTTTCGCGTTGGAGCGGACGTGAGCGCCGCCCCCGATCGGAGCCAGCGCTTGCCTCAGCGCGGCTCGTAGGTGTCAGACCCCTTGAGCGGCAGGGGCAGAATCCAGATGTTGCGGTAGCACACCAGATCACCATGGTCCTGCAGCAGAAGCGGCCCGGCGATGCCCTCCTCGGGCGTGAGCGCGCCGCCGGTAACCCCCGGCAGCTCGACGTTGTTCTGGATGACCTGGCCGTTCTGCAGTACGGTTGCCCGCACCTTTTCGACCACGCGACCATCCACCACCCGCGCCGCGCGAAAGATGACGTCATAGGTCTGCCACGCCATCGGCGCGTTGCAGGCGTTCACAAGCGGTGCGTGCTGGTTGTAAAAGGCGCCGCAATCGCCCATGCCGGGGATATTCAGCCCCCACGAATCCAGCACCTGGATCTCGTAACGCCCCGCCAAAAAGACGCCACTGTTGCCCTTGGCCTGTCCCTTGGCGTCCGGCATGTTGGGGCAACGGAATTCCAGGTGCATCTGAAAGTCGAGAAAGGTCTGTGTGGTCATGATGTCGCCGGTCTTGGGGACGACGTGCAGGATGCCGTCCTCCACGACCCAGCCTGCGGGCTTGCCATCGCGGGTGGTCCAGTTGCTGACGTCGCGGCCGTTAAAGACGACCACGGCGTTGGCCGGAGGTTGCGCGTGATAGGTCTCCATGGAACTCCTTTCAGTCAGGCAGATCGGTGAGCGCACATAACCCTGTCGCCATTCTAACGTGACCCTGGCCGCAACACAAGGCCCCGCGCCACGCAGTGCCTTGACGCGAGGGCCGGCGCGCGTATAGTCAAGTTCCGGCGCAGGGGAGCGCCGTCACCAAAGGGGGCTGTCGGATGGGCGTTACGCGTGATGATGTGGCCCGGTTGGCGGGCGTTTCGCCAGCCACAGTGTCGTACGTGGTCAACAATGGTCCGCGTCCCGTGTCGGCGGCGGCGCGCGCCCGTGTGCTCGCAGCCATCGAGGAACTGGGCTACAGCCCCCACGCGATCGCACGCAGCCTCAAGACGCAACGCACCGAATCGGCGGGGATCATCATCGCGGACATGCTCAACCCTTACCTGGCGTCGGTCGCGCAGGCCGCGCACGATGAACTCCTGCAGCAGGGCTACAGCCTGCTGGTGGCGAACAGCTCTGAATCGCCAGCCCGCGAGCTGATGTGGCTCAAGTTCATGCGGAGCCGACGCGTCGACGGGCTGATCCTTGAGCCCACGGGTGACAACCTGCCCTTCTTGAAGAGGCTGGCAGGCCCCGGCCACCCCCCACAACTGGTGCTGATCGACCGCGCAATCCCCGAGCTGGAGGCAGACACGGTGCTTCTCGACAACGTCGGCGGCGCGCGCGCCGCGGTGCGGCACCTGATCGACCTGGGACATCGCCGTATCGCGCTGCTGGGCTTGCCACACGAGATGAGCCCGGGCGGCGAGCGTCTGGAGGGCTACAAGCTGGCGCTGCGCGCGGCCGGCTTGCCGATCGACGCGGCGCTGATCTTTGAGGGCACCTTTGTGGCCGACGAGGCCAGCGAGATGGTCAGCCGCCTGCTGAACGTGCGTCCGGCGCCAACGGCGGTGTTTGCCTCCAGCAACCGCCTGGCGCGCGGCGTGCTGCAACAGATCAAGGTGCGCCGGCTGCGCATGCCCGACGACATCGCCCTCGCAGTGTTCGATGATGTGGATTACTTTGAGTGGATGACGCCCTCGATCACAGCCGTCGAGGTCAGCGGCGTTGCGCTGGGTCAGCAGGCCGTCGACTATCTCCACGATCGTCTCACCGGCGCCTACGGCGGACCGCCGCGCCTGCTGCGTATCCCCTATCGGCTGCACGTGCGCGAGTCCACTCTCGGCATGGGTGAGAGCGCGGTCTGAAGCCAACCGTGGAGCCCGGATTCCGCGCGCGATGTGCCACACCCCAGACGAAACAGGACTCGGCCCAAATGGGCCGAGTCCTGACTTTGCGGCGACGATTCGGTCTGGTGTGCTTGCGCGGGCTGCCCCTATGCCGTCACGTCGGCCAGCTTGACCACGCGATTGCCCTCGCGCAGGCTGATCATGATGGCCTCGATGATGCGCATGTTCTCCAGGCCGTCCTGCAAGGAGGGCGTGGGCTCGGCCTCGCCGATCAGCGCGCGCGCGAACTGGCTCAACTCACCCCAGTACCCGCGCGTATAGTGGCCGCTCGCCCACCAGCCTGCCATGTTCCCCGAGACATAGTAGCGGCTGCTCCAGCCGAACAGGCGCTGTTCGGCCGGATTGGCAAAGGCGCGGTCGCCGGCCATCAACTCGACCGCCTTGCTGGCGTCCAGCAGCATCGAGGCGCCGGACCCCGTGACGTAAGCCTGCTCAAAGCAGTCGTTCCACGAGTGCGACGAGTTCATGTTCAGCATGCCGGCCACGCCGTTGGTAAAGCGCCAGCTCGCCGCGATGGCCTTGGTCTGGTTGGCTCCATCGTAGCCGTAGGCTGACAGCGCCTCCACTTCGCCGCCGAAAAAGCGCGCCAGGTCGATCAGGTGAATGCCGTTAAAGATCAGCATGCGGTAATAGTCGTCGTATGGCCCGCTGGTGTGGATGACCGTCACCGAGCTGAGCGGGCCAAAGGCGGGCGTGGCCGCATACTCCTTGGCCACCAGGTTGGAGGGCGCAAAGCGCTTCATAAACGCCACCATGCCCCAGGTGCCCTTCTCCGCGGCCATGTCCACCAGCTCCTCGGCGCCCTTCAGGCTCTCGGCAGGCGGCTTTTCGATGAACACCGGCACGCCGTGCGACAGCACCTGCAGGCCAACGTCGTGATGCACGCTGGGCGGCCCGCAGACGCACACGCCATCCGGCGCGGCGTCACGCAACATATGCTCGACGTCGGTATAGTAGGCCAAGGCGCCGAAACGCCGCGCGGCGCTGGCGGCGCGTTCCTCCACCAGATCGCACACCGCCACCAGGTCAAACTCGGGGATGTGCGCGATGTTGGGATACAGCGATTCCGTCGCGTGTCCGCCGGCGCCCACAAAGGCGATACGAGCCTGTTTCTGCGTCATGCCTACCTCCATCTGCGCTCAGAGTGCCAGCCAGTACTGGGCGCGCCCTAACGCGCCAGCAACGCGCTCATATAGTCGTGCGCTTCGACGATATACCGCGGCAGATTCTCGGGGTCTGTGACTTCCAGCTCCAACGCCAGCGGCCCGCTATAGTCGATCTCGCGCAGCACCGCCACCAAGCCGGGCAAATCGATCTCGCCCTTGCCGATGGCCACTGACTGCGCACCGAGGTGGTCCTTGAGGTGCACGTTATAGATGCGCGAGGCATAGCGTCGAATCAGCGCCTTCCAGTCCACTCCCGCGCTGTGAAAGTGCCCCGTATCCACCGTGATGCCCACGCGCGGGGTATCCAGCGCGCTGAGCAGCGCGTGGTAGTCCTCGGGATAGAGGATCTGTGAGCCCACGTGCGGCTCCAGGCAAATGCGCATCGGGCTGTCGCCCAGCAGGTCGAGCAGTTGGTTGAGGCCCGCGATCGTCTGCGCCAACCCGCCCTCGCGACGCTTGCCGCCGGTCTGCACCAGGCGGTCGCAGCCCAGCCGCTCGGCCACGCGCGCCGTCAATGCCACGTGCCGGGCGCCGATGGCGGCCTGCTCTGCGCTCTCTGTGGGGATCGGCGGCGTCCAGACCTCCGACAGGATGCTCAGCCCCGCGGCCAGCGCGCGGCGCTTGAGCTTGGCGACATCGAGCCACTGGGCCAGCCCCGGCTCCCAGGTGAAAGGACCCGCCAGGCCCCATGCACGATAGCCGGCTGCGGGCGCGTAGCGAAAGGTCTCTTCGATTTCGTCGCGTCCCCGCCCGCGCAGCGCACAGGTGGTACACGACAGATAGATCTCACCCATCGGACCCTCCTCATGCTACATGCGGCCAACGGACGCTGCACGATCCGGCCGCTCCGTCAGTACCCCAGCGACCGCAGATACTGCCGGTTGCCCACCACGGCGCCCACCGGGTCGGCGCGGGCATCCGCCGATTCTTCCTCTGCCACCACCCAGCCGGTGTAGCCGCTGTCACGCAGGTAATCGAGCACCGACTGCCAATCGACGATGCCCTTGCCGAGCGCCTGCCACTCGTGCTGCGCGTCGGCATCCTTGATGTGCACATGCGCGATACGCTCGCGGTGCCGCTGCAGGCAGGTCATCAGGTCCTGCCCGCCGCGCGTGATGTGGCCGGCATCGGGGTTGAACATCAACCCGCTGTCAGCGGTGTCGGCCAGCACGCGGTCGTACTCCTCTTCGGACTCCAGCAGCGAGCCAAAGTGCGAGTGCGGATGCACGCACACGGTAACGCCGCGCCGCGCACCGCGCTCGGCCACCGTCCGGTAAAAGCGCACGGCCTGCGACAGCTTGGCGTCATAGTCGTCGCGGGTTGGCGCGGCCGCACCTCCCAGGCACAGCACCGTTCCCAGCGCCGCGCAGAACTGGAGCGCTGCGTCAGCGCCCGCCAGATCGGCCTCGAACAGCGCCGGATCGGTAAAGCCGCTGCTGGCGAACGAAAAGCCCGCACAGGCCAGGCCGCGCTTGTCCAGCGTGCGTGCAAAGCGCTTGGGCGCGCCGGCATAGCGGCCGATCGTGTGATTAGTGAACTCCACGCCGGCATAGCCCGCCGCCGCCACGATATCCAGGATGTCCTCGGGCGTGCCGGTCCACTCAGAACCGCGCATCTCCCAGGTGTAGGTCTGGCAGCCAATCCGCAGAGCAGCCGTCATGCGCGCCTCCACTCAGTCGTACAACTCGATGTTGCCGAACCACTTGAATTGCAGGAGCGAGATCGCCATCAGCACGATCGACAGGATGTAGGCCACCGCCGACGCGTAGCCCATCTGCAGGCGGCCGAAGCCATACTGATAGACGATCAACACCGGCGTCGTGCTGGCATAGCCGGGGCCACCGCCAGTGAGCACCAGGTTCAGCCCAAAGGCCTTCATCCCGCCGATGAAGCCCATCACCAGGTTGTAGAGCGCGATCGGCTTGAGCATCGGCAGAGTCACCTTCCAGAACTGCTGCCAACGGTTGGCGCCGTCGATGGTGGCAGCCTCATACAACTCGCGTGGGATGCCCTTGAGCCCCGCGGTCCAAATGATCACGCCGCCGCCCACCCCACTCCAGACCGAGATCAGCGCGATCGAGGGCACCACCAGTGCTTCTTGCCAGAGCCATCGGATGGGCCCCAGCCCCGTCAGTTTGTAGAGCAGCACGTTCGCAAAGCCCCCGGCGTCGCTGCGCATGATCCACCGGAACAGCGCTGACACCACTACCGTCGAGGTCACCATCGGCAGATAGTAGATGGTGCGGAAAAAGCCCACGGCCTTTTTCAGGTTGTTGAGCAGCACGGCGACAAAGAGCGACAGCGCCTGCCCGGGGAAGAAGGAGAGCAAAAAGAGCTCGATCACGTTGAGAAAGCCGCGCCGGACCTGCGGGTCACGCAAAGCGCGCGTATAGTTGTCAAAGGGGCTGTCGAGCGGTAGGAACTTGAAATGGTTGAACTTGAAAAAACTAGAGTACAAAGCGAATAACGCAGGATAGATAAAGAATACAAGAAACGCGATCACGGGGGGCGCGATAAACACGTACATCCAGCGTGCCTCCCAGATGCGCGACCAGAGGCTGTCGCCTCCTCTGGCCTGTACCGGCAGTTCGTCGCTGGCAGTCAGTGTCGTTGCGGTGTTTTTGGCCATGGACCGGGATCCTCCCTTGCCTATCGGTTCGCCTGGTTGCTCACCAAGCTCAGATGATGAGATGGGGCGTACAAGCGTCCCGTGTCACAGTTTGAGGCCGGTGATGATCGTGCCTTCGGTGATGTAGCGCTGAAAGATGACAAAGATGATGATCGTGGGTATCGAGCTCAGGATGAGGCCCGCGAACAGCGCCTGCATGCCCTCGCCAGTCGTATCGCCGTAGCGGTAACCATAGATGGGGTTGTAGATCGACTGAATCACATAGAGCACCAACTGAATGGTGTACTTGCCCTTGGTATTGACATACATCATCGGCCCCATCAGGTCGTTCCAGATGCCCAGGAACCCGAAGAGCGCGTTGGTGAGGATCACCGGTTTGACCAGAGGCGCCACCACGCTAAACACGATGCGAAACTCATCAGCGCCGTCAATGCGCGCCGCGTCGATGTACGCGTTAGGGATGGTGCTCATGAACATGCGCATCAGGAACCAGCCCCCGGCGCCCAGCACGGATGGAATGATCAGCGCCCAGTGGGTCTTGATCAGTCCCCAGTTGACGAACATGACGAACTTGGGCACCAGCGTCACCTCCCCCGGGATGATCATGCCCGCCAGCAGCAGGTAGAAAAAGAAATAGCGCCCCGGGAACTCGTTCTTGGCGAAGGCGTAGGCTGCCAGCAGGCTCGTAACAGTGCTGCCCAGCAGGATCGTCACTTCCTGGAACATGGTGTTCCGCAGCCCCACCGCCAGCGCGCCAAAGACGCCAGAACCCAGCCCGGCGATTTCGGTGGTCAGGATACGCCTGTAACCGCCAAGCGACCAGACCCGCGGCCACAGGTTCAGTTCGACCGTATCAAAATTGTAGAACGCCGGACGGAAGGACGAGATGAGCATGTACCAATAGGGCAGCAGAAACGCTACCCCGACGACCAACAGCAAGGCCGATACCGCTACCTGAAAGATACGTTGCTGCACGACCCATGTGCCCTTGCGTTGGGTGCGCTGCCTCGCGACCGTAATCGACATTTCATTCCCTCCTGAGCACGAATCTCGTCGCCAGCCATTACTCATGAGTGCGGAAGCGCAGCGGCTGCCGCGCCCGAACAACTGCTACAGCATAACCCAAAAGGACGGATCCGGAAACCGTATAGACAGCACTGCTGCCCTCGACGGGCTTAAGGGCCCGCTCGGGACAGCAGCGCCATGCCTCCCTGGGATGATTCTCGAGCACAGGCGCGGGGCCGGCCCCGCGCTGCGGATCGCAGTGCGATCTTTGCGATAGACACTGCCTCGCTTGCTGTTAGATTTTGAGGCCGGTGATGACGGTGCCTTCAGTGATGTAGCGCTGGAATATTACAAACACAATGACTGTCGGGATGGATGACAACACGAGGCCGGCGAAAAGCGTCTGTATACGCAGCCCCTCCGTGTCGCCATAGGCATAGCCGTAGACAAAGTTGTACGACGCCTGGATGGTATAGATGGCCAACTGCAGGGTGTACTTGCCCTTGGAGTTGACGTACATCAGCGGCCCCATCAGGTCGTTCCAGATGCCCAGAAAGGTGAACAGCCCGTTGGTAAGGATCACCGGCATGCACAATGGCGCAATCACCTTGAACACGATGCTGAGCTCGTCCGCGCCGTCAATGCGCGCGGCGTCGACATAGGCGTTGGGCACCGTGCTCATAAACATGCGCATCAGGAACCAACCGCCCGCCCCCAGCACTGCTGGGATGATCAGCGCCCAGTGGGTCTTGATCAGCCCCCAGCGCGTGAACATAACGAACCTGGGCACAAGCGTGACCTCGCCCGGGATAATCATGCCCGCCAGCATCAGGTAGAACAGGAACTGTCGCCCACGGAATTCGTGCTTGGCAAAGGCGTAGGCTGCCAGCAGACTGGTGATGGTACCGCCCACCAGGATGGTCACTTCCTGGAACAAAGTGTTGCGCATGCCGCGCAGCAGCAACTGCACCGCCGTTACAGCGTCTTTCTCCTGCCCCCATTCCTGCGTGAGGATAGCGTCGTACCCCGCCAGCGAAGCCGGGCGCGGCCAGAGGTCGATCTTGATGGTGTCAAAGTTGTAGAAGGGAGCCCGCAGCGACGAGATCACCATATAGTAGTAGGGAAAGAGGAAGACGAGGCCGATGGTGAGCAGCAACACCGTCACCAGAATCTGGTAGATGCGCTCCTGTGCGCGCCACGTCACCCTGCGTCGGACAGGGGTTACTCGAACAGAGACCGCCATGCTAATCCTCCTCCCCTAGTCATACAGCTCTGGGTTACCGAACAGCCGAAACTGGAGGATCGAGATCACGAGCAGGACCACCGAGAGCAGGTAGGCCACCGCCGAGGCATAGCCCATCTGCAGACGGCTGAAGCCATAGTGGTAGACCATGTAGACGGGCGTCATACCGGCTGCAGGCGGCACGCCGGAGCGGTCGCCTCCCGACAGCATGGTAAAGTTAAACCCGAAGGCCTTCATCCCGCCGATGAACCCGAGCACCGCCTGATACATCATGATCGGCTTGAGCATCGGCAGCGTGACGCCCCAGAACTGCCGCCAGCGGTTGGCGCCATCAATTGTGGCCGCCTCGTACAACTCGCGGGGGATGCCCTTCAGCCCGGCCGTCCAGATGATGACGCTGCCGCCTACGCCGGTCCACACGCTGACCAGCGCGATAGACGGGATCATCAGGTTCTCCTGCTGCAGCCAGCGTATCGGCTCGGCATCGAACAGTTTGCGCACCACAACGTTGGCAATGCCGCCGGCGTCGCTGCGCAGAATCCAGCGGAACAGCGCCCCCACGATCACCACAGAGGTGATCATCGGCAAATAGTAGATGGTGCGGAAGACGGCCACCAGATACTTCAGGCCATTCAGCAGCACGGCCACAAACAGCGCGATGATCTGGCTGCCGAAAAAGCTGATGGCGAACAGCTCGATCACATTGATCATCGCGCGTCGGAACATCATATCGCGAAAGGCGCGGGCATAGTTGTCGAACGGGTTTTCCAGCGGGGTGAACTTGAAGTTGTTAAACTTGAAAAAGCTTGAGTAGAGCGCAAAGATAGCGGGGTAAGCAAAAAACACGATGAAACCGATGATGGGGGGAGCCACGAACAGGTATGCCCAGCGCTCATCCCAGATGTCACGCCAGATGTCCCTGAACTTGACGCCGGGGGGCAGTCTTCGCCCAGCCCTACCCTCGATGGCCGCGCCCTGAGAGACTTCCTCAGTAGTGGTCATGTGCGGGCCTCCGGAATCGGTGTCCCTGCGGCTCCCCACGGTGGGGGAGCCGCAGGCAATGCTTTAGCTTGGACGGGTGCGCGCGAGGACTAGACGCCCTCTTCCGCCATGATCGGCAGGCCGCAATCGTACGCGTCCTGCAGGGCCTTGGCAGCATCCATCTTGCCGAGCTTGGCCTCGATCACCTTCGGGGTCAGGCACTGGTCGCTGACTTGCAGGAAGGCCGGGTTGTAGCTCAGCGGCTTGCAGATGGCCAACTGCTCTACGTACGGCTTGAGGGCCGGATGCTCGAGCCACGGGTGCGGCTTGTCCATTACCGGGATCTGGTGCATGGTGCGCAGTACCTGATCGAGGTACTCTTCGCTGTCGAGCCAGTAGGCCAGGAACTTGACCGACTCGGCCGGGTACTTGTTGATCTCTTTGGGCATGCTGTAGGAAAAGCCGGCATACACCGAGTAGTTTGGCACGCCCGGCTTGAGCTCGATCTGCTGCGACATGACGAACTCGGGACGCGGATAGGTGGCTTCCCAACGGCCGGTGGCTTTGTAGTCGTTCCACGGCCCGGCCACGTCGCCAAAGACGCCCCAGCTACCGTATTCCTCGGTGGCCGAGCGGCCCTGGTAGAACGGCGTCTGCCAGTCGTCAAAGTTGGGGGTGTAGCCCATGTCGCACAGGTACTTGATCTTTTCGATGGCCTCGACACCCTCGGGCGAGTTGAACAGCAGCTCGTTGGTGTCATAGTCCACAAAGTCGCCACCGAAGCGCCACAGCCAGAACCAGAAGAAGAATCCGGACCAGGCGATGGTGACCGGGAACGAGTAGCCGAACACGGCCTTGCCCGGATCGGGATCCTTCTTGACCACGGCCTCGCAGACCTTGATCATGTCATCCCAATTCTTGGGCGGCAGCACATCCAGGACGCCCGCATCCTCGAACATGCGCGGGTTGCTCCAGAGCAACAGCGTGTTCGCGTCGTGCGGCAACGACCAGACCTGACCCTTGAACTTGAAATAGTCCCACACGTTGGGGATGAACTTTTCGATCAGGCCTGCGGCCTCGGCGGCCTCGGTGACCTCCCAGATCAGGTCCTGGATGCCGTAGGTCGGCCCCTCGTTGATGGCAATGCGGAACATGTCGGGGCAGATGCCAGCGGCCATCTGGGCAATCCACCCGCCCTCCTGGGCCTCATCCGTGACATTGACTTCGATGCTGGAATCGACTTCCAGGTAACGCTCGGCCACCGCTTGGGCAGCAGCGACGAGATCGGGGTTCGGGTCCACGCGCATAGTCAGCGGCACCCCCACCGGCTTGGGCGTTGGCGGTGCGGTGGTGGCCGTCACGACCTTTTCCTGAATGACCGTTTCCTTGACGATCTCCTTGCCGCAGGCGCTCAACAATGCGCCAGCGCCGAGGAGTGCCGTCGACTGCAAAAACCGACGTCGCGAGAATGTGCTCATGTTTCCTCCTGTTTCGGGGAAGCGCGACAAAACCCGACGATCTTGTGCTCTCAGGATGGCTGCTCGATAACACCACCTCCTTTCAACGGCGAGGTGACGAGCGGTGAGCCTAAGCGTACTCGTCGAGAGCGGCCAGGACCTCGTCAACATCCCGAACGTTGTTGAAGTGAGCCGTGGAAAGGCGGATGGCATTGTAATGCGGAATGACTCGCACTACGATCCGTCGAGGACGGCTTTCCTTGCGCAGATCCACACTCACGTCACCACTATTATGACCGATAACAGTGAATGTTGTCAAGCCCCCAGATTGCTCGTAGGGGACGGGCGTGAGTAACTGCAGATGCTCCCGCGCGAGGATACCCGCCTTGAGGTAACTGCTGAGGAAGGAGATGTGGGAGTGAACATTGGGCCAGCCCAGGCCTTCGAACCAAGCCAGACTGGCGGCTACGCCCGCAAACAGCATATGTGCGCGCGTCCCGAACTCGAACCGTCGACCGTCGGGCTGCAGCGCGACCTCGCCGGTGACGAGATCGGCTTTGGACAGCGACCCGGCGCCGATGTGCGCTGGAATCAGCGACATCATGCGCTCGGGTCGCGCGTAGAAAAAGCCGGTGCCCTTGGGACCGCAAAGCCATTTGTGCGCGTTGGACGTGAAATAGTCGCAGCCCAACTCGTTGACGTTGACGCTCAACGCCCCGACGGATTGCGCGCCATCCACAAAGCTCTGAATGCCGTGCGCGCGCGCCCAACTGCACATCGCCGCTGCCGGCAGCCGCGTGCCGGATTCGCAGCTCACGTGGCTGAACATCAGCAGCCGGGTTCGCGGGGTCAGCACCTCTTCGCAGCGCGCCAGCATCACCTCGGCATCGGGCGACACCTCGATGCGCCGCATACGAATGCCATAGCGATGCTGCATAAAGAGCAACGGATGGTTGATGGCCTCGTGCTCTTCAGTGGTGGTGATGACCTCATCACCCGCTTGCCAGCTCATGCCGGCCAGCGCCAGGTTGTTGCCGTCGGTGGCGTTGCCCGTGAGGGCAATGTCGCCGGGGTTGGCGCCGATCAGTTTGGCGATGCCCTCCCGCGCCGCCTGAATCTTGGCCCAGTGCCGCCCGCGCGAGCCGACGCCGAAGCGCTCCCATTCGGTGAGCGCTTCGACGAACTCGGCCAGCGCCGGCTCTGGCATGATGCCATAGGTGCCGGTATTCAGGTTGTTAACTTCCAGCAGAGACGGAAAGGCCTCGCGAACCCGATCGTGATCCTGCAGCAGCATGGCTTTGGGCATGACCGATCCTCACACGTGCAGCCTTGTCTGGCGAGACGTTAGATCTGGATCGACGGGTCGAGCGCTACGCGCAGCCCTTCGCCGAACTGGTACCACAGGAACATCGTGACGCTCATCACCAGCGCCGGGAACACCGTCAGGTGCCACGACGTCAGGATGTAGCTCTGGTACATACCCACCATCTGCCCCCATGAGGTATCCGGCGGCCGGATGCCCAACCCAAGGAAGCTCAGGCCTGCCTCAGCCAACATGGCGCTGGGCACACCGAACGTGACGGAGACGAGCACGGGCCCGAGTGCGTTGCGCACCAGGTGGGCCATGATGATGTGCTTGGTGTCGCCGCCCATGGCCTGCGCCGCGCGCACATAGTCGGTCTGCTTGAGCGAAAGCACCTGGCCTCGCACCAGTCGTGCGATGCCCGTCCAGTTGGTGATTGCCATGGCCAGCACCATGTTCTGGAAGCCGGCGCCCAGCGCGATCATCATCAGAATGTACAAAAAGATCGTGGGCACGGACGTCAGGATCTCTATGAAGCGGGTGACGGCAAAGTCGACCCAACCTCCCAGCATACCAGCAAGCGCTCCCAGGGGCAGCCCGATCGCAAGAGCAGCAATCTGGCTGACCACACCAATGGCGATCGAGATGCGCCCACCATAGATCAGGCGGCTGAGCACGTCGCGCCCCAGGTCATCCACGCCCATGACATGTCCGGGCAAGGGAGGTTCCCAGGTGATGGTATAGTCGGTCTTGAGCGGGTCGTACGGGGCAAAGAAGGGAGCACCCGCAGCGACCACGGCCTCCGCAACGATCAGAATAAAGCAGATAAACGCGAACTTTTGCCGCACAAAACGGGTCACGATCGTACGGAACATGCCCGGCCGTTTCGCCGGGGCGATCTCCCGAGCGGCTACTGAGGTTGTCATACTACCTCGCTTTCACGTAGGTTACGCGCGGGTCAATCGCAGCGTAGGCCAAGTCTGTGATCAGATAGGTGACCGTAGTAATGGCCGTAAAAAACAGCGTGGAGGAAATGATCATCGGATAGTCGCGGTTCCCAATCGCGCCACCCAGGTAGGAGCTCAGCCCGGGAATGCGGAAAATACCCTCCACAAAGAACGAACCGGTGATGAGGTTCGACACCATCGGACCAGCGATCGTGATGACGGGCGTAAGCGCGTTCTTAAAGATGTGCACCAGCGTGACGCGGTTCTCTGTCAGACCCTTGGCGCGCGCCGTACGCACATAGTCAGAGCCCATCACGTCGACCATCGCCCCGCGCGTATAGCGCTGCAGCATCAGGATCGGGCCAAGCGAGTTTGCCAGCACCGGCATGATCCATGTCTTCGGCCCGGCCCAACCCTGCGTCGGCAGCCACCCGAGCTGGACAGCAAAGATCAACTTGAGGAACAGGGCGAAGATGAACGACGGCAGGGCCTGGATGATGACCATCAGCACCGTGATGGCGCGATCCACCAGGGTGTCGCGTTTCATCGCTGAGAGGATGCCCAGCCCCAGGCCTATCGGGAACGCGAACGCAAAGGTCAGGCCGCCCACCTGCATACTGTAAGGCCAGTGGTTGGCAAAAATCTCGACCACTGTGCGCCCCGAACTGATGTACGAGTATCCAAAGTCAAACTTGAGTGCGTTCTTCAGAAAGATCAGGTACTGCTTCCAGACAGGCTGATCGAGGCCATTCAGTTTATTGATCTTGTCCAGCAGGTCCTGGGGGATCATCTGCGCCATCTGGGCGGCCTTCATGTCATAGGGCCCGCCCGGAATGGAGTGCATCAGGAAAAAGGTCAGCAGCGAGACAGCGAACAGCACACCCACCAATCCTGTCAATCGGCCGAGGATGTAGCGTACCATGAGTTTACCTTTCCTCCGCAAAGTGACAGGCTACGGTGTGCCCCGCCGACAGCTCGCGCAGCTCAGGCCGCTCCTCGCGACAGCGGGCCGGGTTGTCCAACCGCTTGGCCAGCGGGCAGCGCGGATGGAACGGGCAACCCGAGGGCCGGTCGATCGGGCTGGGGACGTCACCCGTGAGCGTACGCTCCTTGCCGCGCATCTTGGGATCGGGCTCAGGCACCGCCGAGATCAGCGCCTGCGTGTATGGGTGGCTGGGATGGTTGATGATGGTGTCACTGCTGCCGATCTCCATCATACGCCCCAGGTACATCACGCCGATGCGCTTGCTCATAAAGCCAGTCACTGCAATATTATGCGAGATAAAGAGGTAGGTCAGCTCCATCCGATCCTGCAGATCGCGCAGCAGGTTGAGGATGGACGCCTGCACAGACACATCCAGCGCCGACACTGGCTCGTCGCAGATGATCAGCTTGGGCTGCAGCGCCAATGCACGCGCGATGCCGATGCGTTGCTGCTGCCCGCCCGAAAACTCGGAGGGGAAGCGGTCTGCCGCGTCCGTCGGCAGCCCCACCAGATCGAGCAAGCGCCTGACTTCGGCCAACCGTTCCTCGTGTGTGCCGATGCCGTGGATGTTCAGAGGCTCCAACAGGATCTGCTCGATGCTCATCCGCGGGTCGAGCGACGCATAGGGATCCTGAAAGATCATCTGCATACGCCGACGGTTATGGCGCAGATCCTCCGGAGAGAGACCGACGAGATCCTGGCCGTCAAAGCGCACCTGGCCCCCATTGGGAGTGTACAGTTGCATCACGGTGAGGCCGAGCGTGGACTTGCCACAACCCGACTCGCCCACCAGGCCAAAGGTCTCGCCCTCGTCGATGCTGATATTCACGTGGTCCACGGCCATCAGGCGGATACTTTCCTGAGCGAAAAAGCCGCGCCGCACCGCAAAACTCTTGACCAGATCGATCGTCTGCAGCATTGGCTCAGGCATTCGGCAACCCTCCATGGGCCTGCGAGACCCAGCAGGCAACAGTATGCCCCGGGCCGACCTCCAGTAGTTGAGGCATCTCCTGGGTGCAGCGCTCAATACGGTACGGGCAGCGCGGTTCGAACGGACAGCCCTTCACCGGCTCAAGCAGACGCGGCGGTGCGCCAGCGATACTTGCCAGCCGCTCTGGCCAGTCGCGAAGTCGCGGGATTGACGCGATGAGCGCCTTGGTGTAGGGATGCTTGGGCGCATCAAAGATGTCCTGCACGGGCGCATGTTCGGCCACCATTCCGGCATACATCACAGCCACATCGTCTGCCAATTCCGCGATCACGCCCAGGTTGTGAGTGATGATAATGACGGAGGCGTTCAGTTCCTCGCGCAGGTCGCGGATCAGGTCCAGAATCTGTGCCTGAATGGTGACGTCGAGCGAGGTGGTGGGTTCGTCAGCGATCAGAAGGCGAGGCGTACAGGCCAGGGCCATGGCGATCATC
>DIVQ01000160.1:301-22094 GCA_002423325.1 Anaerolineales bacterium UBA6128 | reverse complement strand
CCAGGGGCTGATCAAGCACATCTGCGCGTCGTTTCACGACAACAACGAGAACCTGATCCGGATTGTGGACACGGGCTATATCGACTCGATCACGCTGCAGTACAACATGCTCGATCGCAAGCTGGAGGAGGGCATTGCACACGCCCACGCCCAGGGCCTGGGCGTGGTGGTGATGGGCCCGGTGGCCGGCGGGCGCCTGGGCACGTCCAGCCCGGTGCTGGAGGGACTGCTGCCACAGGTCAAGCGTGTGCCCGACCTGGCGCTGCGCTTTGTGCTTTCCAACCCGGGCGTGACGCTGGCGCTTTCGGGGATGAGCACGATGCAACAGGTGGAGGAGAATCTGGCCACCGCCTCCGACGCGGTGAGCCTGACCGCCGATGACCAGGCGGCGATCGTCGAGCACCTGGAGCGCCTCAAGAGCATGGCCGACCTGTATTGCACGGGTTGCGGCTACTGCATGCCGTGTCCGCACGAGGTCAACATCCCGCAAGTCTTTCAAAAGTACAACGAGGCGCGCGTATATGGCCTGTGGGACCTGGCGCGCAAGGCCTATGACGAATCGCGTTGGGGCTCGGGCAAGCGGGCCGATGCCTGCGTAGAGTGTGGCGAGTGCGAGCCCAAGTGCCCGCAGAACATCCCCATCCGTGAGCAATTGGCCGAGGCGCACGCTGCGCTGTCTGCGCGGGAATAGCGGACAGGCAACAAGCGAGGGTTTCGTGAAGCTGCTGATCGCCACCCACAACCAGGGAAAGAAGCGCGAATACGCCGAGCTGCTGTGCGGCCTCGGCCTCGAGCTGACCACGCTCAGCGAGATGGGCATCCGCACCGACGTGGATGAGAACGGCGCCACCTATGCCGAGAACGCGCTGCTAAAGGCGCGCGCGTATGCGGCCATGTCTGGCCTGCTGACGCTGGCGGACGACTCGGGCCTGGACGTAGACGCCTTGGGCGGCGCTCCCGGGGTGCACACCGCGCGCTATGCCGGCGAGGGCGCCGACGACTGCCAGCGCTATACGCTGCTGCTGCACAATCTCGAGGGGGTGCCCGACGCGGAGCGCACGGCGCGCTTCCGTTGTGTCATCGCGCTGGCCTGGCCAGATGGCCGGACCGAGGTGGTGCAGGGCACCTGCGAGGGGCGCATTACCCACGCGCCGCGCGGCGCGAACGGCTTTGGCTATGACCCCGTGTTCTACCTTCCCGAGTTCGACCGCACCATGGCCGAGCTGCCCGCCGAGGTCAAGAACCGGATCAGCCACCGGGCGCGGGCCGCACAGTCCGCACGTCCGTTGCTGGCGCAGACCGAACAGGGCTGATGCTCTCAACCAAAAGACGACAGGGTTACATCGCAACAGGCGCGGTCAAGGCCGCGCCTGCTCTGTTCTATGCGCCGGATCAGTAGGGGGCGAGCTGCGGGGTCACGGCTCCGCAACAGCAGCGTCGGATCACGTCTCGCGAATATCCAGCAGCTCGGCGTCCAACTCTGACAGGATCTGCTCCAGGTCTTGGCGGTCGATGTTCTGGACCTTGAAGGCGATCTCGCGATTGGTGGGGTCGTCGCCCCAAAAGGTGCCGAGCGCAACGATGTTGGCGCCGCGTTCGGCCAACTCGTGCGTCAGGCGCGCCAGCACTCCGCGCCCCTCCTGAAGCTTGATAGTGGTGCGCAACCCCCAAGCGCGCGCCCCCAGCAGCTCGAGAAAGACCTTGAACAGGTCCGACTCGGTGATCATCCCCACGAGGGTGGTACCGCGCAGCACTGGCAGGCCGCTGATGTTGTTGTCCACCATCATGCGAGCGGCTTCCTCGAGCGGGGTATCTTCGTTACAGGTGATGACGTTGGTCGTCATCAGGTCCTTGACCTTGATCTTGGCGACCAGATAGTTGAGCTCGTGCACGCTCAGGCTGGTGGCTGGCGACGGCGAGGCGTAGAGCAGGTCCTTTTCGAGGACGATGCCTACCAGCTTGCCCTGTCTGTCGAGCACGGGCAGTCGGCGCACTTTTTCACGACGCATGATTTCAAGCGCATCCGGTAGCGAGGTATCGGGCGTCACCGTGATGGGGTGCCGCGACATCCTTGCCTTGACGAGCATATCCACACCTCCCGATCCTGAGCGCGCGCGCGGCGCGGACGGCAAACGAGCGTGCAGGGTAATTCCCGACTCTCAATCGCATTATAGGACGCAGTGACCAGGTTGTCCAGAGCCATTACGCACAGTAGCAAAAACGACCGACAGGCGCTGTGCGCGAGAGCGCTGCCTGTCGGTCGTCGGGTCCTGGTTGTTGCGCCGGCGCGTCGGCTCAGCGCATATGGCGAATCACGCCGATCACCTTGCCCTGGATCTCGAGATTGCCAGGGTGCACATAGATCGGCTCCATGGTGGGGTTGGCGGGCTGCAGCCGAATGCGTGTGCGATCGCGCTCCCAGTAGAAACGCTTGAGCGTGGTCGCCTTTTCGTCCTTAAGCCAGGCGGCCACCATATCGCCGTTCTCGGCCGACTGCTGGTGGCGCATGATCACCAGGTCGCCATCGTTGATCAATGCGTCGATCATGGAGTGGCCGCGCACTTGCAAGGCGTACACGTCATCGGCCTGGCCGCCTACCATGTCGCGTGTCAGCGCGATCTGCTCCAGCTCGACCTGTGCGAACTCGCCTTCGGGCACCGGGATGGGTTCGCCGGCGGCGATGGCGCCCAGCAACGGGATCTGCACCAGGCCGCCCAGCGCCTCCCCAGCCAGACGAAGCCCTCGCGACACGTCGCGGTCTCGGCTGAGCAAGCCCTTACGCTGCAGGATCGCGAGGTTGTAGCTGACCACCGAGGTCGACGAAATGCCGGCCGCCTCGCCCAGTTGGCGAATGGTGGGGGGATAGCCGTTTTCTGCGGAAAAGTCGCGGATGATCTCCAGCATGTGTCGCTGCCGGTCCGACAAGTCGGCCAAGTTGGGCATGGTGCACCTCCTGTGTGCGATTCATGCCCTATTGTACCTGAACAAATGTTCTATGTCAAGTGCTGATTTTGGTTGCGCGCAGCCGCCTGGCCTTTGGGGGTCAGTGTCCAGAGGCGGGCCGCGGGGGCGATGCCGCACGACCGGTGCTGACGGCAGCCCGCGCAGGCACGGCTGCTGCAACCCTGCCCTGCAGCGGCCAGATACCCAAAGTCGGTCAGGGTACGCAGCAACGGTTCAACCATGCGCGCCTGAATGCCCAGGTGTGCCGCAAGGCCGTCCGTGGTGAGGGCGGTTTTGTGCTCCGCGACCAGCGCCAGCAAGCGGATCAGCATGTCAGACCCCCACACCGAGCAACCCCGCGGCCTGGTAGGCCAGAATTGCCACGCCGAAAGACAACGTCGCCAGGTGGGCGATGCTGAAGAGCGTCCAACGCCAACTGCCGCTCTCCTGCCGTATGGCCGTCAGCGTGGCTACGCAGGGGACAAAGAGCATCTGAACGATGAGGAACGCGATGCCGGCGGCCGGGCTCAGCATCTGCGGCAGCACAGCGCTGAGCGAGGCCTCCTCCGTAGCAGTGAGCACGGCGAGCGTGGCCAGCGTTTGCTCCTTGGCCACGAGGCTGGCCAGCAGCGCCACCATCATGCGCCAGTCCAGACCCAGCAGGTTGCCCACTGGGGCCAACAGGCGGCCAAGCCCTGCGAGGTAACTCGTCTCCATCTGGCCGCTGGGCAGCGCTGCGAGCGCCCAGATCACGACCGACAGCCCCAGAATGACGGTGCCGGCGCGTGTGACGAAATCGCGCACGCGCTGCCAGGTGTACAGGCCGATGGTTTTCCAGTTCGGCCAGTGATACAGCGGCAGTTCCAAGATTAATGCGGGCTGCGCGCCGCGAAAGAGCAGTCGGTTGAGCAGCGCTCCCGAAAGCACCAGCATGGCCAGGCTGAGGATCAGCAGTCCCATGATGACCAGAGCCCCCTGCTGCCCAAACAGCGCCCCGGCCACAAACACGACCACCACTATGCGGCCGGCGCAGGGCACCATGGGAGCGAGCAGCAGCGTCAGCAGTCGATCACGTTGCGAGTCCAGAATACGGGTGCCCAGCACGGCGGGCACATTGCAGCCAAAGCCCAGGAACAGAGGCAGAAACGACTTGCCATGCAGGCCCATGTGGTGCATGAGGCGGTCGGCGATAAAGGCGCCGCGCGCCAGATAACCCACATCCTCGAGGAAGGCGATGGCGGCGAAAAAGATCGCCAGCACGGGCAGCAGCGTGAGCACAGTGCCTGCCCCGCCGAGCACCCCCTCCGTCAAAACCTCCACCAGCCAGGCGGGCGCGCCAACGAGCACCCGGCGCAACCAGTCGCTCGCCCAGCCGATACCGATCTCCAGCAGGGTCACCAGGGGGCCGGAAAGCTGAAAGACCGCCCAGAAAACCAGCGCCAGGATGCCGATCAGCAGCAACGGCCCGGCCCAGGTATGTGTCGCGACGCGATCCAGACGCTCGGTCAGGGTGATGATGTCGGCGCGTGGGCGCACTACCGCGGCCCGCACCATACGGCCGATCCATTCGTAGCGCGCCGAGGCGATGCTGAGTACGGCGTCTTCGTTCGCCCTGAGGATGGTCTGAAGCTGGTCCCAGCGCTCAGCATCGATCCGATCGTGCAGGATGGTGCTGGCCTCCTGGTCGCCCTCCAACAGCTTGAGCGAGAACCAGCGCTTGGGATAGCTCGGGGGCACGGCGTCGCCGATCAGCGCCTCAACGCGCGCCAGCAGCCTCTCGGTCTCTGCGCCGAGGTTGGGCTGTACCGGCGCATAGGCGAACGAGCCACATAGCAGCGATTCGATCGCCTGTAGCAGGTCGGTGATGCCTTCGGAGCGTGAGGCGACCAGCGGCACCACAGGCACGCCCAGCGCACTCTGGAGCACATTCGGCTCGATGTGAATGCCGTTGCTGGCGGCGACATCGATCATGTTCAGGGCAACCACGAGCGGGGAGGGGAGTTCGAGCAGTTCGGACACGAGATACAGCGTGCGTTCGAGGTTGGCCGCGTTGACGACCGCGACGACGACCTCGGGGCGTTCGCGCAGAATATAGTCGCGCGTCACCTGCTCCTCAGCCGAGTTGGCCGTCAGGCTATAGGTGCCGGGCAGGTCGACGATCTGGAGCCTCTGGGGACCGGCGGTGCACACCCCAGTCTTTTGCTCGACCGTCTTGCCCGGCCAGTTGCCTACATGCTGCGAAAGGCCAGTGAGGGGGTTAAAGATGCTGCTTTTGCCCACATTGGGCGAGCCCGCCAACGCCACAACCGGGATGCGCGGCTCTTCCGTCGCCTCAGTCTGGAGCGCACTGTGCACCGGTTGAGGACTACTCGCTTGTCGCGCCATCTAGCTCACCTCTGCACACCCAGATTCTGCTTGCCTGTCCACGACCGAGCGCCACGCGTGTGTCGCGGACCAGCACGATGATCGGCCCCTGCCCGCCATTGCGGATCATCTTGACCTCAGCGCCCGGGGTAAAGCCCAGGGCCAGGCATCGCCCCATGATCCCGCGACCACCGCTGTAGCCCTGTATCGTGCCGACCTGGTTCGGCGCCAACGCGCTGAGCGGAATGTTCTCGACGACTCGCGTTGCGACTTCATTGTCGGAGATCAGCCGGACCAGCACGCGATCCGCGATCTGTTGCGCGATGTGTGCGCTCTTGCCGCCGATTGTCAGCGAAAGATCCCCATCTGACCGGACGCTACCCGATCTGCGGACGATCGCGCCAGGCCTGAGGCCCAGTGAGTCGAGCTGTTGCAGGAGTTTGCTCTCCTCGCGCGTAATGCTGTGGACGCGTGCGGTCTGGCCGGCCTGCAGGGTGGAGAGCGGCGCCAGCGCGCCGGTCTCTGTGACTGCCGCCACGCCCGGAATCGCGTGCCCGTGAGGGCAGGTGGGACTGGCAGAGACGGTCTCGGCCAGCCACTGTTCGAGTTCGGGCGAGGTGGCGTGTTCCAGTTCGCAGGCCTGCTCGTGCAGGGCGTCCCAGCGCAGGCCCAGCACATCGTGGAGGAAGCGCTCCCACAACCGGTGGCGGCGCAATACCGTTGACGCGATCTTGCGGCCCTCGTCGGTGAGAATGGCTTCGCGCCGCGGCTCGCGCGTAATCAGGCCCAGGTCCGTCAGGCGCCGCAGCATCTCGGTGGCGGTGGGCGCGGACACTTGACACTCCTTGGCCAACGCCGAGGTAGTCACCGGTTGGCCGCGCTCCTCGAGCCGCGCGATGGCCTCCAGGTATTCCTCCGCTTGTGGACTTGGCATATGCTTCCCCCTCCACAGTCAATCGGTACTTAGGATGCCCTAAATATAGACAGATACGTTTTGCTGTCAAATGCGGATTGGGGACGCGCGACTTGTCGCCAGGCGGACAGAGACGCCGCAGTTACCAGGTTGGAGCGTGCCAGCCAGCGTGCGCGGGGTGTGCAACCCCTTGCCAGACCCCTCTGCCTGCCCTATAATGCAGCGTGTGGTTGCACGGCCACGTGCCCGCCCGAAAGGAGCCGCAATGCCCAGCCATTTTACCCTGCGGATGCAATTTGGCATTCACCAGGATCCCGACGAGGTCGCACGCAAGGTGCTCGCGCTGGTACGCAGTGCGCCGGTCGACGAGGTGATGTGCTTTTTCTTTGCCGAAGAGCTCAATGATGGTCACGAGCCACTCGAGCGCGTGCAGCAGTGGATCGAGGCCTCGCGTCCCTACCGCAAGGCGCTGGCCGGTGCTGGTGTGGCCGTCAGCCTGAACCCGTGGCACTCGCTGCTGCACTGCGACCGCGGTCGCGCCCTCAAGCCCGGGCAGGATTGGCAGACGATGGTGGATGCGAGGGGCCAGGTTGCGACGGCGGTCGTCTGCCCGCTGGACGCCGGCTGGCGCGCCTACTATGCTGAGACACTGCGGATGTACGCCCGCGAAGGCTTTCGCGTCATCTGGATCGATGACGACATCCGCTACCACAACCACGCGCCGCTGGAGTGGGGCGGCTGCTTCTGTCCGCTGCACGTGGCCGAATTCAACCGCCGTGCCGGCACAAACGCATCGCGCGCGGATATCGTCGCCGCCTGTCTGAAACCCGGCGAACCACACCCCTGGCGTGCGCTCTGGTTCGACATGTGGGAAGAGAACCATCTGCAGATGCTGGCAGAGTGGCGCCGGATTGTGGAGGCCGAGGGCTGTCGCCTGGGGCTGATGTCCAGCGACGTCGAGGCGCACGCGGCTGAGGGACGGCGCTGGGCCGATTGGTGGCGCGCCTTTGGGGGCGACCGACCGCCGGTGCACCGACCGCACTTTTGGGGCTACGGCGATATGCCCGGCCCCGCGCTGCTCCAAAGCATTGCGCTGCTTGACCAGAACCGCAGCGTACAGCCGGCTGAGCTGGAGAGCGGTCCTGAAATCGAGTGCTTTCCCTACGGTCGTTGGAACAAATCGTATCGCCAGACGGGCGCGCAGATGATGCTGGCGCACGTTCTGGGCTCCAGCAATCTCAACATCAGCCTGTACGATCTTATGGGGAACGACCCCGACGACGACCCCTCACGCGCCGACTTTATGGCAACCTGGCGGCCAACTTGTGACTGGTTGGCCGACACCTTTCCGATGCGTCTGCGCTCTGTGGGCGTCGGCGTGCCCTGGTCTGAGGACATGGGGCGCACGATCCGTCTGGGCAAAAAGGCCGCCTGGGCGGCGCTGCAGTGCCCCTCACGCGGCTGGGCGCGCTGGCTGGGCGCGGCGGGTCACGCCTTCAGCATGCGGCCCGCGCCGCGGGTCAACGCGCTGGCTGGTCCCATCGCCTGGGCCTTTTCTGAGGAGCAGTTGCGCGACTGGCTGACCCGGGGGCTGCTGTTGGATGGCCCGGCCGCCGAGATTCTGCTGCGGCGCGGGCTTGGCAAGCTCATCGGGCTCCGGTCAGCGCGCCTGGTTTCCCAGAGACGGGTGCCTTGCTCGGTCGAGCAGGTGCTGGATGCTGACTTTGGCCTGCGTGAGGACGCGCAGATGTCGGTGAACGCCAAGCCTTACGCGAACCGACTGCTGAAGAGTGGGTTGCTGGCGGGCGCGCGTACCGTCAGTGACCTGCGGAGTCCGACGCAGATGGTGGTGGGCCACGGCCTGCTGCTGTTCGAGAACAGCCTCGGTGGGCGTGTGGCGATCGTCCCGTGGGACGCCAACGGTGCGGTGGAGATGAATGTGCAGCGTGCGGTGCAACTGACACGCACGCTGGCGTGGCTCGATCCGACGAACAGCTATGGCTGGGCCGAAGGTGGGCCCTGGCTGGCGCCCCAGTTCATGCGCGATGGCGACGACTGGCGCGGAGTCGTCTGGAACGCCAGTCCCGACGAGGTGCAGGCGATCAGCGTGCACNNCGCCCGGCGGGGATGCCGCAACCGACTCACGCGGTGCAGCTCACGGCGCGCGGCGAGCGCCTGCCCGCGCGGGTCGAGGGCGAGCGCGTCACACTTGAGCGCGGCCTCGGACAATGGGAGTGCGTGGTGCTGTGGTGATGACCTTTGCGTGATTCGAGGGCAGCGATGAGCGCGACCGGCCAGTACGCGACCACAACCAATCTGAACGTGCGCATGGCGCTGCATCAGCACTTCAGCACCAATCCGCAGGGCTGGGTGCCCTGGATCTGGACGCAGGTTGGCTTGCGGGCGCAACAGCGCATCCTTGAGGTAGGCTGCGGCACCGGCAGCCTGTGGGCCGAACGCGCCGAAAGCGTGCCCGAGGGCGTGCGCATCGTGCTGTCAGACACGTCACGCGCGATGCTGCGGGCAGCGCAGACGAGGCTGGGTGGGCGCAGCGCGTTCAGCGTCATGGCCGCGGATGCACAGTGTCTGTGCTTTGCCGACGGGGCGTTTGATGTGGTGCTCGCGAACCATATGCTCTACCACGTGGCTGACAGAGGGAGGGCGTTGGCAGAGATCGCCCGCGTGTTGGCCCCGAGCGGCGCGCTCTACGCCACGACCCCCGGCCGTGGCAATCTGAGCGAACTGGGATCCCTGTTGAGCGGATTTGACGCCCGCATCGCCTACAGCGCGACCGGCGTGACGGAGGGCTTTTGTCTGGAGAATGGCGCGGCGCAACTCGCCGCGTTCTTTGGCAGCGTGACCCTGCTGCGCTATCCCGACAGCCTGCATGTCACCGAGCCGGGGCCGCTGGTGGACTATGTGCTGTCGCTGCGGGGCACCCACAGCGGCGTGGACGCGATCACCCCGGACCGGGCTGATGCGTTCCGCGGCTATATAGGCGAGATCATCGCGCATCGGGGCGCGATCGACATCCGCAAGGACGCCGGCATGTTCATCGCGGCGGAACCGCTGGGCTAGAGACGCAACACGGGGGCCCGCGCCAGGCAGATCGCGCGACTGTGGAGGGTTGGCACGGATGAGAGGAGGTGGGTGAACGTGCGACTGAACAACGTCGTACGTTGCGAGACCTTTCCCTGCTCGGATGTGCGCCATGAGAGCTACCGCATCCCGGGGATCGAACTCGCGCCCGAAGACGTGTCCATCGTGCTGATCTCGGAATCGGCCGCGGTCCGGCCGGAGGACGACTACTATGCCGGACCCGAGGCGCTCTTCGCGCAGACCACTGTGCAGGCCTTTCGCGACGCCGGTGCCGAGGTGTCCTCCATCGAAGAGATCCTTGCGCTGGGCGTCTACTTGACGACGGCGGTAAAGTGCGCCAAGATGGGCTATGGTATCGCCACAGGCACTGTGGTGGAGTGCTCGCGCCTGCTGGCGCAGGGGCTGGCGCCATTCACGGCGGTACGAGCCTGGCTGCTGATGGGCGACGTGGCCATCAAGGCGGTCAACGCCGTGGCCAGGCGCACAGACCAGCCGCGCGTGATCCCGGCCGGCTCAACCTGCAGGCTGCGCGAGGCCGAGTATACCTGCCGCGGGGCGCGGGCGTTCCCGTCCTATCTGCAGGCGGGCCCCAGCTATTTCATCGAAAAGAGCAAACGCCAGATGATCGCCGAGGACATCGCCGCGGCGCTCACGCTCGCGCGCAAGACACCGGAGACACGATGCGACTAGAGGCGCAGACCAGCCAATCTCAGCCCAATGACCCGCAGCAGGCAGGGGTCACGATCCGAGAGGCCGCCTCTCCAGACGCGCGCGCCCTCGCGGACCTGAGGGTGCGGACTTGGCGGGCGGCATATCGCGGGTTGCTGCCCGATGCGTTGTTGGATGGCTTGGACGCTGCTTCAGNNGCCGAGGAACGCTGGCGCGCCCGCATCGCCGACTCGTCCAGTTGGACGCTGGTGGGCGAGCAGCAGGGGCGCGTGGTCGGCTTTGTGACCTGTGGCGCCAGCCGCGATGAGGGCGTGAGCGCGTGGGAGGGTGAGGTCCACGCGCTTTATGTTTCTCCCGAACTGTGGGGGCGAGGGTATGGCCACGCGCTGCTGCAGGCAGCGCTGGAGCGTTTGCGCGCGGAGGGCAGGTGCGAGGTGGTTCTGTGGATGCTGCGCGGCAATCGGCGGGCGCAGCATTTTTATGTGCGACAGGGTTTCGCGTTGGACGGGGGTGCCAGACAGATCGCCCACAGCAGTGGGGTCCTCCTGGACGAGGTTCGCTATCGCCGCGTACTGGTTCCTGGAGATACCCGCACTGGTCTGAAAGACGATCTGCAGACATAGCTGAACTCAAAGGAGAGAGACATGCCAAGAGCCAACACCGACTGGTTCAGAGAGTGCCAATGGGGCGTCTTTACCCACTATCTGGGCAAGCCCGAGATGAGCGCTGACGACTGGAACCGCCAGGTGGACGCTTTCGATGTGGAGCAACTCGCTCGCGACTTGGAAAAGGTGGACGCGCCCTACTATTTCATCACCATCGGGCAAAACTCGGGCCATTACTGCGCGCCCAACGCGACCTACGACGCGCTGACCGGCGTCACGGCGCGAGCAGGCGCTCGCGTCAGCAAGTGCTCGCAGCGCGACCTGGTGGCAGACCTGTACGAGGCGCTGCATCCACGCGGCATCGAGTTGCTGGTCTACCTGCCCAGCGGCGCGCCCTCGATGGACCCACAGGCTTGCGCCGCGCTCGAGTGGGAGTGGGGCTTCGAGGGCGGTTGGCCGCATGACGGACCCCGCACGGGCAAGCGCCTGGCGGCCTTTCAGACCCGTTGGGAGGCCATCTGCCGCGAGTGGTCGCTGCGCTGGGGCGAGCGCGTGCGCGGCTGGTGGATCGACGGCTGCTACTTTGCCGACGAGATGTACCGGCACCCCGATGCGCCCAACTTTGAGTCGTTCGCGGCTGCGCTCAAGGCAGGCAACCCCGAGAGCCTGGTAGCGTTCAATCCGGGGGTGCTGGTGCCGGTCGTCACGCACAGCGAGTACGAGGACTATACCGCCGGAGAGATCTCGGAGGCCTTCCCCACCTGCCCCGGTCGCTGGGTGGGCGGCGCGCAGTATCACATTCTGAGCTACCTGGGTTCGAGCTGGTGCACCGGCGATGAGCCGCGCTTCCCCAACGACTTTGTGGCCGGGTACACAGAGTATCTCGCGCTCCACGACGGCGTCATCACCTGGGACGTGCCGATCGACGCACAGGGTCGCATCCCCTGCAGCTTTTTGTGCCAACTGCGCGACCTGGCCACGCGCATGGAGGCGCCGTTCTGGCCCGTCGTCGAGTATGAGAAGAGCGGCGAGCCGCCGCCGTGGGATGCGCACTCGTCGCAGCGCTGCAAATGTGACTAGATTGTGAGCAGCACGGCCGACCGCTGATCGTTCGTTATTCGATTCGGAATCGCATACGGAGGCACGATGACAGCACGCATCATCCTGGCTGAGCAGGAATACCGCGACCGCGTCTACGCCTGCTGGCTGGGCAAGAACATTGGCGGCACGCTGGGGGCGCCCGACGAAACAAAAAAGTACACCCACAGCCTGACCTACTATGACCCATTGCCCGACAAGAGCGCGCCCAATGACGATCTGGATCTGCAACTCGTCTGGTTGGTGATGCTCGAAAAGGAGGGGTTGCCGCCGCGGCTGGCCGATTTCGGCCGCTATTGGAGCACGTACCTGTGGCGCTATCCCTGGAACGAGTATGGCTTTTGCAGCCGCAATCTGGCGCGCGGCCTGATGCCGCCCATCAGCGGCTGGTTCGAGAACTATTACGTCGACGAGATGGGCTCGCCCATCCGCAGCGAATTGTGGGCCTGTATCGCCCCGGCCGATCCGCAGACTGCGGCGTCGCTGGCCTGGATGGACTCGGCCCTCGATCATGCCGGCGGCGAGGGTACCTACGGCGAGATGTTCTGGGCCGCGGTGGAGAGCGCGGGGTTTGTGTTGTCGGACCCACTGGAGCTGATCCGCATCGGGCTGGCGATGATTCCGCCGGCCTGCGCCATCTCGCGCGTCATTCGCGAGGTGGTCTGGTGCTGGCAGCACGGCATTCGCTACGACGATGCGCGCGAGCGCGTGACGCGCATCTACTGGAACGAGCAGCCCTGCAACGCCATTCCCAACCATGGCTATACCGTCGCGGGCTGGCTCTACGGCCAGGACTTTGGCGACCGGCTGTGCAAGGCGGTCAACTGTGGCTTTGACACCGACTGTACCGGTGCCACGCTGGGCGCCTTGCTCGGGATCCTGGGCGGCACGGGCGGCATTCCCCGGCAGTGGAGCGATCCCATCGGCGCCGAGATCGTGCTGCACGAGTTCACCGGCGACTGCGGCGTGCCCCGCTCGCTTGGCGATCTGACCGACCGCACCGTGGCCCTCGCCAGGCGCCTGGCAGAGATCAACGGTGGGCCGACGGCGTTCGGCGCGGCAGCGTCCCTGCCCGCGGATCTGCGCACCTCGTTGTATCGCAACGAGAAGGCCTTCGCCGCGCTGGCGCAGGACGTGCGCTGCGGCTCGGCAGTGGATCGCGATCTGGAGCTGTTCCTGCATTACCACGGCGATCCGGTGCTGTATCCCGGCATCGCGCGGCGTATGTCGTTGACCTGCCGGCTGCACGGTGTGGAGGTGCAGCCGGAGCTCGCGCTGCTAGAGGGGCCTGTGGGCTGGCAGGCGGAGCCTGTCGATGTGGGTGACGGGTTGGCGTGGGATGTGACGCCGCCCGCGTACGAGCAGGCCGTGCAGCTCAAGATCACCGTTTCGGTGCAGGGGGCTGCCTATAACGCCGCGTTCACGGTGCTGAGCCCGAACGAGGCGCAGGGCTACCCCAATGGCGTACAGTCCACTGTCTGGCAGCCCGGGATGGCGGCGGTGCCGGCATCCGGTAAGCGCGTCGAGATCAGTTTCGGGCCGCGGGGAGCATAACAGAGCGCATCCCGGAGAGGGGCAGGCGCGTGTGACCACGCGCCTGCAAGGTATCTGATGGGGGNNGGGGGGGGGCGATCGAGCGTGTGTACTCACACGCTCGATCGCCCCTGCCCGCAGTATACGAGCCCTGACGATGTATATGGGCGGGGCGTACCTTGAGATCGCCCAGTTGACTCTCGCAGCCTCAGCTCTTTTTAGGGATGTACTTGCTGATCTTGTGAGCAAGGTTGCTGATCGGCATGCTCTGCAGCCAGATGTGCCCCGGGCCCTTGAGGGTGGCCAGGAACAGCCCCTCGCCCGAGAAGAGCACGTTCATCGCCCCTTTGACCGACTCGATGTCGTACGCCACGCTCGGCTCGTACAGGGCGATGTGCCCGGGGTCGACCCGCATGACCTCGCCGGCCTGCAGCACATAGTCGCGAACATCGCCGGCGATCTCCAGCCAGACCATGCCGGGCCCGGTGACCTTTTGCAGGATAAAGCCCTCGCCGCCGAACAGTCCCGCCCCCAGCTTGCGGCGGAAGTGCATCTCCATCTTGACGCCCTCTTGCGCCACCATGAAGGCATCGCGCTGGCAGATCAGGCTCTGACCGGCCTCGAGTTGAAAGGCCAGGATGGTGCCCGGGGCCTCCGGGGTAAAGGTCACCATCGAGGAGGCACTCTTTGAGGCGTAGGTCGTCATGAACAGTGATTCCCCCGCCAGGGCGCGTCCCAGCCCGGCCATCATTCCTCCGCGTGTGCCGGTTTCCATGGCGATGTCGCCCTTCATCCAGGCCATTCCACCGCTCTCCGTGTAGACGGACTCGCCCGCCTCCAGATAAATGTCCAGCGACGGCAGCATGCCCCCCTTGATCTCGTACTTCATCGTGTCGTGTCCTCCTGATCGTTCAGTGCGTCAGCCGTGTGTACTGGCAATGCCTTCGGTCACAGAGCGCATCTTAGCACAGGAGCGCAGAGGGCGGCAAGGGCTCGCGCAGGCGGGCAAGCGGCTCGGAAGGAGGCTCGGGCCTGGCGCTTTGACACACGCGCGCTCCCATGGAATACTCCCGTAGGCTATCGATGGGCGGCATGCGTTGCAACCGATACGGGGGGCTGACCTTGTTGCGTATTGGCGATCATGAGCTTGATCCGCGCCTGGTGGTGCTGGACAAAGACGGCACGCTGCTGGCGTTCAAAGAGATGTGGCACACCTGGTTCAACGCGTTGCGCCAGGCCCTGGGCGCCGAAGGGGCGCTGTCAGCCGCCACGGAGCGCGGGCTGGCCGCGACGCTGGGCTATGATCAGGCTACCGGTGCTTGGGATCCGCTGGGCGCGCTGTGTGTGGCGCCCACGGCAGAGGTGCTGGTGCTCATCGCCGGGCAGCTCTGCGCCCACGAGCACATGGGGTGGGATGAAGCCATGGCGCGCGTGAGGCGGGCCACGGCCGCGGTGCAGGCGAGCCTGCCGATGGAGGATCTGGCGCAGCCCGTAGGCGACCTGCGCGGCTGGCTGGAGCGGGTGCACGCCAGCGGGGCGCTGCTGGCCGTCGCCACCACTGACGTGCGTTCCGACACCGAGCGCACCCTGCACAAGCTGGGTATCGCACAGTTGTTCGTGACCATGGTCTGTGGCGATGATGGCGTGCCGCTCAAGCCCGATCCGCGGATGGTGCTGGAGATCTGCCGTCGCACCGGGGTGGCGCCTGCGGATGCGATCATGGTGGGCGACACCGTCGCCGACCTGCAGATGGCGCGCGCTGCAGGGCTGGCCTGTGCCGTGGGGGTGACGACGGGCGCCGTGCCCGCCGCGCTGCTGGCACCCTATGCTGACCAGTTGGTCACCGATATCCACGCCATCGAGGTTGTCTATTGATGACTGGGCCAGAGGATTCGCTGATGCGACGCGCTGAGCCACGCTATGCTGGCTACATCCTGGACCTGGATGGCACCGTCTACCTGGGAGACCATTTGGTGCCCGGAGCGCAACAGACGGTGGCGTGGTTGCGCGGCCATGGGCGGCCCGTGGTGTTTCTTTCGAACAAGCCCCTGGAGCCCAGTGCGCACTATGCAGCGAAACTCACGCGGCTGGGAATTCCGGCGAGCGCGAAGGACGTGTTGAACTCGACACAGGCGCTGATGCACATTCTGCGCCGCCAGTATCCCGGGCAGCGTCTGTTCGTGATCGGCGAGCCGGCCCTGTGGGAGGAATTGCGCGCCGAGGGCTTTGCACTGACGCGCGCACTGGACGAGATCGACATTGTCGTGGCCGCCTTTGACCGCACGCTCGACTATGCCAAGCTGAATCTGGCGCACCAGGCGCTGGTGCGCGGGGCGCGCTTTTGCGCGACGAATGCCGATCGCACCTGTCCCGTCGAAGGGGGCCACATCCCTGACTGCGGCCCTGTAATCGCCTTTCTGGAGACCAGTACGGGGCGCCAGGTTGAGTGGGTGGCGGGCAAGCCGTCTCGCGCAATGCTGGAGGCGGCCGTGCAGCGCCTCGGCGTGCCCATGGAGCGCTGCCTGATGGTGGGCGATCGGCTCGCCACTGATATGCTGATGGGGCAGGCGGCGGGCATTGACACCGCGCTGGTGTTGAGTGGCGTGACCACTCGCGAGCAGTTGGACGCCAGTGACGCATGCCCTACGTACGTGCTGCAGAGCATCGCTCAGTTGCCATGATGCGGCCTTAACGACACAGCGCGCAGACAGAGTCTGCGCGCTGTGAGGGTGCGGCATTGCTGTTGCCGCTGCGTTACACGGTTACTTGGTCTTGACCGTGATAGTCTTGGGCTTGATCTCTTCCTGCTTGGGAATCGTGAGCGTCAGGACGCCCTTGTCAAAATTGGCCTCGGCCTTGTCGGCCTGCACCGGAATATTGAGGCGCAACGTGCGGCTGAAGGCCCCGTAGCCTCGCTCCTGCACCAAATAGTTGACATTGTCCAGGGGACCCTTGAGCTCGCCCTTGATGGTGAGCGTGTCGCCCTCGATGGTGATGTTGACCTCTTCGGGGGTCAGGCCGGGTACTGCGACCGTGATGACAAGGTCCTCTTCGGTCACATAGGCATCCACGGGCACCTCGCAGCGGCTCTCACCGCTCACGCCCCAGCGCTGCCCGGGTCGCACAAAGCTCTCCTCGAACAATCTATCCATAGCCTCGCGCAACGTCATCAGATCCCTGAATGGCTCCCAACGACTGATCGACATAGTTGACCTCCTTTACGCGCTGTCGGATCATCTCGTGTGATATACTGTCTTACTTGGTCTTGACTTGTACGGTTGTAGGTTTGGCCTCTGGCGCCTTGGGCACGGTCAGCTTGAGCACACCGTTCTCGAACTCTGCCTGGGCGTCACTCGCCTTGACATGTTCGGGAAGAGCCACGGCCCGATAGAAGCGACCGTAGCGTCGCTCCTGAAGCACATAATCCTTGTCCTCGGTCTTGCGTTCAGCCTTGAGCTCGCCCTCGACTGTCAGACGATTGCCCACGACGCGAACCTGAATGTCCTTGGGCTCGATGCCGGGCACCGACATCTCAACGACCACATCGTTCTCAGTCTCGTACATGTCGAGTGCCAACTCCATCAGCCCCACGGGAACGGCGTCAGCGGCTTCTGTCGAGCGCTGCGGACCATTCCACAGAGCGAACCTGCCACGCAACGGATCCCATCTCATCAGACTCATGGTTAACCTCCTATTGTGCTGAGTGCCAGATGAGGGGCACTCGCATTCAGTTCTTACACCAGCAATCATAGCACACTATCTCTGATTTGTCAATAGGTCTGAGCATAAGCAAGTGCGATACTCTGAGTGTTCATTGTTAACGTACTTGACAAATAGCGTGTGTACCCCTATAATAGAGTCATCGCAGACCCCGCCGACGGACGGCAGGGGATCGGCCGATCGAAGGCGGGCGTACAGTCTGAGGCCGCGGCACGGAGAAGCGCAATGGATTATAAGGACTATTACAAGATACTGGGTGTCAACAAAGATGCCTCGCCCGACGAGATCCGCAAGGCGTATCGTAAGCTGGCGCGCAAGTACCACCCTGACCTGAATCCGAACAACAAGCAGGCCACGGAGCGTTTTAAAGAGATCAATGAGGCCAACGAGGTGCTCACCGATCCCGAAAAGCGGCGCCGCTACGACCAGTTGGGCAGCAGCTACTTTCAGTACCAGCAGACGGGTGGCGATCCTGGCGGATTTGATTGGAGCCAGTGGACGAGCGGCCCGCAGGGCCGCGCGGGTGATCGCGGGCGCACCGAATACGCCGACATGAATGACCTGTTCGGCAATGCCGAGTTCTCGGACTTTTTCCGGTCGATCTTTGGGGGCGGCATGGGACGCGATCCCCGCCGTCGCTCGATGAGCCTGAACGGCCGCGATATCGAGCAGCCGGTGCAGATCACGCTGGATGAGGCCTACCACGGCACACAGCGCCTGGTGAGCATCGACGGCAAGCGGCTGGAGGTCAAGATTCCGGCGGGTGTGCAGACCGGATCGCGGGTGCGTGTCGCGGGCAAGGGCGAGGCCGGCCAGAATGGCGGTCGGCCCGGCGACCTGTACTTTGTCATCGAAGTGTTGGAGCACAACACCTACAAGCGAGAGGGTGACAACCTGCGCCTTCGCCTGACCGTGCCCCTCTACACAATGGTGCTCGGCGGCGAAGTGGACGTGCCGACGCTCAAAGGGCGTGTGTCGCTCAAGGTGCCGCCCGAGACCAAGTCGGGACGTGTCTTCAGGCTGCGCGGCCAGGGAATGCCCCAACTGCGCAACGGCAATCAGCACGGCGATCTGTTGGTCGAGCTGGAGCCCGAGATTCCGGCCAAGCTTTCGGCCGAGGAGAAGGAACTGTTCAAGCAGCTTGCAGAGATGCGCGACGCGAACTAGAGGGAGGTAACCCATGGAACTGAGGGTGCGACGTTCACTCATGGTAGCACTGGCGCTGGTGGTCGTTCTGGGCGTCAGTGGCTGCAACATGGTGATCCGGATGGTTGAGGAGCAGTTGGCGGCGCCGACCGAGCTGCCGCAGCCAACGCTGACGCTGCGACCGACGGCGATGCCCACGGCCACTACCGTGCCGACGCCCGCGCAGCAGGTCCGGCAACCGACCGTTGTTCCGCTGCCGACACTGTCGGACGAGGAATACCTCGACATTGCGGAGGCGCTCACAGTCAGGGTGTATGAGCAGGTCAGCTCATCGGTAGTGCACATTACCAGTCGCGTCACGCAGATGGACTACTGGGGTTACATGTTCCCCTCAGAGGGCACCGGCTCTGGCTTTGTGATCGACACCGAGGGTCACATCGTGACCAACAACCATGTCATCGAGGGAGCCGAGAGCATCGAGGTGACCTTTTTCGACGGTGACATCGTAGAGGCCCAGTTGGTGGGCGCCGATGCTTACAACGACTTGGCGGTGATCAAGGTGGATGTGGATCCCGACAAGCTGCGGCCCGTAGACATGTCGTATGTGGGGCCGCTCAAGGTGGGGCAGCGCGCCATCGCCATCGGCAACCCCTACGGACTGGATTGGACGCTGACGTCAGGGGTCATCAGTTCGCTGGGGCGGCCACTGCAGATCTCGGAACAGCAGACCATGTACGACGTCATACAGACAGATGCGGCGATCAACCCGGGTAACTCGGGTGGGCCGTTGCTCAACTCTCAGGGGCAACTGATTGGGGTCAGCGTGGCGATTCGGCAGGGCGCCGAGAATATCGGCTTTGCCATCTCGCTGGAAACGGTGCGGCGCGTCGTGCCCGAGCTGATCGAGCGCGGTTATTATGGTCACTCGTGGCTGGGGGTGTTGGGCTATCCGCTCTCGCCCGAGTTCGCGCGGCAAGTGGGGCTCGACATCGATCGGGGGCTATTGGTGGCGCAGGTGTCGGAAGGCAGCCCTGCTGCTGAGGTCGGCATTCGTGGCGCCAACCGGCAGATCTTTATCGGCCGCCAGCCCGTCTATGTCGGCGGCGATGTGATCACCATGATCGACACGACCCCCATCACGGGCAACCCGGACGTGCTCAAGTATCTGGAGACCCAGACACGCCCCGGGCAGGTGGTGACGGTGACCTTCTACCGCGATGGAGAGCGCTACACCGAACGCGTGGTGCTGAGTGAAGCCCCACGCTAGAGGGGAGAAGCGAGGTGAGAATGATGGATCAACCTTTTCAGGATGATGAACCCTGTTATGTGATCAGCGTTGTGGCCAGGCTGGTTGAGCTGCACCCTCAAACGTTGCGCTACTATGACAAGATCGGGCTGTTGCGGCCGTCGCGCACGCAGGGGCGTACGCGCATGTATTCGCCACGCGACGTAGAGGCGCTTCGCAAGATCACCCGCCTGACGGAGGATCTGGGGGTCAACCTGGCTGGCGTCGAAGTGATCATGAACATGTCCAACCGCATCGAAGAGTTACAGCGTGAGCTGGCGGCGGTGCGAGAGACGGCCCAGCGCGAGCTGGCCCAGTTGCGTGCCCGTCTTCAGATGTACGAAGAGGAAGAACGCCGTAGAAAGGAGGGCTACGGGATCATCGAGGTCACCCCGGTCGAGAAGGACTTGGAATAGCCGGTCTCGAGCACCGCGAAACTGGAGGGAACCCCATGAGTGAAGACAGCGCGTTGCAGGCACTGACGGGATACAGCGGGAGCACAGAGGTTCTGAGCGTCTATCTGGATACCTTTCTGGGACACCAGTCCAAGGATGCGCTCAAGCTGATGTTTCGCGAAGCGATAAAGCGGCTGGGCAGAGAGCCCAACCCGAAGGACGTGGAGGCGGTGGCCAGCTACCTGAATATGGGTTACGACTGGCAGTCGCGCGGGCTGGCAGTGTTCAGCGCCGGCAAGGACCTCTGGATGACGATACCGTTGCCCATTGCCGTGCGCACACGCGCCTATCTCGCGGGCAAGCCATACGTCCGCACGCTGATGGATGTGCTCGATCGCTTTGGCCGATACTGCCTGGCACTGATCGATCACCAGGACGCGCGTCTGTTCCTGGTGGAGCATGGCAGCATCCAATCTGAAGCCGAGCTGGAGGGCGATGAGGTCAAGCGCCACCGGCAGGGCGGGCGCTCGGAGCGGCAGTACAGCCGACGCATCGAGAACATTGCCGAACGCAATCTCAAGCAGAGCATTCAGGCGCTGGAGGATCTGGTCGAGCGCACGGATTGCCAGCGGGTGATGCTCGCAGGCAGCAACGAAGTGCTGGGGGCCGTGCAGGACCTGCTGCCCGATCCGTTACGGCGCAAGGTGATTGCCACCTTTATCGCCGATATGGAGGCCACGCCCAAGGCCTTGCTCTCCATGTCACTGGACATGGCTGCGCAGGTGGATTGGGATGAGGAGCAGCATCTGGTGGACGAGGCGATCACGCAGGCGGCCAAAGGCGGCGCCGCCACGATCGGCCTGGCGGATACACTGTATCAGCTGTTCCAGGGGCGCGTGCACCAGTTGCTGGTGGCTGAGGACTATCATGCCGAGGGCTATGTCTGCGCGCACTGCGGCTATGTGGCCACGGCGCGCAGCTCGCCCTGTCCGCTGTGCGGCTACGACGAGATGGTCGAGACGCCTGACGCGGTGAACCTTGCGATCGCCAAGGCGATCGAGACCGGCGCCAGCGTCAATGTGGTCAGAGAAAACGAAAAGCTGACGCAGGCCGGCGGGATCGCCGCCCTGATGCGATACTGAACGTCGACACGAAGGCATGCGCGGTCGCTCGTTCCGGAGGGCGGCCTGCACTGAACTGCCCCAATGCAGGGGCGCGCGGCAGAGTACTGTTGTTCGCGCGCGCCCCTGCATGGTGCGACAAGATGAACGGCGCCCGTCAGATGGCGGGCCATGGCGCACGATTGCGAGGCACCTCGCGCGTGCGAGATAGAAACCAATCGATAGGTGGGTGCGTGCAGGCGCGCGTACCCGCAAGGACGTGAATATGCAACTAGACAAATACACACAGAAAGCACAGGAAGCGGTTGTGGCCGCCCAGGAGCTGGCCAAATCGCGTAACCATACACAGATCGACGTCGAGCACCTGCTCGCTGCGCTCCTGCAGCAGCAAGATGGCGTCGTGCCGCAGATTCTGACCAAGGTGGGACTCAACGCGGCCGACGTCGCGCGCGAGTTCGAGCGCGAACTGGAGCGCATGCCCAAGGCCTATGGGCCGTTGCAGGTCTACCTCTCGCCGCGTCTGGATGCACTCTTGCGCGGCGCACAGGACGAAGCCGAGCGCATGCACGACGAGTTCGTATCGACCGAGCACCTGCTTCTGGCCGCCCTGGGTGACAAGGAGCGCACCGGCGATCTTTTGCGGCGCCTCGGGCTGACGCGTGAGCGCGTCTACCAGGTGCTCAGCGCCATCCGAGGCTCACAGCGCGTCACCGACCAGAACCCCGAGGGGCGCTATCAGGCGCTGGAGAAATACGCGCGCGACCTGACCAGGGCTGCGCGCGAGGGCAAGCTCGATCCGGTGATTGGCCGCGAGGAAGAGATCCGACGCATCATTCAGGTGCTGTCGCGTCGCACCAAGAACAACCCGGTGATTGTGGGCGAGGCCGGCGTGGGCAAGACGG
>DIVQ01000160.1:0-175 GCA_002423325.1 Anaerolineales bacterium UBA6128 | reverse complement strand
TCGACGAGCTGCACACCGTGGTGGGGGCGGGCGCTGCCGAGGGCTCGCTGGACGCGTCCAACATGCTCAAGCCGTTGCTGGCGCGGGGAGAGCTCAACTGCGTGGGCGCGACGACGCTCAACGAGTACCGCAAGTATATCGAAAAGGATTCGGCGCTGGAGCGTCGCTTCCAGCC
>DIVQ01000077.1 GCA_002423325.1 Anaerolineales bacterium UBA6128 | reverse complement strand
TGGGTCTCTCGTAGGGGGCGGCTCGCGAGCCGCCCCTACCACCCCCGCCCGTCATTCCCGCGCAAGCGGGAATCCATCCTGCGCTTTCGCCGGAGCCTCAAGCGCCGGGCGCCAGCGTGCGTCATTCCCGCGCAGGCGGGAATCCATCCTGCGTCGCCGCCGGAGCCTGAAGGCTCCGGCTACGCGTCAGCGCCGGCTGAAGCCGGCTTGGAGGCCAAGAGAGGTCCAGCCCCCTTCGGGGCGCGCCCGATCGTCTGCCACACACAAGGAGCACCTATGCCTGAAAGCCTCGAGTTCGCATACTGCGGCAAGACCGACGTGACGCCTGTCGTCGACGAGCGCCTAGCGCTAGCGCCCGCGCCGAACGCCGCGCAGCAGGACATCCTGTTCGATCCCGCCACCTATACGGCCTTTCCGTACGTCGTGCGTCTGGACGGCGACGAGTTGCTGCTGTCGTTCCGCCAAGCGCCGCGCCAGGCGCACATCCAGCATACGCACCCGCGCTCGGTTGGCACGGTGATGCGCTCCTATGACCTGGGGGAGCACTGGGATGCCGACAACGCCACGCAGGTGGGCGCCGGCGGCGGTGGGGGCATCGCCATGCTGTACCTGGGCGCGGGCCGGGTGGCCGGCGCACTGCCCAAACACAGCGTGGCCCCTCGGCACGAGGCCGCACGGGCCGGTTTGCCGGTGCATCCGCACGAGTACCCCTTTGGACTCGACGGCACCTACTGGGTGTGGAGCGACAGCTGGGGGCTCCTCTGGCCGCTGGCCAACTGCACGCTGGTGAGCCATCACGCCATGTCCTGCGCCGAACCGTACCGCCTGGCAGATGGCGAGATTCTGCTGCCCGTCTATGGCAAAGACGGGCGCCTGGCGACATGCTCCGCCCTGCTGTACCGCTCGACCACCGAGCGCTGGGACCCCTCTGGGGGCGTGGTGATGGCATTGGGCGCGCCCGACACGCGCGAGTACTATGAGCCGTCAATCGTGGAGCTGGCGCCGGGGCACCTGTACGCGCTGCACCGCGTGGGCCAGGTTCAAGTGGGGGCGGGCAACACCTTCTGGGCCAACGAGTCGTTCGACGGGGGCCTCAGCTGGACGGAACCGGTCGACACCGGCATCGTCAGCGGCGCCTGCCCGCGACTGCTCAAGCTGTCGGATGGCCGCCTGCTGCTGACTTTTGGTCGCCGTGAGCCGCCATTCGGCATCCGTGCCATGCTTTCCAGCGATGGCAAGTCGTGGGGCGACACGGCCTACATCGTCCGCGAGGCGCCCAACGGGGACCAGGGCTACACTTCGAGCATCGAGCTGGGCGACGGCCGGGTGTTTACTGCGACCTACATGCAGAACGCGGCCGGCGTGACGGGCATCGTCGGCACCTTTTGGACGCTGCCGTAGGGGATGGCAGGCATCCGCCACTTGCGCAGTCTGGAAGCCGGGCGAGAGGGTGACGCCACTACGCCGACCAAAGCAGGCGTCGTCTGGACCACACAGCCCCGAGCCCCCGTCAGGGGGCTTTGCGGCGCAGACCGGCGCTTGCGCACGGGGCGCCGCGCCTGGCGTCCGGCGCCCTACCTGCCCAGGCCCCTCACCCTGCGCATCAGCGCGTACAGCGGCGCGCAGTAGACCTGGTCGTAGGCGCCCACGTAGCGCACCACCTCACCCCCAAAGCCTTCTTTGAAGCGCTGCACGCCGCCCAACTCGGCCGAGGCCGAGTCGGGATCGACATCGGTGATGCCCCAGAGATCGTACTGCGTGCAGCCGCGCGCGCGCGCCCACTGCATTGCGCGCCACTGCAGTTGGTGGTTGGGCATCAGCGCGCGATGCTCGTCCGACGAGGCGCCGTACATGTACCAGGCTTGGCCGTTGAAAGCAAAGGCCATCAACCCGGCCAGCAGCCCGCCTTCATAGCTGGCCAGCAACAGCCGCACGCGATCATCCGGCGCGAACAGCGCCCAAGCGCGTCGGTAATAGTCCTCGGTGTGAATTCCGAACGCGTCGCGCGCGCCCGTCACCTGCATCAACGCGTGGAATGCGGGCACCTCTTGTTCCCCGCCCACACGCACCTCTACGCCCTTGCGCTCCGACAAGCGGATGTTATAGCGCCACTTTTGCTTCATCCGCGCCAGAATCTCATCCTCGCCCTGCGTCAGGTCTACGATGATCGTCCTGCGCGGCTGGATGCAATCGGCGCTGGGACTGAAGCCCTGCTGCACCAGCCAGGCGTGCCGCGTCGCATCGTCATCTCGCCACTCGGGCTCCACCTTGAGCGCCAGCGCGCCCATGCGACGGCTCTGCACGCGCACGGCGCGCCAGAGCGCCTCCGCAAGCGCGGGCGTGTCCTCCACCAGCACCGGGCCCTTGGGCACGTATCCCATGCTCACCGGAAAAAGTCGCCGGTACAGCACCTGCGCGCCCGCCACCAGGACGCCGTCCTGCTCCAAGGCCACGCGCACCGGCGTCCAGCCTTAGGCGCGCTTCAGCTCGCCCCACGCCCAGGTCTGCAGCAGGTGACCACGCGGGTCGCTGGCGACAAAGCGGTCCCATACAGCGGGTTCAAGACCACTCTCGATCGAGTTCTGGATCCGCATGCCGTTGGCCTCCCACCAGGTTGGCCGCATTATACCACAGGCCCCGGCGCGCCGGCACCTGACTTGACCCGCTGGCTGGCCGCGTGTACGATGCTCGCCATACCTGAGGGGCGGAACAGATGCACAACAAACGGACGCTGGCGATCTCGATCCTGGCCGCGGTGCTGCTCTGGGCGTCACTGGCGCTGGTGACCAATTACCTCCAGCCCGACTCGCTGGGCCAGGCCGTCTTTCTGCTGCTCTGGGCGCTCGCGGTGCTGGCCACCAGCACCCCGTTGTACTATCACCTGAACGCGCGCTGGGGACGACCGCTCGGCCCTCGCGGCGACCTTGCGCGCGCCTTTCGTCAGGGCATGTTCACAGCCATGCTCGCGCTGCTGCTGATGGCCCTGCGGCTCTTACGCATGCTCACCTCGCTGACCGCCATCATCCTGTTCGCCATCGTGGCCGTGCTGGAGCTGCTCTTTTACCTGCGTCGTCGCTAGCCACGCCCGCCCAGACGAACGAAAACCGCCGGACATCATCCGATGTCCGGCGGTTCTTTTCGCGGTCCCAGCGCGCGACTAGCGGATCGCGATTTCTGTGTCGCGGTCAAAGATGTGCATGTTGTCCATGTTGAACAGCACTTCGATGTCGTTGCCGACGCGGGCCGTGCTGCGCGGGTCCACACGGGCGATAAAGCTCTTGGTGCCCGTCAGGCAGTACAAAAAGATCTCGTGGCCCATGAGCTCGGTCACGTCGATGCGCACCTGCACCGGCGCGCCGGTGATGTTGGGCGGCGCGTACTGCGGGTCGGAGATGTCCTCGGGCCGGATGCCAAAGACCACTTCCTTGCCCAAATAGTCGCCCAGTGCCGTCGCCTTGTGCGCCGGGACGCGCACGCGGTAGGTGCCGCCGTCCAGGTACATCTCTTCCTTGGTGCCGGTCACCGTCACATCGAAAAAGTTCATGGCGGGGCTGCCGATAAAGCCCGCCACAAAGACGTTTTCGGGCTTGTCATACAGATTTTGGGGCGTATCGATCTGCATCATCAGGCCGTCCTTGAGAACGCAGATGCGAGAGCCCATCGTCATGGCTTCGGTCTGGTCATGGGTGACGTAGATGAAAGTGGTCTGCAGGCGCT
>DIVQ01000115.1 GCA_002423325.1 Anaerolineales bacterium UBA6128 | reverse complement strand
AGGAAGCGGTCGAGCTGGGCCTCGGGCAGGGGGAAGGTGCCCTCCAACTCGATGGGGTTCTGGGTGGCGAGCACCAGGAAGGGGCGCGCCAGGGGGCGGGTCTGCCCATCGGCGGTCACCTGGCGCTCCTGCATGGCCTCGAGNNGGCCCGGTTGATCTCGTCGGCCAGCACGATCTGCGCAAAGACCGGCCCGGGGCGGAACTCGAACTCGCTGCTGCGCTGGTTAAAAATGCTGACGCCGGTGATATCGGAGGGCAGCAGGTCGGGCGTGAACTGGATGCGGCGGAAAGAGCAGCCCATGCTGGCGGCAAGCGCCTTGGCCAGGGTGGTCTTGCCGATGCCGGGCACGTCCTCCAGCAGCACGTGTCCCTCGCACAGCAGGGCCACCAGCAAGAGGTCGACGGTGTCTTCCTGGCCGATCACGACGCGGGCGACGTTCTCACGCACGCGCTCACAGGCACGCTGAACTGCGGTCATCTCCGGGGTCATAAAGGTCTCCTGAGCGATCAGACTGGGTGTGGCTTGCTACGGTTGCTGAAGGCCATGGCGATGGTGCGGAGGCGAGCAGCGCGCAGGGTGGTCGTTACCGTCACCCGGGCCTGTGTCCCCGGTAGCCACTCTGTCTATCATAGCCCGAAATACATAGCCGTCAAAGTATTACGGTTGCGGGGGCGGTTCAGTGGAGGGTATACTGCGGCAGACGCGCGCTCCGTTCGGGTTGCCGGTGGCGCGACGACAGGGGCGCGCAGCGGAGCGACTGGATGCGACGCAGCCCGACAGCGTGCGGGGGATGCAGGGGCTGCGCTGGGGGCTGGCGCAGGCGGTCAGCCGAGCCGTCGCCAAGCAGACCAACCCGTGAAAGTGTGACCATGGACTGCTACGAGACGACCCTGTGCTACTATGCCAGATGGTTGGGAGCGGAAGTAACGGCGCTGCGCGCTGTCGGCGTCCGCGCGGTATACTGCTCGGACCGGAACATCGCGCTACCGGGCTACAGCAAGCAGGACGATCTGTGCGTGTGGACGAACGGAGCAACGACTATCATCTCCTATGGAGATAAGGCTGCCGCCGAGGCAGAGGCGCTGATGCGCGTCCTGGCGCCCCACACGACGCTCGAGCGGCTGGCTACGGAGATGGCGGCCCGCTGCGGGCGGACGCCGGCACACAAAATCAAGTACGGTTTTGTGCGCCTGCCCAGCATGGTTTCGTCTGCAAGGGCACTGACAGCCGAGGACTATCCGAGCTTTGAAGCCTTCTTTAAGAGATGCAACCCCAAGTGTGCGGACTTGAGCTGGCTGCACGATTACTATGACAGTCTGGTTGCGCGAGAGCTCGCTTGGGGCGTGTACGTGGGCGGATTGTTGGTGAGCGCCAATGACGCCCCGGACATGCCTTTCATGTCGGGTCAGGTCCAGGAGATCGGCATCAACACGCTGGTGGAGTATCGGGGGCACGGCTATGCCAAAATGGCCTGTGCTGCGGCGATCCAGTCGCTGCTGGGCCGGAGCATCTGCCCGCTATGGTCGACCGGGGCGGCAAATGTGGCGTCGCAACGACTGGCGGCTAGCCTTGGGTTCGAGCGGATCGGAAACGTGCTCAGCGTGAGCCTGTGAGTTGCTGGCAGACTCCAGACGTCAAGGCATAGAACGCGGGAGACAAGCATGAATGCAAGCTTGCGGGCGGCACTGGTAGTGAGCCCGGTTGGCCCTCATCTGCAGACGAATATCGTAACGGCTGTAGAGATGATCGGACAGGCGGCCAGAGCGGGTGCGAACCTGGTTCTGCTGGGTGAGATGGCCCTCACGGGGATGGTGAACAACGATGATCCGGCGCACGATGTGCCGCTGGGCCAAAGCATTCCTGGGCCGTTCAGTGAGCGCTTGGCAGGGGCCGCAACCGATCTAGGGATCTGGCTCGGCTTTGGCTTGCTTGAGCGCGAGGGAACCTGCCTGTACGATACAGCCGTGTTGCTGTCGCCGCAGGGCGATGTGCGCCTCAGGTACCGCCGCATACAGCCCCAATGGCATGGCAGGCACGCGGATCCGGCTGTCTATTGTCAGGGGACAGAGCTGCGTCAGGTCGAGACGGATTTCGGCAGCTTCGCTTTCATGGTCTGCGGCGATCTGTGGGATGACAGCCTGTGCGCCCGTATGCGCGAGTTGCGACCCGACTGGGTGCTGTACCTGTTCGAGCGCGGCTTTCCAGGTGGGTCGCGCGACCAAGCCCGCTGGGAAAGAGACGAGTTGCCTGAATACAGCCGACGTGTGGCGGGCATCGGCGTGCCGGTGTTGGCCACCAGTTATGTATGCACAGAGGTTTTTTGCGAGGAGGCCGATGCCTTTGGCGGCGCGATGGTATTCGATCGTGCGGGGGCGGTTGTGGCGATGCAGCCGCTAGATCAGCCGGGGATCCTCCACTGGGAAGCATAGAGCCGTAGGGGCACGGCATGTCGTGCCCCTACAATAGCAGGTCTGCTACGCCCCCGCCTCGGCCAACTTGCGTGCGTTTTCGATGTATTCCAGCGACTGGTGGCGGAAATAGGTGTTGTACAGCTCGGAATAGTGGCCGCCGGCGGCCATCAAGGCCTCGTGGTTGCCTTCCTCGATGATCTCGCCGCCGCGCAGCACGATGATGCGGTTGGCGTTGCGCACAGTGAACAGGCGGTGCGCAATGACAATCGACGTGCGCTGGCTCATCACCGCCTCCAACCCCTCCTGGATCTGTGCCTCGGTGAAGGGGTCCACGCTGGCGGTGGCCTCGTCCAGGATAAAGATGGCGGGGTCCTGCAGCAGCACGCGCGCCAGGGCCACCAGTTGGCGCTGTCCCATGGAAAGGCGCGCGCCGCGCTCGCCCACATCGGTCTGCAGGCCCTCGGGCAGGTCGGCCAGCCAGTCGCCCGCGGCCACGTGGTGGGCGGCGGCTTCGACCTCAGCCTGGGAGGCGTCGGGGCGCCCGTAGCGGATGTTGTCCATCACGGTGCCGGTGAACAGGAAGGGCACCTGCGGCACAAAGCCGACCTGGCGGCGATACTGCTCCAGATCGAACGTGCGGATATCCTGGCCGTCGATCAGAATGCGCCCGTCCTGGAACTCGTAGAAGCGGCCCAGCAGGCGCGCGATGCTGGTCTTTCCGGCGCCAGTGTGGCCGACCAGGGCGACCGACTCGCCGGACGCTACGGAAAGCGTAAAGTCGGGCAGCACGACCTCTTTGCCCGTGTACGAAAGCAGCACGTGCTCGAAATCGACCTTGCCCTGCAGCTTGGGCACCGGGTTGCTGGCGGTCTGCACCACCTGGGGGACAGCGTCCATCAGCGCAAAGCAGCGCTCCGCGGCGGAGAGGCCGTCCTGGAATTGGCTCCAGAAGGAGGCCACGCCGACGATGGGGAACCAAAAGTACGTCATGGCCTGCATGAACAGGTACCAGTTGCCCACCGAGATAGCGCCGGCGGGCAGCGCGTCGGCGGGCGCTCCCACGCCCAGCCAGGCGGCGCGCCCGGCCAGGTAGAGCATCAGCGCCGAGGCCAGGCCAAAGGTGGTCGAAAGGATCGGAAAGATGGTCTGCAGGGTGAGTGAGCGGGTGACATTGACTCGGTAGGTCTGGCGGTTGAGCGCCTCAAACTCGCCGTACATGGTCTTTTCCTGGCGAAAGCCCTTGGCGATGGCGATGCCGCTCACCGATTCCTGGACGTTGGCGTTGACCTTGGCCAGCACGCGCCGGGCGTTGAGCGTGACCTTGCGCGTGATCTTGCGATAGCTCAGCGCGATCAGCACCACAACGGGGGTCAGCGCCAGCATGATCAAGGTGAGTCGCAGGTTGATGCGTGCCGCCACGACGCCGATCACGATGACCGAGAGCACCTGGCTGAGCAGGTTCATCACCAGCTCGACGCTGAGAGAAAAGTCCTGGCTGTCTGACGTGATGCGACTGACCAGTTTGCCAGTGGGCTGCTCGTCATAGAAGGACATGTCGTGGTTGATGACGGCGCCAAAGATGTCGCGGCGCAACTGCAGCACCACATCGCCGACGGCGCGCGAGCCAGACACCGAGGAGAGATAGTTGAGTCCAAAGTTGGTGGCCTGCAGCAGCGCCACCCCTATGGCCACGAGCACCAGGCTGCCGACTGAAAAGTTGCCGACGACGATGTCGATGCCCCGCGAGATGGCGACCGGCACCGCGGCGTTCAGCAGCGAGTTGAGAATGATGGCGGCGGTCGCCAGCGCCATGGCGCGCCAGTGTGGCCTAAAGTAGGTGACGATACGCCGGACGAGCACGCGGTCAGGGTATTCGCGGTCGTAGGAGTCCCTGTCCAGACCCGACATGACGAATCCCACGGTATCTGCTCCTTATATCGCTTGCAGGTCAGGGGCTGCCGTCAGCGGGCCCTCTGAGCCTGGCGATTGTGCTTTGCGGTCGCGCTGCTCGTATAGGTCAAAGATCTTGCGGTAAGCGTCACAGCGCGTCACCAACTCTTCGTGCGTGCCCTGGTCGACCAGTTCGCCACGCCGCAAGACCAGGATGCGGTCGGCCCAGCGAATCTGTGACAGGCGGTGGGTGATCAAAAAGGTGGTGCGCCCGGCCTTGACGCGGTGCATCGCCCGCTGGATCTCATCTTCGGTGGCGCTGTCAATGGCGCTGGTCGAGTCATCGAGGACCAGGATGCGCGGGTTCGCCAAAAAGGCGCGCGCGATGGCCACGCGCTGGCGNNTGGCGCTGGCCGCCCGAGAGCGTGACGCCGCGTTCGCCGATCTCGGTCTTGTAGCCCTCAGGCAGCGCCCGGATAAAGCTGTCGGCCTGCGCCTCGCGCGCGGAGCGTTCGATCTCGTCCTGGCCGGCGTGCTGGCCTGACCCGAAGGCGATGTTCTCGCCCACCGGTCGGGAGAAGAGGAATATGTCCTGCTCAATGGCCGAAATCTGCGAACGCAGACTCTCGAGGCTCCAGTCGCGCACGTCGACGCCGTCCACCAGCACGCGACCGGCGTTCACGTCGTACACGCGGTTGATCAGCCGCGTGAGGGTAGTCTTGCCGGAGCCGGTCTGTCCCACGATGGCGACGGTCTCGCCGGGAGCGGCGCGAAAGCTGATGTCTTTGAGCACCGGCGCACTGGCGTTGTAGCCAAAGGTGACATGCTCGAACACAACTTCGCCGTCGATGGGCTTGCTGACGCCGCTCTCATTCTCGTCGAGCTCGGTTTCGGTGTTGAGGATCTCGAGGATGCGTTCGGCACTGGCGATTCCCATCTGGATCATCGAGAAGGACCAGAGCGAGAAGAAGGTGGGCGTGCGCAGCAGGCCCATCAAGCCCATGAAAGAGACCAACTCACCCACGCCAAAGCCATCGTTACGGCTAAAGACGATCGCGGCGTGCACCAGTGCCAGAGCAAAGGCGATGCTGAACACCAGCAGGGGATAGTACTTGGCCTGGATGATGGCGCGCTTGACGAACAGATCTCTGAACTTGGTCGCGTTCTCGCCGAACTTGCGCAGCTCTTCCTTCTCCTGGGCGTAAGCTTTGACCACCTCGATGCCCGAGAGGGCCTCCTCCAGGCCGGCGTTCAGCTCGCCGAACTGCCCGCGCAAGGCGTCCGAGATCGGGTTGAGTTTGCGGTTGTAGGAGCGCGCCGTGATCACCAGAAAGAGGATAAAGAGCGACGGCACCAGAACCAGCTCCAGGCGCAGCGTCGCGATGGTGACGATGGGCACCACGATGCCGGCGATGGCCTCAAAGGTCTGCGAAAGGCCCGGGCTGGAGAGCAGGTTGACGTTGCGCACGTCGTTGGTGGCGCGCGCCATGATGTCGCCCACGCGCTGGCGGCCATGAAAGGTCAGGCTCTTGCCCAACAGGCTGACATACAGCTCGTCGCGACAATCGCGCTCCAGAATCTGTGCCAGCCACTCGAGCGACCAGACGCGCGCCAGGTTCAGCAGGCCGCCCGCGGCGCGAATGCCGGCCAGCGTGCCGGCGATCACGCCCAGCGAGCGCAGCACCGGCTGGTCCTCGGTGATCCAGGTGAAGGCGCGGCCCACCAGCAGACTGCCGTAGGACATCACCGAGTTGGTGGCCAGCGTCGTGACGATCATGATTGCTGGCAGATACCAGTAGCGCATGATGTGCGATAGGATCCAGCGCGGTGGGCTGGAACGGTCGTACTGGTACTCGTTGGCGAGAGTGAACTCTCGTTTGCTCAATGGGAGCCTCCGGAGCGTGGGCTGGAGCGCATTCTACACGCGTTGCAGCAGGGCGCAAGTGACAGAAGTGAAGCCGTGTCCAGCGGAGATTTGACACGCTCTACGCTTGCCCTATACTCTTATTGCGATTGTTCGCAACAAGCCAGAACAGGGGGCAGCATGCACATTCCGGACGGCTTTGTCAACGTGGGCACAGCGATGACCACCTACGCGGCGTCGGCTGGTGTGATCGCTTGGAGCGTCAAGCGCACCGCCAACAAGCTGCAGGAACGCCAGGTGCCGCTGATGGGCGTGATGGCGGCGTTCGTGTTTGCAGCACAGATGATCAACTTTAGGGTCGCGGGCGGCACGTCGGGGCATCTGCTGGGAGGCGCTTTGGTGGCCATTATGCTGGGGCCATGGGCCGGCACGCTGGTGCTTACGGCCGTGCTGGCTGTGCAGGCGCTGCTGTTCCAGGATGGCGGTTTGCTCGCGCTGGGCGCCAACGTGTTCAACATGGCTGTGGTGGGCGTGTGGAGCGCCTACGGCCTCTATGCGCTGATCCGCAAGCTGCTGCCCGGACAGAAGGGCGTGTTCGTGGGCAGCTTTGTCTCGGCCTGGGTGTCGGTCGTCATCGCATCGCTGGTTGCGGCGCTCGAGCTGGGCGTCTCTGGGGCCTCGCCGTACGCGGTGGTGCTGCCCGCTATGGGACTGGTGCACATGCTGATCGGCCTGGGTGAGGGCCTGATCACGACCGCTGTCGTGAGGTTTGTGTATGCCACTCGTAAGGACTTGATGGATCTGCCCGTAGGCCCGGCCGGGGCTGCGCAGGCTGGCGAGGTCGCATGAAAAAGCATTGGTGGCTGATCGGCTTGGGCGCCGCGGTGGTGGTAGC
>DIVQ01000064.1 GCA_002423325.1 Anaerolineales bacterium UBA6128 | reverse complement strand
AGCGCATCTTGTTGGCGCCCAGGCTACGAAGCGACATGCGAAAGCTCTCTGCGGGGTTCATCTAGCGTCGACCTCGGGCACAGGGGCAACGGCTATGCGCTGATCGCTGACGGCCTCGATGCCCTCCAGGCGGCCGTCGCGCAGGCGTACGATGCGCCGAGTGAACTCGGCGATCTCGGGCGAGTGGGTGACAAAGACGACGGTGATGCCGCGCTCCTGGTTCAGACGCTGAAAGAGAGCCATGATCTCCAGACCGGTGCGCGTATCCAGGTTGCCGGTGGGCNNGCTGCTCGCCGCCCGAGAGCTCGTTGGGCTTGTGGCTGGAGCGTTCTGCCAACCCCACCGCCTCCAGCGCGTCCAACGCCTTGCGCCGCCGCTCCCGGGCGCTCACGCCGGCATAGATGAGCGGCACCTCGACGTTCTCTACGGCGCGGGTGCGCTTGAGCAGGTTATAGTTCTGAAAGACAAAGCCGATCTTGTGGTTGCGGATCTCGGCCAGGGCGTTGTCGTTGAGCGTGGCCACGTTGGTGCCGTCCAGGAAATAGTCGCCGGCGGTGGGCTGGTCGAGACAGCCGAGGATGTTCATCAGGGTGCTCTTGCNNCCCGAGCCCGACGGCCCCATGATGGCGGTCAACTCGCCCTCGGCGATGTCCAGGTCCAGGTCGCAGACGGCGCGCACCTGCACCTCGCCCATGGTATAGGTTTTACAGACATTGCGCAGTTCGATAAGCATGCTCAGCCTCCGAACATCCCGGTGCTGATGACAGCATCTCGCGGCTTGGCGATGATGATCTCCTGCCCTTCCTCCAGCCCGGAGACGACCTCGGTGAACTCGTTGCTCGAGATACCGGTGGTGATATACAGCTTGACCACCTCGCCGCCCCTCAGGATCTCGACGAACTTGCCCTCCGCGTCGCGCTTGAGCGCGCGATTGGGCACGACCAATGCGTTCTCGCGCGTATCGCTGATAATGTCGACCGAGGCGGTCATCTGCGGCTTGAGCGCCAGGTCCGTCGGCTCAAACTCAATGCGCACGGCATAGTTGACCAGACCGCTCACACTCGTGCCCAGCAGGCCGACGCGGGAGACGGCGCCCAGGAGCTGCTGCTCTGGATGGGCGTCCAGCGTGATGCGCGTAACGCTGCCAACCGCGATGCTGGTGATCTCGGTCTCGTCGATGCTCAGGTCGATATAATAGCGGGAGTCGTCGACCAGAGTGCCGACCGCGACCCCCGGGGCCGCGCGATCGCCGACGTTGAGCGACCATGTGGCCAGCGTGCCGGTGAAGGGCGCACTGAACTCCAGATCGTCCAGCCGTCGTTCGGCCGCCTGCACGCTGACGCGCGCCTGCGCCACCTGAGCCTCCGTGACGGCCAGGTCCGTCGCGCTGGGCTGCGCCTTCAGTCGAGCCAGCGTCGACTCGGCCTGGGCGATCTGCGCCTCTGCCGCCCGCAACTGTGAGTCGCGGACCGGCTCCCAGAGTTTGCCATAGTTGATCTCGGCGATCTTGACGGCGAGCTCGGCGTTCAAGACCTGGGCCTCGGCGGCAGCGAGCTGCCCCGGCGAGCTGATCGGGCTTCCCTTGATCGAATCGCGGTTGGCCTGCGCGCCGTACAGGCTGTTCTTGGCCTGGTCGATCGAGAGGCGCGCCAATTGCTTGTCACGGCTGCTTGCGCCGGCGCTGAGATCCGCCAGGTTGGCCTGCGCAGAGGCCAGCGCGGCCTCGGCCGCGGCAATATCTTCGGCGCTCGCGGGCTGGCTGGCACGCGCCAGACTGGCCTCGCTCACGGCCAACGCAGCGCGCGCCTGCTCCAGACTGAGCTCCAAGTCACGTGGGTCGAGCCGCACGAGCGTCTGGCCCTCGGTCACAAAGTCGTCCTGAGCAACCAGCACCTCGGCCACCGTGCCCGCGCTATTCAGCAGAAGCATCTGCTGGCGTTCGGGCACCAGGCTGCCAATGGCGTTGATCGTGGACTCGATGTCGGCCCGGCCGATCGGTGCCGTGGTGATACCGGCGGTGGCGTCGCTCTCAGGGGCCCTGAGATAGCGCATATAGACGAAACCAGCGGCCGCGATCACGGCCACAACGAGCAGGAACGTCAGAAACCGCTTCATACAATCACTCCTCCGGAGGTTCAAGCACTGGTGCAGCGCGCGAACCGGCCAGGCCCGCACGCCAGCGGCGCGTTCGCAGACTGTCTGCTGCACGGGCTACTGTTCAATAGAACGCAGCCAGTCACGCTCTTATTCGGGCCGCCGGATGCGGATCGGTCGGTAGCAGGCGAGTAGAAGGGCCAGGTGCTGGCGATGCCCGCATCCTGGCCCGCGATCTGTGCACTGCGGCTCAGCCAAGCCGTGCGACTAGGCTTTGACCGGCAGCTCGCAGTTGCTCAGTTTTTCGATGACCTTGACGACCGCCGAGTGATCGAGGTCGCCCCAGCCGTTGGCTTGCATGGCGGTGAACAGCTCGTGCGCCAGGGCCGCCGCCGGCAGACAGGCGCCGTAAGCGCGCGCCGTCTCGCGGATGATGTTCAGATCCTTGTAATGGAAGCGGCTGCGGAATCCCGGCGCATAGTCGCCCTTGACGATGCGCGGTCCGCGCACGTCCATCACCCGCGTCTGCGCATAGCCGCCGCTCAGCACCTGGATGATGATCTCGGGATCCACGCCCGCCTTGGCGCCCAGCACGAGCGCCTCGGCCATGCCGATAAAGTTGAGCGCCACCTGAATCTGGTTGCACGCCTTGACCGTCTGGCCGGCGCCCGAGGCGCCGCACAGCGTAGGGTTGCCCAGCAGGCGAAAGATCGGCGCCGCGCTTTCGAACACGGCGGCGTCGCCGCCCACCATGATCGACAGGCGCGCCTCTTTGGCGCCCACCTCGCCGCCGCTCACCGGCGCGTCGAGCAT
>DIVQ01000216.1 GCA_002423325.1 Anaerolineales bacterium UBA6128 | reverse complement strand
ATCGTGGCCATCAACAAGATCGACCTGGCCACAGCCAATCTGGAGAACGTAAAGCAGCAACTGGCCGAACTGGACCTTGTCCCCGAGGAATGGGGCGGCGAGACCATCGTTGTGCCGGTGTCAGCGCGCACCAAGCAGGGCATCCCCGAGCTGCTCGATATGATCCTGCTGGTGGCAGAGATGGCCAATTTCAAGGCCAACCCACGCGCGAATGCCGAAGGAGCGGTGGTCGAGGGCAAGCTGGACCGCTCACGCGGGCCGACAGCCACTCTGCTGGTGGAAGAGGGCGTGCTCAAGCCCGGCGACACCCTCCTGGTGGGCGAGACCTATGGCAAGATTCGCGCCATGTTCGATCATCGCGGCAAGCCGCTCAAGCGCGCCACGCCCTCGACGCCGGTAGTGGTGATGGGCTTGGACAGCGTACCCAAAGCAGGCGATCGCTTCGAGCGCGTCGAAAGCGAAAAGGCGGCCCGCGAGGCCGTGAACCAGATCAAGGCCGCCCAGGCCGAGGCACAGTCACAGCCAACCGGCCCGCTGACACTGGAGCAGGTCTATGCTCAGGCGCAGGCCGGGCAGGTCCAGACGCTCAACCTGGTGCTCAAGGTCGACGTGCAGGGCAGCCTCGAGCCGATTCACAACTCACTCGACCAGATCGACGTGAGCGGCCTCAAGGTGCGCTTTGTGCACGAGGGCGTGGGCACCATCGGCGAGGCCGATGTGATGCTGGCCCTGGCATCCAACGCCATCATCGTCGGCTTTTCAGTGGACGTCGACCCGGCGGTATCTCACATGCCCGAAGCCGCCAAGGTCAGCATCCGCACCTACAACATCATCTATCGGCTGATCGAAGACATCCAGCTCGCGCTCAAGGGGATGCTGGAGCCCGAGTACCGCGACGTGGTGACCGGACGCGCGGTGGTGCGCAGTATCTTCCGCGTGCCCAAGATCGGACAGATCGCCGGTGTGCAGGTGACCGAGGGCAAGGCCCTGCGTGCCGCCACGGCGCGCGTGATGCGCGGCACCGAAAAGCTGTTTCAGGGTCAGGTGGGCTCGCTCAAGCGCTTTACCGAAGATGTGCGCGAAGTGACCACGGGCCTTGAATGCGGCGTGGGCCTGGACGGGTTTGGCGACTTTGAAGTTGACGACGTCATCGAGTTCCTGACCAAGGAACGCGTCAACTGAGCCGTTGGCACAGCCTATCACTGCAGGGAGAGCAAGATGAAGCCCCATCAATTGGAACGAGCCAATAGTTTCGTGCGTGAGGAACTCTCGCTCTTGCTGGGCAGCACGGTAGCAGATCCACGCGTCAACGCGCTGCTGGTCACCGATGTGGACCTGTCGAGCGATCGACGCGTGGCGCGCGTGTATGTCTCGTGCTATGAAGAGGGCGGCGATCTGCAAGAGGGCCTGCGCGCGCTCGAGAACGCCAAGGAATTCATCCGGCGCGAACTGGGCGAGATCCTCGGCTGGCGCTTTACGCCCGAGCTGGTGTTTCGCGCCGATAAATCGCTGCAGCGTGGTGCACGCCTTGACAAGGTGTTCATGGAACTGGAACAGCAGCAGCAGGCGAACGCCCCAGAGACAACCGAGACTGCAAACGACGATGAACGACCTGCAAGCGATTAGAGAGCTGCTTGAACGCGTGCAGCGTGTGCTGCTGGTTTCGCACGTCATGCCCGACGGCGACACGCTGGGCTCGGCGCTGGGCCTGGCTTGGGCTCTGCGACAGCGCGGGGTCGACGTGCGCCTGGCCTGCGCCGATCCTGTGCCGCCGATGCTGCACTTTTTGCCCGGCATCGAGGCCTTCTCCAACCGCGGCCCCGGCGACGAGCAGGCGATTGTGGCGATCGATTGCAGCGACCCGGCCCGTATGGGGCCGGCCTTTGAACCGACATCGCGTGCAACGCCCGAGACCAGGCCGGATGTACCTCTGGTCAATATCGACCATCACATCACCAACACTCAATACGGCACGTACAACCACGCAAGCGAACGTGCGTCCACAGCTCAACTGGTGATGGAAGTGCTGGCATACACCGGGCTGCCGCTGACAGCGCGCAGCGCACAGTGCCTGCTGACGGGCATCGTCACCGACACGCGCTGCTTTCGCACCAACAACACCACGGCGGGTGAATTGCGCGACGCCCTGGCGCTGGTGGAAGCGGGCGCGAACTTGGCAGAGGTGACTGACGCAGTTTACGATCATCTGCCGTTGGCCATGCTGCGCCTGTGGGGACCCGCGCTGGCCCGGGTTCAGCAGGCGGGCGACATCGTCTGGACCGAGGTAACGCTCGAGATGCAGGCCGCCGCAGGGCTGGGCCCCGAGGGCAGCGATGGATTGACGAACTATCTCAGTACCTTTCACGAGGCGCGTGTGGCGCTCGTGCTGCAAGAGCTGGAGGACGGCCACGTCGACGTGAGCATGCGCTCGGTGCCGTCCATCAACGTGGCCACAGTGGCCAGGGCATTGGGCGGCGGGGGGCATCCGCAGGCGTCGGGCTGCAAGCTGCCGGGTCCATTGTCGGCCGCGCGCGAGCGCGTGCTAACGGCGCTGCAGGCCGCGTCGAATACCGCGGTCCGGCCCTGATGGACGAGCCGCAAGCCCCCAATGGGGGCGGCGCGCAACAGACGCATCGCCGTGTCCGGCCGCCCGAGGTGAGCGGTGTGCTCAACCTCGACAAGCCCGCCGGCATCAGCTCGCATGATGCCGTCAACCGGCTGCGTCGCATCACGAATCAGCGCCGCATCGGCCACACCGGCACGCTGGACCCCACGGCCACGGGCGTGCTGGTGCTCTGCTTGGGGCAGGCCACGCGCCTGGCCGAGTACGTGGCCGAGGCGCGCAAAGTCTATCGGGCAACGATTCGCCTGGGTATCGACACCAGCACATGGGATAGCGAGGGCGAGGTCGTCGCCGAGGCCGACGCCTCAGGCGTGACGCTGGCCGGAATCGAGAACGCGCTGGGCGCCTTTGAGGGCCGCATCCAGCAGGTGCCCCCGATGTACTCGGCGCTCAAGCACGAGGGGCATCCGCTCTACAAGCTGGCGCGTCGTGGCCAGGAGGTGGAGCGCGAGGCGCGCGAAGTGACGATCTATGCACTCGAGATCGAAGCGTGGCGCTCACCAGAGTTGGTCCTGCGCATCGCCTGCTCCAAGGGCACCTACATTCGGGCCATAGCCCACGATCTCGGCGTAGCGCTGGGCGTGGGAGCCTATCTGGCCGCGCTGAGAAGGCTGGCGGTGGGCGCGTTCACGGTCGAGCAGGCGGTGTCACTTGACACGCTCTATGCGGCAGACCACGATAATTCGTGGCAGCGCTATCTGCAGCCCGCGGGTGCCGCCGTGGCCCACATGCCGAGCGTCATCGTGGATGCGCAGACCGTCGCACGCATCCGGTACGGTCAGACGGTGGTGCTGGACGCCAACCCTGAACTGGGCCTGCACTGCGCGTACCAGGCCAACGGCGAACTGCTGGCCATCCTGCGTCACAACGCCGACGCGGACGTCTGGCAGCCGACCAAGGTGCTATCAGCCGCTTAGCGCAACGGCCGCTCGGCCCGCGCACGAGCCAGGGCCGAGCACAAGTTGAATCATGCGGACGGGTGGCATGCAACTCTTGTACAGTCTAGAGGATCTCGCCCTACAGAACGACACGGTCGTCAGCATCGGCACGTTTGACGGCGTGCATCGTGGCCATCAACACCTTCTCGCCCAGTTGATGCAGCGTGCTCACGAGAGCGCACGGCTCAGCGTCGTGCTTACTTTTTATCCGCATCCGCGCCTGGTGCTGCACCCTGAAGTGCGCCCTGCCTGCCTGAGCACGCCCTCCGAACGCGCCGCCCGGCTCGAAGAGTTGGGCATCGATATGCTGATCGTGCAGCCCTTCACCCTTGAATTTGCCACGACACCTGCCGAGACCCTTGTGCGCCAATTGGTGGTCGACCTGCGCATGCGGGAACTGTGGGTAGGCGCCGACTTTGCGCTGGGACGCGGACGCGTCGGCGACGTGCCCGCCCTGAGCGCGTTGGGCGAGCGTTTGGGCTACCGCCTGCAGGTGGTTGAGCCCTTGCTCGATGGCGGCGAGCCGATCAGTTCGACCCGCATCCGCAAGCTGATTCAGGACGGCGAGGTGGGCGAGGCGGGCCGCCTGCTTGGCCGTCCCTACACCATCTCCGGACCTGTAGTGCCGGGTCGCCATCGCGGGCGCCAACTGGGCTTCCGCACGGCCAATCTGCGCCTCAACCCCGAGTGCGCCTACCCCGCCGACGGGGTCTACGCCGTGCGCCTGCAGGTGCTGTCGGCCGACGGCTTGCTCGGCGCGCCGCTGCCCGGCGTCGCCAACCTCGGCGTGCGCCCCAGCTTTGGCGAGAGCGACCGCCTGCTCGAGGTGCACCTGTTCGACTACCAGCGCGACCTGTACGCACACAATGTGCGGGTCGAGTTTGTGCGACGGCTGCGCCCCGAACGGGTCTTTGAGAACGCCGACGCGCTGATCGCGCAGATACGGCGCGACACGGAGCAGGCGCGCGCCATCCTCGCGGGCGAGGACCTCCCATGAGCACCCGCGCCTACCAGGAACTCGAGCACACCGCAGATCTGCGCCTGCGCGTCACCGGCGCGGACCTGCCGGCGCTGTTTACCCACGCCGGGCAGGGGCTGCATGCCCTGCTGCGCTGTCGTTCGGGCGAGGGCGCCCAACCCGCCAACCGGCTCATCGCGCTGGAGGCCCCCGACCTCGTGACGTTACTGGTAGACTGGCTTAACGAGCTGCTCTACCTGGCCGAGCGCCATCACGAGGCCTACGCCGGCTTTTGCCTCACGCTGTGCGACGAGCAGCGTCTGGAGGCCACGGCCCTGGGCTGGAGCGACCAGCACGTCGGCCGGCCCATCAAGGCCGCAACCTACCACGGCTTGCAGGTGGAGCGCACTGCCACGGGCTACGAGGCCACGATTACCCTGGACGTGTGACTGCCGCCGCGGCACACCGGCCGCGGATGGCCCGCGCTATAAGGAGGTGACCCCATGGTGACCAAGCAGGACCTCACACTGGTTGAGCCCTTCGTCTACGAGATCTCGTCCAGCTATCGCGCAGACATGCGTGTGGCTGCGCGGCTGTATGCCGATGACTATGTCCTCGACATGGCGCTGGGCGACCGCTCGATCGAGCAACTGATCAATACCGCCACGCTGCCGGGCATCGTGGGGTACGCACTGGCGATGCCCGACGTACACCAGGGCTACGGCTTTCCCATCGGTGGGGTGGCCGCCACAGCGCTGCCCAAAGGCGTCATCTCGCCCGGCGGAGTGGGCTACGATATCAACTGTGGCGTACGGCTGATCACCTCGCCGCTGCGCGCGGACGCGTTGCGCAACAGGATCGGCGCACTGATGGATGCCCTGTTTGTCAACGTGCCCGCGGGCGTGGGCGAAGCCGGCGGCCTGCGCCTCTCCAAACAGGAACTGCGACAGGTGCTGGAGCAGGGCGCACGCTGGCCCGTGGCCCGCGGGCACGGCCGCTCGGCGGATGCTGAGCACACCGAGGACCGCGGCTGTATGAGCGCGGCCCGGGCCGACGCGATCAGCCCCCGAGCTCTGGAACGCGGCGCCGACCAGTTGGGCACGCTCGGCTCGGGCAACCATTTCCTCGAGATCGACGAGATCACCGAGATCTATGACGAGACGGCGGCGCAGGCGCTGGGTTTGTACCTGGGCCAGGCCTGCGTCTGGGTGCACTGCGGCTCCCGCGGGCTGGGCCATCAGGTCTGCACCGACGCCGTGCGTGAGATGCAGCAGAGCGTGACGCGCCACGCGATCACGCTGCCGGATCGCGAGCTGGCCTGCGCGCCCTTTGACTCACCCGAGGGCCAGCGTTACTTTGCGGCCATGGCCTGCGCGGCCAACTATGCCTGGGCCAACCGCCAAGTGATCACACACCAGGTGCGACAGAGCTTTGACCAAGTGCTGGGCAAAGGCGCGGGCGAGGCCCTGCGCGTGGTGTACGACGTCTGCCACAACGTGGCCAAGGTCGAAAAGCACGTGCTGAACGGCAAGACGCGCGAGCTGTGCGTACATCGCAAGGGCGCCACGCGCGCCTTTGGGCCGGGCCGCGCCGAGGTGCCGCAGGACTATCGTGCGGTGGGTCAGCCGGTGCTCATCCCGGGCAACATGGCCAGCGGCTCGTACGTGCTGGTGGGCACCGACAAGGCCATGCAGGCCACCTTTGGCAGCGCCTGCCACGGCGCGGGCCGCACGATGAGTCGCGCGGGGGCGCGCCGCGGCGTGCGCGGCCAGGACCTGCGCGCCGAACTGGAGGCCCAGCAGATCGCGGTGCGCGCAGGGAGCATGTCCGGTCTGGCCGAGGAGGCGCCGCAAGCCTACAAGGACGTCGATCGCGTGGTCGAGGTGGTACACCAGGCCGGGATCGCGCGCAAGGTCGCACGCACGCGCCCGCTGGGCGTGATGAAGGGCTGAGCCTTTGACACGGCCCCGCCCGGCCCTATAATCGATGCCGGTTTCGGCAGCATGCGGATGAGGTTCGTGGGCAATGGTTGAGGTGCTCCAGGCAGACGAGCTGACCGTGCACCAACTGGAGCAGGCGCTGTACGACAGACGCCGCCCGGTCAGCGAACGCAAACTGCGCACACTGGCGGCCGCTGAACACGCCCGGAATGAACGCCTGGCGCTGACAGCGGCTGAGCGGGCGCCGCTGCTGCCCGTGTACGCGCCGGCCGCGTGGCGCGGCGCGTCTGAACACGATCGCTACTTTCGCTCACTCAGGCTCTATCCGTTGAATGCCAGCATGCGCCAGCCCCCGCCGACGATCACCGGCCAGCGCGCAGCTCCCGACGCCGCATGGCGGGCCGTGCCCGCACCGCGCGGCGGCTGGAAGCAGCACCTGCTGACGGCCTTTGAGCTGATGGTGGCCCTGGCGCTGGTGGTGGTGGTGGTGCGGCTCTACCAGAGCACCCGCAGCGTGGGGCAGGCCCTGGGCGTGGCTTCCACACTTGCGGCGTCAGGGGCGCCGGCCGTAGCGGCGGCACTGCCGGAGGCGACGGCGATTGTCACGGTGCCTGCAGCGCAAGCCGCAGCCCTGCTGCCCGGCGGCCACCAGCCGCCGTCCGACGAGGCGGAGGTGCAAGACGAGGCTGGGCGCTCGCAGGTGGCGCTGACCGCGCCGCCCACTCCGGGGCTACAGACGGCCCGGCGCATCGAGATCCCTCGCATCCAGGTGGACGCGCCGATCGTGCCCGGCGACACGTACGAGGACCTGATGATGGGCGTCGGCCAGCACGCGGGCAGCACCGACCCCGGCCAGCCGGGCAACCTGGTGCTCTCGGCGCACAATGATATCTATGGCGAGATCTTTCGCGAGCTGGACAAATTGGAGCCCGGCGACGAGGTGCTGGTCCACACGGACCAGGGCCCCTACCGCTACGTGGTGAACACGGTCGAGATCGTGGCGCCCACGCGTGTGGACGTGATGGCGCCAACGGACTATGGCCGATTGACGTTGATTACCTGCTACCCCTACCTGCTCGACACGCATCGGGTGGTAGTGGTGGCCGATCTGGCAGACTGAGAGGAACAGAACATGGCAAAGGCCAAGTACAAGAAATCCAAGAGCAAGAAGCAGCGCTATAGCGCACGCCCGCCGGCCGCGTCCAAGGCAACGTCGTCCACGACCGCCCGCAAGGGTGAGGTCCAGCCCAAGGCATCCGCCCCGGCCAAAGCCGCGGCCGCGCCCGGCAAAGACGTCGATTTCCGCAGCGAATACCGCTACGTGCTGGGCGATCTCAAGCGCATCGGCATCCTGGCCGCGGCGATGTTCGC
>DIVQ01000098.1 GCA_002423325.1 Anaerolineales bacterium UBA6128 | reverse complement strand
ACAAGGAGCCGCTGTTCGACACGCTCGACACGTTGGCGATGCTGTTGCCGATCGTGGCGGGTGTGGTGCGCACGCTGGAGCTGCGCCCCGAACGCATGCGGGCGGCGCTGGGCGAGGCCATGCTGGCCACCGACCTGGCCGACTATCTGGTGCGGCGCGGGGTGCCCTTCCGCGAGGCGCACGGCCTGGTGGGCAAGGTGGTGCTGGCGTGCGAGCAGCGCGACGTGGCGCTCAGCCAGCTGCCGCTAGAGGCCTACCAGGCCATCTCGCCGGCCTTTGGCGCCGACGTGTACGGCGTGCTGTCGTTCGAGGCCTCGGTGGAGGCGCGCGATTCCGCCGGCGGCACGGCGCTGAGCGCGGTGGTGGAGCAGGTCGAAAAGGCGAGACAAGCGCTGAGGGCATAGCGACGCAGCCGACGACGTCCAGCAGTGTCCGGGGACCGCGTCGGTGCGGGTGTTGGTGGGCTATGTGGGCTGGCTGCCGCTCAGCGTCAAACACTAGGCGCGTCGTCGCCGCCGGCGGGACGGCGCTCGAGCGCAGTGGTGGAGGAATGGCCATGAACGCGAGTGAACAAATCGACCAGTTGATCGCCGGGCTCACGGATTGGCGGGGGCCCATGCTGGTCAACCTGCGCCGGATCATCCACGAAGCCGATCCCGACATAGTCGAGGAATGGAAGTGGATGGGCACTCCGGCCTTTTCAGACCATGGTGTGGTCTGTGTCACCGCAGCCTTCAAGGACAAAGTCAAGGTGACTTTCGACCAGGGAGCGAGCTTGCCCGATCCGGACAAGGTGTTCAACAATGGGCTCGAGGGCAAGAGGTGGCGCGCGCTGGACTTGACCGAGGGCGACCAGGTTAACGAGGCGGCGCTCAAGGCGCTCGTCCGGGCGGCGGTAGACCTCAACAGGGCCAAGGTGCGGTAGGCGCGGGGCGGTCAGACGGGCGCGCGGACGTGTGTCTGGGCGCGTGCTGGTGGGCTACCGAGGTAGGCTGCCCATCAGTGTGAGCGACTAGCGCGCAGGCCAGCTACTGAGGTGGCGGACCGGCGTGGGGCCGAGCCCCCAAGTCATAGGGTCTAGTGCAGCGGGCAGGTCGTGTTTCTTCGTTCAGACATGCGCGGGATGCATCTCAATCGGTTAGTCCAAGCTTGAAAAGAACGAACATAATAAAGACGAGGACGCCGACGGATACCACTAGATAGGTGATGAACTCCATGGTGCCACGTTGTGGTTTTCGCCGCAAGCCACGGGTCATCACGAGCACGTAGATCCCTCCTCCGAACGCCACTGGGCCCAAAGCCAGATATGGTAGTGCCTCAGCGGCGTAAAGCACATCAGCAAGACTCCTACAGCACAGCATCGGAAAGCTCTCAAGGCTAGCAAAGATCAAACGCGCTCCGACAAGAACACATACCAAGAGCCCGGCCACCTTGAGCCCGCGGTATCTGACCTCCTGTCCGTCGTCATCTGTCATGGCTCTGCCTCCGGTGTCCCCCACACCCCCGCAATCCCCGTCCCGCAGAACGCGTACTTGCCCTCGCGCACATCGCTCGCNNCGGTCACGTCAAAGCCCACGCGCTTGATCACCGTCTGTCCGTCCGCTGGGCCGGACTTTCGGTTGCCGGGCAGCTGTGGTATCATGTGTGTGCTGCAGTCTCTCATCGCGCTCTCAAAGCGGGTCAGATGCCCTACCACTTTGAGTGGGACCGCCGCAAAGCGGCCATCAACATCAGTAAGCACGGCACGAGCTTTGATGAGGCCAGCACCGTGTTCGATGATCCACTGGCCGCTATCTTTGACGATGAGGAGCATTCGGACAAGGAACAGCGCGAACTCATCATCGGCCACTCTGCGGCCGGGCGGTTGCTCCTGGTGGCCTTTGTGGAGTTGTCGGGTGAGACGATTCGGCTGATCAGCGCGCGTGTGGCGACCAAAAAGGAACGTGCAGACTATGAAGAAAACCTCAAACCCTGAAGGAGAACGCCTCATCGAGAGCGACCTGCTCCCGGAGTACAACCTGGACTACCACAAGGCCAAGCCCAACCGGTTCGCTGGAAACGTGGACAGGAACCGCGTGGTCGTAGTGCTCGACCCAGACATCGCGGAGGTGTTTACGACACCCGAGTCGGTGAACGCTGTGCTGCGCGCTCTGATCGCCACGATGCCGTCCAGACCGATGCCTCAGCAGGGCCCACAGCCGGAAGCGCCGAACACCCTCCACGAGTAGGCGGACCGGTTCACCACACCCCCGCAATCTCCGTCCCACAGTAGGCGCACTTGCCCTCGCGCACATCGCTCGCNNCGGTCACGTCAAAGCCCACGCGCTTTATCACCACCTGCCCGCACTGCGGACAGACCGTGTCCTCGCCGCCCCCGCCGGGCACGTTGCCCTCGTAGACGTAATGCAGGCCCGCCTCCAGGCCGATGTCGCGCGCGCGGCGCAGCGTGCTCACCGGCGTGGGCGGCTTGTGCGTCAGGCGGTAGGTGGGGTGGAAGCGGCTGACATGCCAGGGGGTG
>DIVQ01000192.1 GCA_002423325.1 Anaerolineales bacterium UBA6128 | reverse complement strand
GGGGATTTCTCACCCGCTATTGACAGTAGGTGCGCTGCTCCGGCAGCTGCGGCGGCAAGATCGGTCCACTCCAACTGTGGCCGCCATCCCGCGACTGCATCAGATAGCCGCCCAGAAACGTGAATTGCCACAAACCATAGGTGGGTTTCGTCTGACGCCCTTCGTGCCGCACGGCGTCCTCCGGCAGCAACATCCAAGCATAGCTGGTCACAAGCAGACTGTCGTCGTCCAGCTGCACCATACAGGGGTCCTGTGAGCCACCGAAGGGGTGCGCATAGATCAACTCGGGCTCCTCCGACCAACTGCAACCGCAGTCGCGTGACCGCACAAGCACGAGGTAGCTGTTAGGGTCGCTGTGCGTGGCCCCCTGCGCGTAGTAACGCTTCCGATCCGGAGCGCGCCTGAACGCCACAATCAGCTCTCCATCGGGACGGCACACGACGGAAGGGAAAGCGGCATAGAAGCGTTCGTCATGGTAGATGATGGTATCGTTGATCCTTTTCATGCTCCTGACCTCCCAGTCGGCAGTACAGTCACGAGCCCGAGCATACACGCCACACAAGGCGGCCGTCAAGCGTACTAACCAAGGCACAAAGCAAAGCGCCCAAGCCGTCATGTACGACGTCCTGAGCGCCTTGTGGAAACTAGATGATGCGGGCCCTCATCGGCCCAAGAGCCCTACTGCCACCAGACACAGAGCCTGAAGGCCGTCCCCTGCGGGTTCTCAATGAACTGATAGTCGTTACTGTTTTGCACCGCCAACAGATAGTGGCCCCCCTCAGGCTCCACAAAGTCGGGGAACAGCTCCATCAACCCGACGAATACCTCGCGGTTGGTTCGAACAAGCTGACCATCCCAGTACCACGCCGTCTTGTTATCGCTCCACCCTTCCAGCGTGGCTCTGATAATCCGCATGCCAGGCGCGGGGGGCGTCAGATCGTACTCGTGCCGAATCAGATGCGTGATGCCATCGACCCCTTCCGGGTCGCCGTTCTGATCGAGCAGGCCAAACACCGACCCGTCGGTGGGCAACGCCCAGACCCCAGTCCACGCATCCCACCAGACCGGCGAGGGATGAATCCAACTGCTATCCGGCACAAACCAGGGCTGATCCCAGCCCACGGGCGCTGGCGGAGACGGGATGTGGATCAAGTCGTTGTTCGTGGCCGCGTTGCCGACATAGCCTCTGAAAAGCCCGGGCGCGACGCGATAGACAAGGTCACCGTCCGTGCCCCACACACAGACGACAACAGGCGTCTTGGTGGGGGTAGGCGTCTTGGAGGCCGTCGCGGTCGCCGTCGGTGTCGAGCTACTAGTCGGAGTGCGCGTCGGCGTGTTGGTGCTGGTGTAGGTCGGCGTAGGCGTAGGAGGCGCGCTTCGCCAGATGGCCGGCAGGTACAGATAATAAGTACGCGGCGTCGCCGTTGCCGTCGGAGTCGGCGTCAGCGTCTCTGTCGGCGTGGGTGTGGGAGTGTGCGTTGAGGTCGGTGTGTAAAAGCAAGACTCGCACACGTCCACGAACAGGAATTCGCCCGCAGCCGGTCCGCTCGGCAACTCGAACTCGATCGTGTCCGGGTCGACCACCGTGCCAGTCACCCCCACGGGCAAATAGGCTGCCTCGGAGGCATAGTCCGGTGGGTTAAACTCGACGAATCGGTACTGCCCCAACTGCGGCAGAATGCCAACTCCGAACGTTCCTGATTCGGCCGTCGTCATTTCTGCGCGCACTTCCCATCCGGTCGCACCCCAGCGCTGCAATTGCACCAGCGCGCCGGCCAGTCCCAAGCCCGTGCCAGTGTCGATGACCTTCCCGAACAACCACTTGGATGTCGTTGTGGCCGTCGCGGTCGGAAGGACAGGTGTGGGGGTGAGTGTGCGCTGAGGATCGTACCGGTCATAGAACATGAAGTGACCCGATTCAGTCGCTTCAGGCAGCACAAACTGCAGCGTGCCGGCGTCGACTACCGTACCCACAACGCCCGGCGCCAAAGTCGCATCCGTGGAATAGTAACCGGGCAGGTCAAGCTGCACCAAACGGTACTCGCTCGGCACCGGGCTAACGGAGAAGCTGAAATAGCCCCCTGACCAGGTTGCCATCTCAGCGACCAGCGTCCAACTGGCTCCGGCGCTGCGCAACAACCGCACCGTCGAGCCCTGGATGCCGTCGCCATCCTGATCCACCACCTTGCCATAGAACCGCTTCGCGACAGGCGTGGGCGTCCCCACAGGCGTGCAGGACGCGAAAGGCTCCACCGAGGCCTGCATGCCGACATCATCCAGCCTGTCGGCGCCTTGAACAACAGGACCACGAATGACCAGTGCTGAGACCAACCACGCTGCCACCACCACGGCCACAATCCATGGTACTGCTCGCCTGCCGGTCATATTGTCCTCCCTTCAACATCGCCCAGCCTCGGCCACTGGCGTGGGCGCCACACCATACTCACACGATTTTCACACTAACCAGAGCCCGTGTCAAGCGCCAGCGCGACACGTTGCAGATCGACCCTGTACCGACACTTCCAGGTCTGTCCAAGCCGGAACAGTTCGTCGTTCCGCGGCACGCGAACGATCTCTATCAGCTGACCTCCAACCAACTCGCACGTGCGTCGAGAGGCCAGGTTGTCGGGGTCGCACGTGATCCAGAGTGGGTTGAGTCCATGTCTCAGCGCAAGGCCAAACAGCAAGCGGCAACTGCGCGCCGCATAGCGGTGCCCACGGTACTCGGGCTCAACGCGATACCCGATGTGGCCAGCGTATCTGACCAAGTGATCCGTGTCGCCCACGCGCAGGTCGATGCGACCGATGGCGTCCGGTTCCCCCGCCCGGCGCATGTCGAAACGGTACATCGGAGCGTACTGTCTCACAGAACCGGCCCCGCAGCACGTGTTGAGGACCAGGCGTAAGTCACCATCCTCCAGCACGCCCGGATCCAGGAACACAAACTCGCCACTCGTCTGCCTCAGGCTGTCTGCCAGGCAACACACTCGACCGACCAACCGTCACGCTCCTGTTCGGACCGCTACAAACTGCACTCAGCGAATAGCCACTTCTACCGCAAAGACTTTTTCGGGCGGCGCAGTCGCGTCATCGACAGGGCGATACGCCAGCCGCAGGTTTACGTCGCGGCCAATCTTGGCCTCAAATGTGAACTCCTGCGTCCCACCAGTCCCATCCTCGTTACGCCTAAAGGCGCCAACCGTGATCGGTGCGAGCGCCTCATCATCTCTTGCCTCGATCACCCAAGTGTTGCCACTGGTCGGATCCGAGTCGAGCCTGATGATGACCGTCTGCCCCACGGCGGTCTCGAGGCGGCGCCCGTTGTCATCCCAGGTCACCTCCCGAACCTTCCCTCCGCACGAGACCAGCAGTATCACCAATCCAGCGATGACCATAGCGTTTACGCGAGCAAGCCACCTTTCCCAACGCATGTTCACCCTCCGCGAGAGATCTGCTAGTGCTGCTGCGATCGCTCAACTGCGATCCCATCTACCCTACGCTGCCACAGGTCTGCGACCCTGACAAGCAAGAGTCGCACGTTCAAGACAGCGCGTCCTGTGCGCGCGCGACCTCAGCCAGGAAGCCGCCTACACGTGGCCACAAACTAGTATACAACGCATACCACTCGTTGTACAGAGGCACGTGCCTGGAACGTGGCTCAAACCGCCGCTCAACCCGTACCATTGCCTCGACTCCCTGCTCGACCGAATCGAATACGCCCGTACCCACTCCAGCAAGAACGGCAGCCCCCAGCGCGCCAGCCTCGGTCACAGTGGGACGCTCGATGGGAGCATTCAGAATATCGGCGGATAGTTGCACCCATGCATCTGACTGACTGCCGCCCCCGACCGCCCGATAGCCGTCGATCGATATACCCGTCTGCGGTAAGGCCTCCACACAGCTGCGCATATAGTACGTGCATCCTTCCAGCACACCCTTTGCGATCGCGCCACGAGGCGTCTCAAGGGTGAGACCCACCACCATGCCTCTGGAATCGCTCATAAAACCTGGTGGTCCCGTGAGCGCAAAGTGCGGCAGGACCACGAGCCCGCTTGGCTCCGCCGGCATTTCCGCCAGCAGCTCGGGATAGACGCTGCGCCCCGCCTGCAGTGCCCGCTGATGTTCAACCGCAGCAAAGGTATTCCGGTACCACTTGAGCATCGACCCGCCATGGTTATACATGAAAGTGACATACAACCCCGGCGCCGCGTGATGCTCCGTGTTCAGCCCCTGCGCCATCATCGCGCGCGCATCCCGTCGCTCTGCAAACGGCGCGACGATGCACGCGTAGGTGCCGATACCGTACATCGCCAGTCCTTCGGTTGTGGCGCCCGCGCCGACCGCATTTGCACACTGATCGTGTGCCCCGGTGACAACGGTGACGTTGCGCGGCAAGCCAAGCGCGTCCGCCATCACGTCCGACACCACTCCTATTGCAGTGCCGGAGGCTGACACATGCGGCATCTTGCCGAGATCCAGCCCGGCAACGCACCCAAGCTCTTCGGACCAACCCGCATTCCCGACGTCAAACAGAAGGGTCCGGTTCGCCAGAGAGTAGTCGACCACAGGTTCTGCGCCGAGCATATAGCTCACAAAGCTACCCCAAGGCAGCAGCAGATCCGTCTGCTGATACAGCCTTGGCGCCTGATCCCGCAGCCACATCAACTTGGTCAGGCTGTAATGGTTGCCAAGCGTGTTGCCGGTGATTTCGTACAGCCTAACGGCATCCAAAGCGGCCTCGAGCTCGGGCAAGTAGCTCGCGCCACGCGCATCGAAATTGAGAATCGCGTCTCCAAGCACAATCCGCTGCCTTGAGACGGGCACTAGAGCCTCTCCCAACGACGAGACAGCCAGCGCTCGCACCGGGTCGCCACGCGCACCGCTCGCAGCGCGCGAGATCGTGCGCTGCACGGCGCCCCACACGGCTACGCTGTCCAGCTCGGCCCAGCCGGGCTGAGTACGAGACACATCGTACTCCTCGTAGGCTACCGAGGCACAGCTGCCGTCACTGTGGAATACGGCCGCCTTGCATCCCGATGTTCCAATGTCGATACCCAGTAAGCCCATGCACAGATTCCCCCAACGCAGTCCCGTCATCGATCCTGGCAACCAAGTGCCCCGCACACTAGTCTCTACCAGCCTTCAGCGACCAGCATAGCACCTGAGCCTTGTCGACGCAACCATCCTTGCAGAACGGCTCGTTTGCCGATGCTGTCGATTCGCCTATCATCGTCTGCAAAGCTGCACCGCGCAGCGCACTACGCCTGCAGCGTCACCCACACACAGCGGCCCGGCCCGCAAGCGAGGTCTCGCCTGGCATGTCAGGTGTTCTGGCCGGATTGCTATGCGCATTGACCTGGGCCATCGGCTCCATTTCTCCCAAAGAGTTGTCGCAGAAACTCGACCCGCTCACCCTTAACGCTCCTCGATCACTGATCGCCGGTCTGTTTGCCCTCGTCGTCACGCTGTCCACCGGCCGCGCTCAGGCCTACCAAGCCATCACCCTCGACAAGCTCGCCTTTCTGTTGGCCTCGGTCTGGATTGGCGGCGGTCTGGGGGACTCGGCGTATATTATGAGCATGGCCAGGATTGGCGTCTCCCGTGCCTTCCCGATCAGCAGCACCTATCCCGTACTCACACTGCTCTTCAGCATCCTGTTTCTTTCAGAGCAGCCCACTTGGGGCATGGCTTCAGGCCTGGCCCTCGTGCTGCTAGGCATCCTGTTCCTGAGTCGTACCCATGATGACACGCCTGTGACCCCCGCGACCGCGCGAGGGGGCGGTGTCATACTGGCGGTCCTGGCTTCGGTCTGTTGCGCCGCGTCCAACGTACTAGTCGCACCGGGCGCACGCGGACTGGATCCGATCATGGTGGCGTCGATCCGAGTGCCGGCTATATCACTCGTCGCTTGGGGTGCGGTTGCTATGCGCAGAACTTGGCCGCAATTGCGGGCGTTGACCCGGCGCGAGTGGCTCTATATACTCATCGGCGGACTGATCGGCTGGGGCATGGGTAGCATGCTCTTCGTCTACAGCGTCTCTGCCATCGGACCTGCTCGCGCAGCGATTCTGACCTCGACGGCGCCTCTCTTTGCGTTGCCGTTGTCTGCCCTGGTACTGAAGGAAAAGCCGACCCGCGCCACGCTCTTTGGCTCGCTGCTCGCCGTATCGGGCGTCGCACTCGTCTCGTTCTAGGAGGGCATGAGAATGACCTGGAAGTCTCCGTTCGAGCTCGCAGGCAGCTGGTACAAGGGCAATCTTCATACGCATACCCGGCAGTCGGATGGAGACGCCACTCCCGAGGAGGCCGTCGCCTGGTATGGCGATCGCGGCTATGATTTCCTCGCCATAACCGATCATCAGGTCTACACAGCCGGCGGCGCGTTTGCTACACCCGACCTGCTCACGATACCTGGTGTAGAACTGAACGGCCCCGGCTATCACCTGCTGGCGATCGGCACCTCGGACCTGCCCGACCTCGCCGCACAGGCGGACGCACAGGGCTGCGTTGATGCTGTGCTCGCGGTCGGCGGACTGCCCTTCTTTGCCCACCCGTACTGGTGTGGCCAGACCCCGGAGCAGATCGCCCCAATCAAGCGCGTCACGGGGCTGGAGGTCTACAACTCGGTGTGTGAGCGCATGGACGGACTGGGCAACTCGTCCGCCTATTGGGACGCTTTGCTCGCCGAGGGCAAACGGATGCTGGGCCTTGCCGTTGACGACACACACTGGCGCCACGGGGAGGTCGGCGTGGGTTTCGTGATGGTCCACGCGCCATCCCTGACGGTGGAACACATCCTGGCCGCCCTACGCGCCGGCCATTTCTACTCCTCCAACGGGCCGCGCATCCAGGATCTCCGCGTGGTGCACGACGGCGACGGCAAGCCAGCCCTGCATATCTCGTGCAGTCCATGCGAGAGCATCACATTCTACGGATCGGCCTCCTACGGTCGGCGCATCTATCCACTCGATGGCGCGCTGCTCGACGCTGCCACTTGGCCATTCAGGCCAGAGCAGGTTTACCTGCGTGTCGAGTGCCGCGATGCCCAGGGACGCGTAGCCTGGACCAATCCGGTCTTTCTCGAAGACCTCTAGTACACGCGTACCGTTGCTGCCCGAGTCTACGGCTCGAACGCGTAGACCCGGGCCGCCCCGTGCACAAATACAGCACGATAGTGGTCGCTCGCGTCGAGCTCCTTCGGCAGTAGACGTCCCGCCCGCGCCCCCACGAAAACGTGTGTGACCCCTTCAGCCGCCAACCGCCCAACCAGCGCCGGATCGTCAAGCGACGGGGCCTGCTCCACCAGTGCGGCAAAGCTGTTGACCGCTTCGCGATCCTCCGACGGCCCCTGGTGGTACAGGATCGACGGCAGCGTAGCACGGCGCCCGGCCAGGACCGGCAGCCACCAGCCGCCATCGGTCCCCACGTGAATATCGCCCTGCCAGAGACGGCTGTTCACCAACACCAGGGCGTCGGCCGGCAAGTTCTCCCGTGACCACTCAATCGCTCGCAGGTCATCCTCAAACAGCAATACAGTGACAGGATTCACCACATCAACCTTCTGCCAACCCAACCAGCCCGTAGCTGCGGTCACGATCACAAGCCCCCCCGACGCCAGCATCCGATGCCACGGCAGTTGCCAGCGAGCCGCGAGCCTTGAAGCCCGCTCTCGGAGCAACGCCACGACATCGCCCAACAGCCAACCTGCCAGCACGCTGGCTGGCAGCCAGACTGCAATAAGGACAGACGCATTGTTCAGCAGCCATATGTCGGGCAGACCTACCAAGTGCAGGTTGGCGCCGATATACCATAGACCCGTCCACAACGCGATGCCTATCACCTGCGCCCTGCGACGAACAAGCCCCCACAGAGCACCCAGGCCAGCCGCAATCAGAAGCGCATAGTCGAAGTCCGTTCTCAACAGGTTCGTTGTCGACGCATCGTTGTAACCCGCAGGCGCCTCCCAGCCGGCATAGAGCGCATCAATATTCGGCACAACCCGCGTCACCAGACGCAAGGCCCATGGCAGCGTCAATAACAGCGCGAGCAGCATGACCGCTAACACCGCTGAAAACGCTGCGCGCGTCGCCCGCGCACGCAGACGTTCCCGACTCAGAGTCGTCACGACCAGCACGACGACGTACAGCCCATACAGTATGAGAACCCGATAGTG
>DIVQ01000109.1 GCA_002423325.1 Anaerolineales bacterium UBA6128 | reverse complement strand
GACTACCAGAAAGCCTTCTACCGGGGCAGTATGCCGCGCTTTGCGCGTGGGGTAACGCTAGAGATCACCGAAGACGACGGCAGCTCGGCGTTCAACAAGCTGTACGCGGCCGTGTTGGCGGGCGACATCCAGGACTGAGCCAGAGCAACCATTGAGGGCAGTCGCGAGGGCGGCTGGCAACATAAGCTGTCCTCGCGCAGTCTCTCGCACTGCTTCGGTAAGCGCGGCGCGCCAGTCCCTCTGCGCGCTGCGGCGCGATCGCCGCTGTAACCTACGCCCCCCGCACCGTACTGTAGCACCACTCTATCGACCCCGGTTGCCCCGTCAACGTCTCCACCTGCAGCACAGCGTGTGAGTTGTCGTGTAACTAAGAGAGGTCGACGCTGTACTCNNCTCCACCGGCCCATGGCATCTTGTTTTGCCAGGGAACGCCACTCAGATGCGCCTGGCGCTATGCTAGGCGGCTATGCCCTCACAGCCGTCCCCGCTCAAATCGGCGAGAGACCTTGGATAGGCGACCTGGGGCACCCGGGGCGGCAGTCCATTGAGCCAACCGGTGGCGGGGGTAAACCCGCTGTCCGTGAACAGTACGAGGTGGGCGCCATCGCTCGCCACATAGCCCTCGAGGTCGATGTTGCAGTCGCTCTAGGTGCTGGCTTCATCGCAGTGGGCTCTGCTGTCGCCCAGTCAGGTGAACTCGGTGGTCCACTTGGACCGCTGGCAACGTCTGTGCAGCCTTGCACGCAGCGGGGCGCCGGCTGCACCCCGGAATATCGATGTCGATCTCATCCGTAACTTCCAAGCCTTACTGCCCGTGGAAGCATCAGCCCGGTCGCGTGAGTGTGAATACAACATAGCCTGCGCTGCGCGGCTTTCAACGCGGGCGTGATAACAGTGCGGCAGGCGAGCGGCGGCGAGATCCGTGGGTAGAGACTCCGTCTGTTCTCACGTTGTGCTGTGGGTAATCCGCCAAACCACCTCGACCCAAGTGGTCGCCACCAGGCTGGGACGCGGTGCACATCTTCTCCGATGTCAGCGAGTATGTTATCCCGTCGGTGTGCCAGGTGTGCGTGGTACTCGGAAACTGATGCGCGCTGCATTCGGTCTGCGGCGCTCGCAAGCCTGCCATGCGTCCTGCCGGCGTGCCACGGCTGACACTAACGGGGGCCTGCAGCGCCACATGCCCCGGAGCCTTACGGCCTTGAAGCTGTCGTAACCGGGATCAGTGGCGACCGTGGTCAACTTGGTCTTGTTTCTCTAATGTTTCTGGCTTAATGCTCTGATCTTCAACATATCAGCCCGACTGTATCGCCTAGTTGCGGCTCAGCATCCCGAGGAGCCAGGTTCACGTACAGCCTCACAACGACCAGACTAGAGGGTCAGCGCCAAGATCAGAACCTCCATAGTCGAAGACAGACTCCTCACTTTGGTGAAGTTGCCTGCCCCGAGCACCACGGCCTGGTTGGACTGAACGCGTAGGGGGGCATGCATGCTGAATCCGGAGAGATGTCACAGGACCAGGGAGTTGTGACAACAGCGGGACAGAAATCCCCGTTTTCCCTCAGGTAGCATTCCACAGATCAGGCGTTCGCGTTCAGGGTCAAGCCCCCTAGGGGGTCGGTGAGATCGGTGAGCACACCCGCCTTGCGCTTCTCGCGCAGGCGGTAGCTTCGTACGCAGACGCTGTACGTCGGCGAGACGCGGAGTCGGCGATCCTCAGCGCCTGGGCAAGCCTGACTGGAGAGCGTGTTGCCCGACGACGCGCCACCGTCCCGGCCTAGTTGGCACCAGTGCCGGCGCTCTGCGGCTACTCCTGCCGCAGTCGCTTCCGCACCGCCTCAATCAGCACCATAGAGATCATCCGGATGGGCGAACGGTGCGTCTCTGCTCAGGGCCGCGACGAGGTCCGGGTTCTTGCCCCAGAGGCCTAGCTGGTTACGGATCCGCAGACCTAGGGTAAAGTGCAGACGAATGATCTCGCCCTCCTGCATGGCCCGGATGCTCTCCTTGTCTTCCTCGCTCAACCAGGATAGGATGATGTCCACGGCCTCGTCAACGGTTGTTGGCTTCTTCCCATGGTTCGTGATACCCGTGGATGTCTACCAAAGGCGGCAGCTGCAGGTCGCTGGATCGGAGCCCCTTCACGTCAAGCTGCGCGGCGGCTTAGTGCCCTCCCGGCCAAGCGTTTGGCGGTGCGCGGATTCCAGTGGCGACGCAGGTGTGGGCTGTTGACCCGCCGTTGCTACATGGGCAGCCCCGGCTCCTTCGTCGGCATGGCGCCGATCTTGCTCAAGAACACGCGCCTGTTCTGTTCCGACAGCGCCTCATACCGGGTGACCATGCCCTCAACCTCGAGTTCATCTATCCTGAACTCGCACGCCGCGATGCACCGCTCCACCATGCCGTGCTGCTCGGACGCCAGGAGCGCCGGCCTTGTCAGCAGCCTAGATCTGGTGCTGTAGGCGTTGTTGGCGTCGAAGCTGCTCACCGCGGTTTGCTCTGGCACGTTTGCCTGAATCCAGGCCTCCGCCTCCCGTCGCCGGCTTTCTCGGATGGTCGCAGCGATGCCGTCATACAGACGTTCCTCGTCGAGCGGGGGCTCGTTGACGCCAAAGTACTCGCGCGTGTCATCAAGGCACTGTACTAGCAGTGCCTCATAGGCGTCACCATCTAGCTCTGGGCTGCTCAAGCGAGCATAGTCGCGTTCAAGTCTGTCCAGCTGAATTCCGGCCTGCGCCAAGTCGGAGAGGTCATCGTCACGCCCCGCGAAGAGCATTTCACATGCAGTCACTTCGGCTCGCCACTTGCGAATATCTGCAAGCGTCACGGATACAGCCTCATCAGCCTCCTCATAGATGTGGCCCAGTCTCTCTTTGTGCTGTTTGATCTGCTGCTGACACCTTCGATCGAGCTCACATAGAGCACTATGGGCGCTTATGAGTGCACCTGCGACTACTGGCACCTTCCTCAACTGCGCCTCCCGAATCCTCGCCGCAAACTCGCTCGACCTCTCCAACAAAAGGCTCAGGTCACGCATTGACGTCGAGTCAGTCACGAGGCTGTTGGTCGCCAGGCTCTGGACGTCTCTAACTAGCGCCTCTGTCTGCTCGATGTAGCGGATGTTACCCTCAACTATACGGGCGCGGTCCTCCAGCGCCGCTGCCTCTTCCCTAAGCCCTAGTGTCTGGAGATTTCCCGCGATTTTTCCCATTCGCTTGAGCCACCCCTCCAGCTTGAGCATGCTCTCGGGTTTCTGGCGCGGAAGCCATTCGGTAAGCAAGTCGCGTGCTGCCAATCGCCCTTTGGCGGCCCATTCCTCCAGTTCGCGAATCTCGCCCGGCGTCCACTGCTCAGCATTCCTTTCGTGTTCATTGCGCAACTCGGCCAGCAGTGCCGCCCCCCACGACATAATCCCGGCGTCTCGGCTCTCCTCACCCATCTGCAGTTTGCCAACCGCTTCGTCAAGCCGCTCCTTGTAGGCACTAACAGCCTGCAGCGACTGCCCCGCGGTTCGGCACAGGTTCTCGTACATATAGTGCTGTGGCTGAGGGACTTCCATGCTTTTTTCCAGCTCACGGGCCTTGCGAAGATAAGCGATTTTGCCTGCGTGCGTCTTCTGCACTTCCCATGCGTTTAGTAACCGCTCCCACTCGCCACGCACCTCTGTGGGAACGCGCCGGACTTCTGTCTGGTCGAGCACGCGAACGTCGATCGTGTTGCGCGGCAGTGCATCAGCTACCCACCTTGCTGCATCGATCCTCTGGCTGCGTAGCTGTAGCTCAAGGGTTCCGTTCCGCCCTCCAGAGAACAAGTACGCGATCACTAGACCAGCGGATGCACTGTTGCACCCGAAAGGCGGTGCGCATAGCATGCGCTGCGCACTGCCCAAGTTGAGTGACTCCACCGGCTCCCCGTTCAGGGGTTGCTCCAGCCGTTCCATCGCCTTCTGCAGCGTCGGGTTGCCCGGAAGCTGCCGGATAGCGCCATCATCGGCAAGCAACTCCCACGACTTGGCAAACAGCTGGTGAGCCCTGCCCTTCTGCCGAACGCCCAGTCCCGCGATCCAGCTCCGGTCGACGTGCCCTAGGAACATCTCCCGTGTGAAGGAGCCACAGTCGGCCGCTGCGTTGCCCGACGTTGAGGTGAACCCGTCAAATGGGAAGGGGATCAGCTCGCTGTAGATCTGTTCGAACGCGTTTGTCAACGCTCTCGTTAGCGCAGTTCCCTCTATGGCCAGGCCCGTCGCCCACACCAGCTGCGCTTCTGTCCTGAGCGCTTCGAACATCCGATCAAGGATCTGTTTCAGCCTGAGTTCATGGTCGGCAATGAGGCCCGCGAATCGTGCCTTCTGCTGCGGCTCGATGTTCAGTAAGGCATGGTACTCGGCAACTGCTGCGCCAAAAGCTCCCTTCTCATCGTCCAGCAGCGCTACCCCAACCGGGCAGCCCGTGTCCCAGTCCACACCGCTCTCGCGAAGAGCACGCTGCAACGCCATGCGTGCTTGTCCCTCGACTGTTCGCAGATTGCTCTCTGGGCCAACGTAGCAGTAGATCAGCTGACCACGTGCCTCGTCTACGCCCTGTGCCTCTGCCCAGCTGCTGAACGCCAAGCGGATCTGCGCCTCAAGCAGCCCGACGTCCGTGAACGACACTGCATATCGCCATTCTCGTGTGCTGACGTCATGAGCTAAGGCAAAGCTGGTCTGGATTTCCGCGAGCTCTGGGTACCACCGAGCCACGTTGTTGGCGAAAAGCGTAGCTCGCTCGGCCGCACCCGTGTGAACAACTTGGTCTTGCAGGTACGCCAGCAGCTCCGCACGTGGTACCGCATCGTGCGCTATCTCGAAGCGACGTCCTGCCTCATCCCAGCGCAGGGCCCCACGCTCCGACTCCAACACGCGAACAGCTTCTGTTACTGCCTCTGGCCGACTGCCGCACAACCGTCCCATGCAGGCTATGCAGTCCGATCTAGACTCGGTCCGTGCGTTCAGCTTGATCGCGAGGAGCACGCTCTTGAGTACCCTGACTTCGGCCTCTGAAAGCTGGTGTCCGTACTTCGTTATGGCGTTCCTATAGGCGCTTGCCGCTGCGCCCACTTGACCCCATCTTTCCGAACCGGCAAACTCCTCCACCAGAGTGTCCGTGCATAGGTCCACGGCCGCAAGCGTGTAGCCGATGGGCTTGTGACAATCCATCACAGCGCTATATGCTTCATCTAGCAGCGCAAAAGCCGAGCGCTGCTGTAGGCTGGTCCCCACCGAGCTCAGATGGGTTAGCGTCCACGTCGCCGCTGGATGCAGCGGCCAACATCCCTCACGTACTACGCGCTCAAAGTTCTGCTGGTCGCTCCACACTCCAAGCCGTTCAATCGTGGGGAACCACTTGCGCAGTTCCCCATGCAACTGTGGCTCGCTCTTGCGACCGGCCACAACGCCCTCGCGTAGGCGCGTCGCATCCGTCTTCNNGTTAGCGAGGAGCGTCTCAAGGTGGCACGACAGCCTCACCTTCTTCACAATGTCATAGCGCCCAACGTAGCGCTCCAGATCGTTCCGCAACTCGGGCGCCACCCGAGCAAAATAGGCCCTAGGCTCGAACTGCATCAAACCGAGAAGGTACACCCCCTCCGCGTTTGCCTGCACCGCCTCGAATAGCTGCTGCACAGCGCCCGGCCCGGCTTGCTGAGGCTTCTGGACAGCGAACTCCAGATAGCGCCCAAACTCATCAAACAGGATCAACATGCCCGCGTAGGGTTTGTTCTCGCCACAATAGTACTGGTTGGTGACCCTAATGAAATCCTGTAGCGATTCCTGGCCTATCGCTCGAATCGGCTCGCCGGTTTTTCTCTCCCAGATTGCGCTTACGCGTGCATAGGCCTCTTCGTTTTGCTGCTCCAGTCTGTCCAGGATCTCGTCTTGTTCGGCCACGCCGAACTCTGCTTCGAACTCTGGCTTGAGCGCCTGGTAAAATGATCGGGTGTAGCGAATCGCGTTCTTGAATCGGGGTCGCAAGTCATCTAGCGGGGCAGTATCGAGTCCGCGCTGCTTCAGGGCCCAAATGACCTGCCTCACGATTTCGCCCGCGAGGTCGAAATCCTTCATGCCGTTCAAAGCCACGACTAGACAGGGCTTTTTCAGGTCCCTCAGTGTGGCCGTCACGCTATCCCCGACGGCTGTATCGGCGCTCGTTAGGTTTGCCAGTATCCCCCGCGCTACTTCGCCGTCAGGAGCGCTTAGCAATGATGCTAGCGTTACTCCAAGGTGTGACTTGCCCGTGCCGTAACCCGCGATTGCGAGGACAAACGGCTCATCCGCCTTGAGGCCTGCAACTCTTTCGACAAGGTCCCGCGTAAAGGACGCCGTATCCATTAGCGGCGAACCAGTGTCGTCCGCTCCCCTTCCGACGACTCCATGGTACGCGGGCCCGTGGAACGCGTAGGCTGCCGCGGCCTTCGCAGCCAGCTCAGGGTTGCTCTCAAGCCAACCAAGCTGCACTGCGCCGCTGAAAAGCAAGTCCCTGCGGAACGACACTGCCTCGGACAGCCTCAGCGTGTCAGACGGACTCATCGCACCCCCTCAGCTATCTCGAGTACTCGTATACCAGTGGCCATACCTTCGCCGCCTGAGCGTGCCTATCCAGAACCCATGGTTTCAGCTGCCGATCTACCTTGAGGTACCCACATCGATCGAGAGTCATGCAGAGCGCCTCTATATCCGCTTCCGACCAGTATGCCGCATCGAACCAGTGGGTTTCCCTAACTTCGTCGAGGGTCACTTGCTCGCGTCCCGCGAACTGGCTCTCCAGCACCGACAGCAAGGCCGCTGCGTAGGCAGGCCCCCAATCGTCGCGCACAGGCATCGCGCGGCGCTCAACCCATTCCTCTCGGACTGCTAGTACGTTGGCGCCGCCTAGGGCCGCGCTATCCGTATACGTCCTCACCAGCGGCCCCGTCCTGTCCCTGCCGGGCCCGAACCTGCGCGCCAGGTACTCCTCAAGTTGAGGGCGGGTAAAGCGGTTTCCCAGCGAGTTCCGTGCCTTGGCGAATACAGCGTGCCAAGCCTCCGCCCCGATATCGCCGCGACACAGGTTCAGGTGTACCAGCCACTGGGTCAAGGGCTCTTCTAGGCACCGGTCCCCTAGGTACACGGCCCGGCCAAAAGGCGTCAACGTCGGCTCGATCACCTTGCTCGGCCTGCTGCCGCCTGCCTCGATCAGACCCATGCCCTTGGCATAGCTCACTATCGCCGGCGCTTTTCCGCTCGACTTGCCCATCGGGATGCCCGTGTCCTCGGCCAACTCCTGCATGCTTCCCTGCTTGCCCAGCGCCGCATAGTGCAGCAGCTTTTCGATGTGCCGCCTCTCAGGCACAAACGTCTGGTGAAAGTTGATCGGCAGCACCTCAGAACCGCCCTTCCAGCGCTGTCACCCGGATCTTCTGACACCTTTTCATATCAAGGCCTCCCATATCATTCCTCGCCGGACCCAGCGAGTAGCACTCGCCCCGGCTCAACCCCGACAGCCGCGGGATCCACATCTCCGCCCTATCTCCAGTCGAGTCCTCCAGGATCTGCGCAAAGTTCTTCAGCTCTGTATCGGCCGGCTTGAAGAACAGCTTGTGGCTGGCTTGGAACAGCCGGTCCCGCGCATCCGAGTTGAGACTGCTCAGAGTCTGGGTCGCCAGTACCAGCGAAAAGCCGAACTTGCGGCCTTCGGTCAGCAATTGCCCCAACGGGCTTTTCAGTTTCAGATCTAGGTTCTGCACCTCGTCCAGCACCACGACCCGCGGTTCGTCTTTGCTTCCCTTGGCGCGGTAGTAGCGGTACAGGTCAATTAGCGCAAACTCGGTGATCAACTGAGCCATGTCCTTCGCAAAGGTCTGGAGCTGGATGATGTGGCAGCGAGATACATCATCTCTGTACAACCTGCCCCAGCTCTCTGGGTCCTCCGCCCCAAAAGGATGCATGTCTACAAAGGGCTCGATTTTACTCAGTACGGTAGCGCTATAGCCCGCCACTGTCCCCCCTGCGGCCTGCATCCTCTCCAGTCGATCTACCAGCAGGCATAGGTCAAAGCCGTTTCCGGACTCTTTCAATCCGTCTCGTATTGCTCGATACAATGCCGCCTTTTGCTGGTCGCCAAGCGCATAGATCTCTGCGAACACACCCGTGACACGCTGGGACGTGATCGAGGGGCTCTCCTCATGCCACTTGCCTTCGATCAGGTCGCTCTGCGTCCTGAACGGATTCACCGGCAGCGGCTCATTCGCCACTGTGTGTTGCTTGGGGTTCAGGACATCTTGCAGCTTTTGCTCCAACTGCGCTGTCGTAAAGCCATTGGTATAGTCTACGATCACCGCGTTCTGTCCCGCCCGCCCCAACTCACACAGCAGCGCCTGAATCGTGTAGGTCTTGCCAGTCCCTGAAGCGCCAAACACCAAGATGTGCCTATTCGGCAACTCCGGGTGCCCGAACTCCCAGTATACGTCTCTGCCGCCCGGTACGCTCTGCCCCACCAGCACGCGCTGCACTACGCCTCCCGTCCCCACGGGCTCGACTACGGGCTCGGGCCCCTTTGCCTGGCCGCCGGCCTTGACCGGTGGCTCGACTTGCAGTTCCTCCACCGGCGCCACCACAGGCTGCTCGCTGGTTGAAGCCGGCTCGCCCGGCGCGACTGGGCCTGCTCCGGCAAACCCACCGCCTTCTTTCTGTTCAGGAATGGCTACAGCGGACTCCACGTGCGCTCTGTTCAGATCAGGCGTCTCCGCCGCGGGGCCCGCTGATCCTGGCAGTCTGCAGCTGCGCGCCAGTGCCGCCTCATCCCAAGCGATCGGGTCGCTCGCCTCGTCGAGGCATACCCGTCGCACGAACCCGCCGCCGGAGATCATCGTCGGCATATGCAGCACCTGTCCGTCCACCTCGACATCAGCACGGGCCTCGCACAGCAACCTCTCGGATTCCTCATCCGTCCAGATCGCCACCACGGCGCCGCGCCATCGGATGCTGAAAAAGCCTTCCGCCAAGCGTTCGAGCGCCCTGAGCGTCTCCTTCTCATGCGGTTTGTCAGTACTACCCCGGCTGGCCAACAGCCGGTGCAGCTGCATCCACCAGAAGCGTTGGTCCGGGCGATCGCCGATCCCGATCGGCCGACTGTCCTCTCTGGGCTCGAAGCAGGCAACCAGCCGCCGTAGTCCCGCCGCAACCTGCTCTTGTGCTTTGTCGAGATAGGCCTCCGATCGCTTGGCCAGCTTGCACTCTAGTATCTGCGCCTCCACATCGAGGTACCCGTCTATCAACCTGGCCTGCAACCTCAGCAGGTCCGGCCGCGTGCCCGCCGCAGCTCCATCGAACCAGTGACTGAAGGCGTCCAGCGACACAATGTCGTCGCAGAACGCCTCCGGATCGGCCTTAAGCAGCTTCCGCACCGTCGCGTACGCGATATAGTCTCTCACATACTCCGATGGCCCCGTCGCCTTCACAACCGAGAGCCCCGCCATTCCCGACGCCTCCGCGATCAGGCTCTTGGCCACTCTCTTGCAGGTGTCCCGCTCCCACGCCGTGAACAGCGCCGCCAACTGTGCGCCGATGCGGTCCTCGATGTCCGCGAGCGCGAATTGCTCCGTCGAGACCGTATAGTTCCGCTCGCCGTGCCCGCCCACCCCCGTGCCAAATCCGACCAGTTCTCGCTTACGCGTGGCACCCTCCGCGCTGCGCAACAACTGCTCATCCACCACCGCATCGATGCACACCACCCAGGTACTCCCCTCGTGCGCCGCCCCCACTGCCGCTTCCCACGGCTCATAGTCGCTCTCGCTTACCACCATGTACTTCTGCTGCCGATCCACCTGTGCCCCGCTTGCCACGCGCTGTGTCAGCTCAGCCTGTGTACTGGCTAGCACAAAGCGCCGATGGCTCAGCACGCGCTCGCGCGTGCGCTCCATGCCGCCGCCCCGCAACGCGGGGCACGGCTTGTCCAGGATCGGGAACTGGCGATAGCCGTCATCGGGCAACACGTCGACCTCGATCGGCTCGAATCGACTGCGTTTGGCTTCCACAAAGTCGGTCAGAAACAGCACGTCAAGGTCCGTCTCGCGAAACAGCCGGGCATGCATGCTTAGGTCTGATCGCTCCGCCAGCACGCGGTAGGCCAGCGATATCCGGCAGCGAGCATAGTGCTGCGCACTCGGCCCCGCCTCGGGCTCCTCCCAACTATCCCGCCAGGCATCCAGCCATTGCGTTACGGCAGAATCGTCTCGGAAGCCCGAGAACACCGTGATGTTCAGGCTGTACGGGCGGTCGTCGCGCTCCTTCATCACCTCGCGCAGGAACGCGTCGATGCCTGCGATGACGGGCTGGATCTGCGCGCCGCAGTACGCTCCCACCGCGAGGCCGTCATCGGCGTGGCCGTGCACCGCGCAATAGTCCAGCAGCGTCTTGTAGACTAGCGTCGACGTTCCCGTCTCGCGGAACAGCTCCGCGTCGCCGATGTCCTCCTCATCCTCTTCATAGTCCAGCAGCAGCCTCGCGGATGCCTCGGTCAGCTCCTGGGTGCACGTCCCCAGCCGATGGAAGTAGCCGTAGCTTACCGATCGGCTGTCCGGTTGACGGTTGTCCGCCACCACGGCGAACACAGGACGCACTATCTGCGCCATGTCGGCCATGCGATCCCAGGTCCGCTGGCTGAACCCGTCCCTCTTCGCCTCACGCAAGGCGTCGTCTGCCGTCACCCCCAGGCACTCACAAAGAAACGCGCACTGGTGCTGAATCATGTCCAGCACCGCCGGGTGCAGTGGCGTCGCTACCGCATACTCCAGCGTGTGTTTCCAGGCCCAGTTCGCGGCGCCGGTCTGCTCCCGCGGCACCACCCAGAAGGCCTTCATCAGCAGTGGCCCCAAAACGCTATTCGGGTTCCTTAGCAGGGCTCGGTTGGCCTCTAGGTAGGCTGAGCGCAGGTCTACATAGCTGCTCGCTAGCGCCGCGAAGAATCCCTCGTTGGCGAACGCTTGCAGAAAGAGCTGGTACTTGGCAGATAGCGCCTGCAGCGCCGTGAGCGCCGGGTCGTGCGCGTCAATCCCGGTAGCGGCCAGGAGGTTCACGGTCACCGCGTCCTGCGACCCCGCGGCCAGCCCCAGCACGCGCACCACCTCTTCCTCGTCTCGCGCCGCGAACAGCTCGGGCAGATACGGCACGCCGTAGGCGAACAGAGCATTGCCCGCCGTTCCTTCGGCATAGCTCGCCTGCGCCCAGCTGAGCATGTCCACCAGAACCCGCGAGGGGTGCACCCGCGGCAGGCTCCACATGAACTGCTTGCGGTGCGGCTGGCGCCCAGGGCAGCCCAATTCAACGTTGAATGCCAGCGCCGGCTCTGCCACAGTTGACTTTTTGTAGGCGATCTCGTCGCGCTCCCTCGGGCACAGCGCCGAGCTGATCGCGAGCGCGTCCTCCCCCACTACCGCCTGAATCGCGACTCCCTCCAGCAGCGCGTCCACCCCGCCCAGCAGCCTGCGCAGGAACCCGAACGGGGCCTCGCCCTCGTCCCTGTCGTCCTCTTCGCCCCCCTCGATATCGTGCCTGAAGCTGATGCTCTTGAACGCGATCACGCGCAACTCCTCCGTCGGCGCTGCGCCTCGCTCCCGGGCCTCCCGACTGAACTCCCCCAGCGTCAGCCACAGCGCCCGCAGGAACACCTCCGGCGCCGTCCCTCGCAGCCTGGTCACGCTGGCTTTGGGCGCGGTCCCGCGCTCGCGATAGCCCAGCACCTTGTCGTACAAGTACGGAAAGTCCACCGTCAGCAGACGCTCACGCTCCGTCTCTGAGCGCGTATCGATGTACCCCCGCAACCCCGCCACCAGCGATTCCACCGATCGGTAGCGCCCCAGCAGGCCCTCATCCGGCTCCGGCGGCCGCGACGCCATAAACTTGGTCAGCGTATCGTGCGCCTTTTTCCTCGCGCTCGCATCCAGGAACAGCGCATAGTTGCCAAACTCCTGCGCCGGCACAATGTAGTAACCCAGGCCGCGCTTGCTCCCGCGTGCACCCACCATCGGCGGCAGCCCAAACCGCCGCAGATCGCCCAACACCAGCCGCAGCGCCTCGCTCCCGCTCGTCACCCCCCGCAGGTCCA
>DIVQ01000200.1 GCA_002423325.1 Anaerolineales bacterium UBA6128 | reverse complement strand
GATATCTGGTGGAACGTGCGCGGCTCTGGTGCCGGCAGCCTGGTGGCCTACGCTACAGGTATCACAGGGCTGGACCCCCTGGCCAACAACCTGCTCTTTGAACGCTTTCTCTCCACCGAGGCGCGCGTCATGCCCGACATCGACCTGGACTTTTGCTCGCGCCGCCGTGAAGAGGTGGTGCAGTATGTGTACGAAAAGTATGGCGAGGAACATGTCGGGATGGTGTGCAACTATGTCACCTATCGCGCGCGTTCGGCCATCCGCGACGTGGGCAAGGCGCTGGGGCTGTCGCTGGCGACGGTCGATCGCCTGGCCAAGACGCAGGGCAAGTGGGGCCAGGGGGGCCAGGTTGAGGAGGTGGCCGGAGAGGTGGGCGTGCCGCCGCGGACTTGGGAGCAGTTCCTCGCGTTGTGCGCCGCCATCGAGGGCTTTCCCCGGCATCTCAGCATCCACGTCGGCGGGATGTGCATCACGCGTGCGCCGCTGGACCGCATCGTGCCGCTGGAGCGCGCCACCATGCCCGGGCGCGTGGTTATCCAGTGGGACAAGGACAACGTGGAGGACGCCGGCCTGATCAAGATGGACCTGCTGTGCCTGCGCACCCTCTCGGCCATCGACGAGTGCCTGCGCACCATCGAGCAGGGGCACGGCCGGCGCATCGATCTGGACACCCTGCCGTTGGATGATCCGGTGGTCTACAAGGCGCTGCAGACGGCCGACACCATCGGCACCTTTCAGGTCGAGTCGCGCGCGCAACAGCAGGCGCTGGTGCAGATGCTGCCGCGGCGTTTCGGCGATATCGTGATCGAGGTGGCGCTGATCCGCCCGGGGCCGCTGCAGGGCAATATGGTGCATCCCTTCTTTCGGCGGCGCAACGGCCTGGAGCCGGTGAGCTATATGCACCCGTTGCTCAAGCCGATTCTGGGCGAGACGCTGGGGGTGGTGATCTTTCAGGAGCAGGTGATCCGCGTGGCGATGGCCATGGGGCGCTTCACGGCGGGCGAGGCCGACCTGCTGCGCCGGGCGATGTCACGCCACCGCTCGAACGAAGAGATGGCGCGCTTTCGCGAGCGCTTTGTGGCGGGGGCTACGTCGCAGGGGGTGGCAGCGAGCCTGGCGGACGAGATCTTTGACAAGCTGGCTGGCTTTGCCAGCTATGGCTTTTGTAAGAGCCACGCCGCGGCCTTTGCCAAGACGGCCTACGACACGCTCTGGCTGCGCGCCCATTACCCCGCCGAGTACTATTGCGCCGTGCTGAACAACGAGCCGATGGGCTTTTATACGCCGCGCGTCGTGGTGGGCGATGCGGGCCGGCACGGGGTGCGCCTGGCGCCGGTGCACGTCAATCGCAGCCAGGCGGCCTGCAGGGTGGAGGATGGCGACATCCGGGTGGGGTTCAGCTATGTCGCGGGCCTGGGCGAGGCGGGCGCCGAACGCGTGGTGGCGGCGCGCCCTGACGCTGGCTTCAGCGGACTGGCCGACTTTTGCCGGCGCACGCGGCTGGCGCGCCGGCTGGTGGAGAACGTCATCCTGGCGGGCGGCATGCGCGACTGGCAGCCCGACAAGCGCGCCCTGCTGTGGGAGCTGGGGCGCACCCACTATCAGCATGACGAACTGCCCCTGGAGTTGCCGGCCGATGACGTGGCGCTGCAGCCGATGACGCACGACGAAGAACTGATCTACGAGTACGGCGTCACCGGCGTCTCGACGGGCGGCCACCTGCTGGAACTGTACCGCGAACGGCTGACGGCGGCCGGGCTGGGCACCAGCCAGGATCTGGCGACGGCGCGCAACGGCCAGCGGGTGCGCATCGCCGGGTTGGTGGCGGTGCGGCAGGCGCCGCCCTCGGCCAAGGGCTTTGCCTTCTTCAGCCTGGAGGACGAGTGGGGAATGATGAACGTCATCTTCAAGCCCGACATCTTTACGGCGCAGCGCGCCGAGTTGGCCGGCGCCCAGGTGTTGGCGGTAGAGGGCGAGGTGCAGCATGCCAGGGGCCAGATCAACGTGCTGGCCGCGCGCGGCTGGGCGATGAGATAGGAGTGCGAATCCTTATCACGAATGACACGAAAAAGACGAATGACGCGAATGGACCAACCAAAAGATGACCATTCGTTCCATTCGTGATCGTTCCCTACCCCCCCCCAACCGAGGGCCTTTGACGAAACCACCCCCGGGGTGCTAGAATGCAGCAATCTCTGCGTCGGAGGCCACGCGTGGCCGAGATCGTCGTGCTGGGCAGCATCAACATGGACCTGGTGGTGCGCGCGGAGCGCATGCCGCGCCCGGGTGAGACGCTGCGCGGCGAGCAATTCGTGACGGTGCCGGGCGGCAAGGGCGCCAACCAGGCCGCCGCGGCCGCGCGCCAGGGCGCCAGCGTGGCGATGGTGGGCCGCGTGGGCGCCGACAGCTTTGGGCCGCTGATGCTCGACAACCTGCGCGCCCAGGGCGTGGACGTGGCGCACGTCGGCATTGATGCCGAGGCCGCCAGCGGCATTGCGATGATCATCCTGGACGCGCGCGGCGAGAACTCGATCGTGGTGGCGCCGGGGGCCAATGGCCGTCTGACGCTTGACGATGTGCAGGCCGCCCGCGACCTGATTGCCGCGGCGCGCTGCCTGGTACTGCAGCTCGAAGTGCCGCTGCCGGTGGTGCGGGCGGCCGTCGCGCTGGCCCACGGCCTGGGGGTGCGCATAGTGCTCAACGCGGCGCCGGCCATGCCGGTGGACGCGGCCTACCTGCGAGGCGTCGACACGCTGATCGTCAACGAGTCGGAGGCCGAGGCGCTGACGGGACTGCCTGTCCCCGATGTCACGTTCGCCCGGCGCGCGGGGGCACTGCTGCGCGGCTGGGGGCTACCGGTGGTGATCGTGACGCTCGGCGCGCAGGGCGCGCTGCTGCTTGCTGATCAGATCGACCTGCACGTGCCAGCACGGCGCGTCCAGGTGGTCGACACCACCGCCGCCGGCGATGCTTTTGTGGGCGGCTATTGCGTGGCGCTGCTGCGCGGGTACGACCTGCGCCAGGCCGTAGAGTACGCCAACTGCGCCGGTGCGCTGGCTACGATGGTGCTGGGCGCACAGACCTCGCTGCCCTCGGGCGAGCAGGTGCATGCCCTGTATGCCCAGGGGGCCCTGTACGGCCAGGGGGCGCCGTACGTACGGCGGCGCGCATGACGAACGACACCCTCACGCCGCGCGCCCTCGTCGGTATCATCGCCAACCCGGCCTCGGGCAAGGACATTCGGCGGGTGGTGGCGCACGCCACGACCTTTGACAACCAGAGCAAGATCGGCCTGATGCGCTGCGCGCTGGTGGGCATGGCAGCGGCCGGCGTGGCCGACGTGCTGATCATGCCCGACGTGCAGCGCCTGGGCGAGCGCACGCTGGATGGTCTGCGCTATTCGGGCGATGTGGTGCCGCGCGCCGGCCTGCTGGAGATGCCGGTTACCGACCAGGCGAGCGATTCCGAGCGTGCTGCCGAACTGCTGCGCGCGGCCGGCGCCGGTTGCATCGTGGTGCTGGGCGGAGACGGCACGGCGCGTGCGGTCTCCAAGGGCGCCGGCGAGGTGCCGCTGCTCGCCGTATCGACCGGCACCAACAACGTACTGCCCAGCTTTGTGGAGGGCACGGTGGCCGGGCTGGCCGCAGGCGCTGTGGCTACCGGGCGTGTGCCGCTGGAGCAGGCCGCGCTGCGCAGTAAATGGCTCGAACTGTGGATCAATGGCGCGCCCGTCGACCGCGCCCTGGTGGACGCGGTGACGCTGGTGGGCGCTTTTGTGGGCTCGCGCGCCGTCTGGCGGGTGGGGGATCTGCGCCAGGTGGTGGTAACGCGCGCCGACCCTGCCACGATCGGGCTGTCGGCCATCGCGGGCGTGCTGCGGCCTACCGCGCCCGACGAGCCCCTGGGCGTGGCGTTGACGCTGGACGCCGCGGCGGAGCGGCGCGCGCGGGTGGCGGTGGGGCCGGGGCTGGTGCGCGAGGTCGGCATCGCGGCGCTGCACACTTTGGAGATCGGCGAGCGCGTGCCGCTGGGCGCCGAGCGTCCGCTGGTGGTGGCGTTGGACGGCGAGCGGGAGCGTGTGCTCTACGCCGGCGACAGCGGCGAGCTGCTGCTGCGCGCCGATGGCCCCTGGTTGGTGGACGCGCCGCGCACGCTGCGAGCGCTGGCGGCGCAGGGGTTCTTTGAGCGGTGAGCGGTCGCAGGGGGGACAACAGGCCTGATCACGAATGGCCCGAATGGTACAAATGACACGAAAAACGCTGATATGGATTGTTATTCGTGGCATTCGCTCCCTTCGTGTCATTCGTGATAGGGCCGTTCTCCGACTGACCTGACGGGCCAATTTCTACAGTAACATACCAACGCTTCACAGAGATGTGTCTGAGGAGAGACAGGATGCCTATTCGTGCGGATATCGCCATCATCGGAGCGGGGCCGGGCGGCTACGTCGCGGCGCTGCGCGGGGCGCAACTGGGCGCCAAGGTCGTGGTTGTCGAAAAGCAGTGGCTGGGCGGGGTCTGCCTGAACGAGGGTTGCATCCCCACCAAGGCGCTGCTGCGCTGCGCCGAGGTCTACACTCTGGCGAAGAGGGGTGCGACCTTCGGTGTGCACGCCGATAACGTGACGTTCGACTGGGCCGCGATGCAAAAGCGCAAGGCGCAGGTGGTCAACCAGAACGTGCGCGGCGTCAAGGTGCTGCTGCAGAAGGCCGGCGTGCAGGTGATCGAGGGCGAGGCCACTTTCGTGCGGCCCGACACGCTCTCCGTGCGCCTGGCCGACGGCCAGGAGGCGGTCGTGGCGCCCACCATCCTGATCGCGACCGGCTCACGCACGCTGCAGGTGCCCATCCCCGGACTGGACCATCCCGGCATCCTGGATTCGGGTGGCGCGCTGGCGCTGGACAAGTTGCCGGCCAGCATGGTCATTATTGGGGGCGGGGCCATCGGGCTGGAGTTCGCAGGCCTGTTCAGCGCCCTGGGCGTCGAGGTGACCATCGTCGAGATGCTGCCGCGCCTGGCGCCGCTGATGGACGCGGCCATCGGCGAGGGGCTGGCCTGGAGTCTGGGGCAGCGCGGTGTCAACGTCTACACCGGCACGCGCGTCACGGCTGTGGCGGCTGGCGGGCAGAGCTACACCGTCAGCATGCAGACCGCCGATGGCGAGCACAAGGTGGAGGCCGAAAAGGTGTTGTCGGCCATTGGGCGTGCGCCCAACATCGAGAACATCGGGCTCGACGTGTTGCGTCTCAACCCGACGCGCAAGGGTATCCAGACCGACGATCGCATGCGCACGGTCGTGCCGGGCGTGTATGCCATCGGCGACGTGGCCGTGGACGGCCCCATGCTGGCGCACGTGGCCTCGCATCAGGGCATCGTGGCCGTGGAGGATGCGTTGGGGCATCCCGCGCATATCGACTATCGCGCTGTGCCGTCGTGCATCTTTACTTCGCCCGAGGCGGCCAGCGTGGGCCTGACCGAGGAAGAGGCGCGCGCCAGGGGCTACGAGCTGCAGGTGGGCGTCTTTGGGCTGCAGAACAATGGCAAGGCCGTGGCCATGGGCGACACCGAGGGCTTTGTCAAGTTCGTGGCCGAGGCGGAGCATGGCGCTGTGCTCGGCATGCACGTGGTGGGGCCGCACGCCAGCGACCTGGTGCTGGAAGGGACGCTGGGGCTGACGCTGGAGGCCACCCTGGACGAGTTCGAGCACACCATTCATCCGCACCCGACGCTGGGGGAGGCGGTGGCTGAGGCGGCGCTGGCGGCGCGCGGGCGCGCGCTGCATCTGCCCAGGGCGTAGGGGACTGTCGGCTCGTAGTCGCGGTTTGCCAACCGTGGGAGTCGTCCTGTTGTGCCGGTAGCGCGGAAGGCATTCCGCGACTACCACGAGCGGAGCATTCGTAATCGCGGTTTGCCAATCAACGGTGCTGATGTTCGGAGTACAATCGATGCAAGTGACCGTCAAGGAACTGACCTACGAGGAGCGCCTGGCCGCTCTTCACCGTACCAAGCTGGCGCACACCCGCGAAAAGCAGGCGCTCTACGGCGCCATGGATTTCGACGACTGGGCGCGCATCCCGGCGCCGGAAGACCAGCGCGAGGTCGAGCGGCACGTTTACCCCGACGGCTTTGTGTGGGTGGACGTGCGGCTGCGCGGTTTTTACCTCGAGCCCAACCATCCCTCGGGCAGCGTGTTCGGGCCCCGGGACTGCGGCGAGAACTTTGGGCGCTTGCTGCGGACGCACCCCACCTATGTCGATCCGTACAGTTCGCTGGCGGGCGGCTACATGGTCGATTTCTGCGCCTATCGTCCGGTGCACTGGAAGCCCGAGTTCAACTATGACCATCTGAGACCCGAACAGGAAAAGTACCACCTGGGCGGTTGCGCCATCGGCGCCACGCACCACTTTTGCCAGGATGTCAGCATTGGGCTGGCGCTGGGCTGGGGTGGGCTGCTCGACAAGGTGCGGCACTACCGCGCGCTCAACCCGCAGGCCGACGATTTCTACGCCGGCCTGGAGGCCGTTGTGACCGGCACGCAGAACCTGGTCGCGCGTACCGCGGCGCACGCGCGCGCCCTGGCGCGTGATGAACAGCGTCCGGAGCTGCGCAAAAACCTCGAGCAGATAGCCGAGATGAATGACTGGCTGGTGGAGCACCCGCCGCGCACTTTCCGTGAGGCCTGCCAGTGGATCCTCTGGGAGCAGACGCTCGGCTATATGTACAACGGCAGCGCCGCGCTGGGCCATTTTGACCGCATGCTGTACCCCTACTATCAGCGTGACGTGGCGGCGGGCATCCTGGATGACGAGGAGGCGATCTTTCACATCGCCTGCCTGCTGCTGCGCGACACCGGTTACCGGCAGCTGGGCGGCGTGGACGCCGAGGGGCGCGATGCCACCAACCCGGTCTCGTACCTGACGATGGAGGCGGCGCACCGGCTGGGCGTGCCGGCCAATCTGGCGGTCTGCGTGGGCCGCGATGTGGACCCCAACTTGCTGCATCGTGGGATCGAGTACCTGTTCGAGGACCGCACTGGCACGCCCAAGTTTGTCAGCACCGACCGCCTGACCGAAGGGTTCATGCGCAACGGCTATCCGGCCGAGCTGGCGCGCCTGCGCGCCTATGGCGGTTGCCACTGGTTCGGCATCCCCGGGCGCGAGTACTCGCTGATGGACATGGTCAAGCTGAACCTGGCCGTGCTGCTGGAACTGGCGCTGAACGACATGTTCGCGGACACGGCCGCCGAGCCCAGCGTTGAAGCGCTGTGGCAGCGTTTCCTGCAGCACCTGGACGCAGCCCTGAGCGTCATCCGCCGCAGCCTCGATTTCCAGCTCGAGCACATGCACGAGGTACTGCCCGAGCTGGTGCTGGACCTGTTCTGCCACGGGACGGTGGAGCGCGGCCTCGACGCTTCACACGGCGGCGTCGACTATTACAACATGTGCACGGATGCCTCGGCGTTGGCCACCGTGGCCGACTCGTTCGCAGCGCTCGAGCAACGCATCGAGCAGGAGCAACAGCTCACCTGGCAGCAGGCGGCGCACTATCTCAAAACCGACTGGGCCGGCGAGGAGGGTGAGCGCGCCCGCCTGATGATGCAAGGCATCCGCCGCTACGGCTATGGCGGCTCACTGGCCGATGTCTGGGCCGAGCGTGTCGCCCACACCTTCGGCGAGCGGGTCAAGGCTGAGCGCACGCCCAACGGCTTTCAGATGATCCCGGGGCTCTTTTCGTGGGTGGCCGCGATCGGCATGGGCCGTGGTGTGGGCGCCACGCCCAATGGCCGCCATGCAGGTGCGCCCATCTCGCATGGCCCTTGCCCCGACCCGGGCTTTCGCAAGGATGGCGCACCCAGCGCTCTGGCCGCGGCGGTCGCGGCCGTACAGCCCGGCTATGGCAATGCCGCTCCGCTGCAGCTCGAGATCGACCCCGGCTCCTGCGCGGGTTCGGAGGGCATCAACAGGGTTGAAGAGCTCATCCGCACGCATTTTGATCTGGGCGGCACCGAGATTAACGTCAACGTCCTGAACGCCGACCAGATCCTGGATGCGCACCAGCATCCGGAGCGCTATCCCGACCTGATCGTGCGCGTTACCGGATTCAGCGTCTACTGGTCCAGTCTGTCGCGCGCACAGCGCCAGATCGTGGTCGACCGGCTGGTTGTCGATCAAGCCTGCGCCTGACGGCCAAAGGAGGCCCCTTCATGTCCCCAAGCACGAGCACTCGCGCCACAACACCGGTCCCGACCTTTGCCAGCCTCGGCGTGCCCGCTGTGATCAACTGCATGGGCACCTTTACCATCGTCAGTGGCTCGCGCGCGCTGACGCAGGTGGTGCAGGCGATGGCTGAGGCCACCAACCACTATGTGCACATGGACGAGCTGATGCGCAAGGTCGGTGAGCGCCTGGCCGAGCTGATGCAGTGCGAGTTTGGCTATGTGGCCACCGGCTGCGCGGCTGGTTTGGCCGGCCTGACCGCCGCCTGCATGGCCGGCGCTGACCCGGAAAGGATGGCGCGCCTGCCCAACACCGAAGGCATGAAGAACGAAGTCATCTGCCAAAAGCGCCACCGCAATACCTATGACCACGCCATCCGCCTGACGGGCGCCAAGTTCATCGAAGTGGTGACGCGCGCGGACCTGGACGCCGCGATCAGCGAGCGCACGGCGATGATCGCGATCACTGGCAGCAATCAGCCGAGCGAGACGATCCCCGTGGCCGAGATGATCGCGGTGGCGAATCAGCATGGCATCCCCTGCATCGTGGATGCCGCCGCCGAGCGCCCCGACGTGCCCAACCGCTACCTGACGCTGGGCGCGGACGCCGTGGCCTACAGCGGTGGCAAGTGCCTGCGCGGCCCGCAGTCCTCCGGCCTGATCCTGGGCCGCCGCGACCTGTTGTGGGCCGCGTTCATGAACGGCGCGCCGCACCATGCGCTGTGCCGCCCGATGAAGGCCAGCAAGGAAGAAGTGATGGGGCTGTTGGCGGCTGTGGAGGCCTGGGTCAACGGCCGCGACCACCAGGCCGAGTGGCGCATGTGGGAGGGCTGGCTCGAGACGGTGCGCGCCGCCGTGGCTACGCTGCCCACGGTACGCACGCGCATCGAAATGCCCGGATTCTCCAATGTGGCGCCGATGTTGCACATCACCTGGGATGAACAGACGCTGGGCTGCAGCGCCCCGCAGATCGCCGAAGCGTTGCGCGCGGGCGACCCGCCCATCATCATGCCGGCGCGTCCCGATGCACTGGTGATGATGCCCTATATGATGGAGACGGGCGAGGCCGAGATCGTGGCGCAGCGCTTGCTGGCGCTGATGAGCAACCGGCCCAGTGCCGGGCAACGCCGTCCCGAGCCCCCCGCGCCGACTGTCGATGTCAGCGGGCAATGGCGCATCGAGACGACCTACTCGCTGGGGGCCAGCCTGCACTCGATGACGCTCAAGCAGGAGGGCGCCGCGTTGAGCGGCGACTATCGCTCGCAGTATGCTTGGACGAGCGTGCAGGGCAGCGTCAGCGGCAACGCGGTGTCGTTCCGCACGATGGTGCGCTACGAAGCCAGCCACGTGACGTATGACTATCGCGGCGAGGTCGAGGGCGACATCATGCGCGGCACGGTGGATATGGGCGAGTACTATACGGCCGAGTGGGTGGCGCACAAGGTCTAGGGGCGAATCCTTCCCTTCGCCCGCGTATTCCGAGGAGGCCATGAAAGGCAGAGCCTTACTGGGGCAGAAGCGTGGCCCGATGCTCGAATTCCTGCCCGAACCGGAGGCTACCGAGTTGGCCAAGGTCATCGTGGCGTTTGCCAACGGCATTGGGGGCACGGTGGTGGTGGGCATGGACGAACAGGGGCGCATCTATGCCGACTCGGCCGAGGTGCTCGAGCCGGTGATGGAGCGTGCCCTGCTGATGGTCGCGCCGCCCTTCCGCACGGACGATCTGCCCGAGTGGAGCGTGGCCGAGATGCCCACGGGTCAGGTGGCCACGGTGGCCGTCAAGCCGACCTCCTATCGCGTGGCGGTGGAGGGGCTGGGCGCCTTTGTGCGCTCCGGTACCCTCAACGTGCCGCTCGAGCCGGGCCAGCCCAGCCGCGCGGGGCAGCGCGTGGTCAGCTTTGAGGATGACGTGGTGCCCGGCGCTACTCTGGATGATCTGGACGACCAGGTCATTGCCGACTATGAGCGCAAACACCAGGAGAGCGGGCCACGCGGCGAGGTGTTGGGGCGCGACGAATTGCTGCGTGAGGCCGGCGCCGTCGATTCCGCCGGTCAGCCGACCACGGCCGGCATCCTGCTGTTTGGCAAGCACCCGCACCGCTTTTTCCCGCAGGTGGGCGTGGTGATTGTGCGCTACAAGGGCACCAGCGTGCGCGAGGCGGTGGCCGCGTCCGAGACTTATACGCGGCGCGTAGAGGTGCTCGGGCCGCTGGCGCGGCAGGTGGAGCGCGCCTGGGAGATCCTGCACGAAGAAATCCAGCTGCAGTCCTCGATCGAGGGGTTGGAGCGGCGCGAGACGCTGCTGTACCCGGCCAGCGCCGTGCGGGAGGCGGTCGTCAACGCCATTGCGCACCGCGACTATGCCATCACCGGCCAGCGCATCGAGGTGCGCCTGTTCGATGACCGCATGGAGATCATGTCGCCCGGGGGGCTGCCGGGCCATATCACGATCGACAACATCCGTGACGAGCACTATTCGCGCAACCCGCGTTTGGTGCGCGGACTGTACTACTGGCGCTACATCGAAGAGTTGGGCCAGGGCGTCGACATCATCTATGCGGCTATGCGCGCTGATCACCATCCCGAGCCGGTCTTTCAGGACACGCGCCGAAACCTGATCCTGACGCTGTACAACGCGGTCAGCTCGCTCACGCTGCGGTACGGCGACATGCTGAACCCACGGCAGGAAGCCGCCATCCACTGGATCGAGACGCACGAGCGCATCAACAACCGCGAGTATCGCGAGTTGTGCCCCGACGTGACGCCCGAGACGCTGCGCCTGGATCTGCGCGATATGGTGGAGAAAGGCATCCTGCTGCAAGTGGGCAGCAAGCGCGGCACCTACTATATCCTCAAGGCGGTGCGCCCGACGCCCGCCGATCGCCGCCGCTGAGGTCGCAGCATGCCCAGAGACACAACGCGCCCCCGTTCGCCGCTGTACGGCGTGATCCTGGCCGTGCGCGTCGTCTTTTTCGCCATGCTGGCGGCCCTGCTGCTGCTGGTGCTATCCGAGCGGCCGTCGCTCTCCGGCATCCTGAAGGGGCGCACAAGCGTCGATCAGCAGTTGGTCGGTCTGGTGGCGGGCCATTGGCAGAGCGACTCGGGCGCGGTCTGCCCCGACGGGCTGCAGGAGGTCGACCTCAACCTGAACATTGCGCGCAAGGTGGCTGGCCTGTTGCGCGACGAGGGCTACCGCGTAGAGGTGCTGCCCGAGTATTCGCCCAAGCTGGACGGCTACCAGGCGGCGGCCTTTCTGTCGATCCACAACGATAGTTGCGTCGCGGGGCTGTCGGGGTTCAAGGTGGTGGGCATGACCCATGCCGCGGCCCCCGAGGAAGAGGACGCGCTGGTGAACCTGCTCTACGCCCACTATGCCGAGGCCACCGGGCTCGAGCCGCACCCGAACACCATCACCGACGACATGCTCGAGTACCACGCGTTCCGCCAGATCGCGCCAGAAACGCCCGGCGCGATCATCGAGTGCGGCTTTATGGGCGGCGACCGCGCCCTGCTGACCGAGGGCGTCGACCGCGTGAGCTCCGGCATCGCGAACGGGCTGTTGGCGTTTCTGCGGCGCGAGACCGGCGGCTCGACCGACTAGCTGACCAGCAGCACGCGCGCGGGCGCGGCATCTGCGACTGTAGTCGCTCAAGGAGAAGAGATGAACGTCAACGGCACACCCTACCGCACCGTCTGGCTCGAAGGCGCCACCGTGAGGATGATCAACCAGCCGCTCTTGCCGCACCGCTTTGAGATCATCGGGCTGGCGGCGCACCAGGACACGGCGAACGCCATCAAGACGATGGTCGTGCGCGGGGCGGGCGCGATTGGCGCGGCGGCGGGCTACGGCATGGCCCAGGTGGTGTTGGAGGCGCAGGACGGTGCCGGCTTTCAGGCCTACCTTGACAGGGGGGCCGAGACCCTGCGTCGCACGCGGCCAACCGCACACGACCTGTTCTACGCGATCGACAAGGTGCTGGCGGCCGCGCAGGGCGCCGGTTCAGTCACGGGGGCGCGCCAGGCGGCTGTGGCGGAGGCAGAGCGGCTGGCTGATGAGAACGTGGCCGCGGGGCGCGCCATCGGCGAACATGGCGCCGCGCTGATCTCCGATGGGGCGCGCATCCTGACGCACTGCAACGCCGGCTGGCTGGCCTTTGTCGACTGGGGCAGCGCGCTGGCGCCCGTGTATGTGGCGACGCGACAGGGCAAAAAGGTGTTCGTGTTCGCCGACGAGACACGTCCGCGCTGCCAGGGGGCCCGGCTGACGGCCTGGGAACTGCAGGGCGAGGGCATTCCACACGCCGTGATCGCAGACAACGCCGCCGGCCACCTGATGCGCCATGGCGAGATCGACATGGTCTTTGTGGGCGCCGACCGCATCGCGATGAACGGTGATGTGGCCAACAAGATCGGCACCTATGAGAAAGCGGTCTGCGCGCGGGCCAACGGCATCCCGTTCTACGTCACGGCGCCGGTCAGCACGATCGATCCGCACTGCCCGTCGGGCGACGGCATCCCGATCGAGGAGCGCGATCAGGATGAGGTGCTGTATGCCGTGGGGCGCGATGATGAGGGCACGCTGCGACGCGTTCGGCTGGTGCACGAGGGCGGCCAGGCGCGCAACCCCGCTTTTGACGTCACTCCCGCTGAATACGTTACGGCCATCATCACGCAGCACGGTATCTACGAACCTGACTGCCTGCCGCAGCCCTGAAGCGACCCATCGTTCGCCCCATAGCCGGCGCGCGAATCCGGTTTCGCGCACCGCGCCGCGTTTCGCGCACCGCGCCGCGTTTCGCGCACCGCGCCGCGTCGGTGTATACTTGCATCGTAACCGCCTCGGGGCCAGGGTAGTCCTCTCTAGTTGCACGCGAGGGTACAGCCATGTCAGACGTCATCATCCGCCCCATCGACATCGAACGCGACCTTGAAGGCCTGGTCGACATGTGGAACGCCAGCGACTTGCAGTGGCCCGGCAGCTGGAACAACGGCGTGCCCACCACGGCGGCCATGGTGCGCGAGTGGTTTGAAGAGGACCGCCAGACGGTGATCTACGTCGCTGAGATCGACGGCGAGATCGCGGGCTACTGCAGCTTTGAAAAGGGCTTTGGCAACGCCACAGACGAGGGCTACCTGGGACTGCTCAACGTCGCGCCCCAGTTCCAGAAGCGCAGCATCGGCCGCAAGCTCATTCAGGCGACCATCGAGCGCTCGGTGCAGGAGGGTTGGAAGCGTCAGTCGCTCGACACCTGGACCGCCAATTTCAAGGCCGTGCCCACCTACAAAAAGACCGGCCACTTTTGGGCGCCCGATTCGGCTGTCCTGATGCAGAACTATATTCCAGGCGCGCTGCAGATGCCCCTGGCCAAGCCCTTCTTTGCGCGACACGACTGGTACGACAGCTATGTGCGCGCGCTTGAACAGGGCGAGGACGACGAGCGCTGGGAGGGGATCAAGGTCTATACCCAGCACTGGGAGGCTGAGGGCGAGGCGCTGACCATCTGGATCGACCGCGAGGCGCGCGCGCCGGTGGCCATCGAGACCGACGCCGTACAAGTGGCGGCCATCGCTGCGGACTGTAAGCCGTTGGCGGGGGAGCCAGTGACGCTGCGCTGGCGCGTGATCAATAAGGGCGCCCAGCCCCTGCCCGTCTACTTGCACGCCCTGGGCGACAAAGGACTGAGCATCGACCACAGCGAGGCGTTTGTCGTGCCCGCCGGCGAGACGGTGGAGCGCAGTGCCCCGGTGCAGGTTGAGCCCGACGCTTCCTCCGAGAAGAACGACGGCACAGCGCCGGCGGTCCGCAGCCTGTTCGGCGTGGGCGACGCAGAGGTCGAGCTGTTCTCCGGCCTGCGCGTGCGGAAACCGCTGCGCATCGACACCGCCCCGAGCCAACTCAGTCTGACGCCGGGCGTAGTGCACGGGTTTGCATTGCAACTGCACAACGAACGGCCCGAGTCGACCACGGTCACGCTGCTGCTGACGCCGCCCGAAGGCCTGACGCTGGATTGGGGGTACAAGCAGGTGACGGTGCCCGCCAAGGCGCACCTGTCGCTGCCGCTGAGCGCCGCCGCCGCCGAGGAGCGCATCTATGCGCTGCCGGTGACCGCGGCGTACGCGGACGCTGAGCGCAAGCCAGTTGTCGAGACGCTGACGCTGTATGCCATCGGCGCGGGCGGGCTGCTGGCCCAGCGCGTGGGCGATGACGTGCGCGTCGAGACGGAGGCCGCGCGTGTGCTGGTGCAGGCCAAAAAGGGCGATTGCAAGTTCGAGGACAAGGTTACGGGCGTGACGCTCGCCAAGCTGGCCCCGGTCATGGGGCCGCCCTACTGGCCGAGCGATTTTCAGACCCGCGCGTTCGATCTGCAGGTGAGCGAACGCGGCGGCCGCGCTGTGGTGACGATGTCCGCCGAGGCCGAGCACGCGCCCGGGCTGCATCTCACGCAAGAACTGACGCTGGCGCCTACTGGCATCATGACCCTGCGCTGCTGGCTGGAGAACCGCGCCGCTCGGGCCCACACCCGAAGGGTCTGTGTGTCCTTGTTCCCTGACTATGAATACACCACCACCACGCTGCCGTTGCCTCTCGGCATGGTGCACGGCGGGGGCGGCGAGTACCCCATCGCCTGGGCAGATGCTCCGCGCGACCCCGCCGGCTACCGCGAGCCGTGGCGCTGTTGGGAACGGCAGGGCTGCGTGCTGGGCGTGGGCTGGGACGATAGTCTCGAGCGCATCTGGGGCGAATGGTGGCTCCGGTTGGGGGCTCGTGAGGTGCTCGTGGCGCCGGGTGAGCGCTGCGAGGTGCTGCGGTTGGGGTTCTACGTGGCTGCGGGCGACTGGCGCGCAGCGCGGCGTGCGTTGCTCGGCTGGCGCGGCATCGCTGCGGGCGCCGACCCGGGCGAGACGCGGCCCGCGGCGATGGCGCGCATCGAGCCGGCAGTACTGGCCACCACAGCACGACGAAAGAGCGCTACGCTGCGCGTCGACACGGCGTCCAACCGCGCGAGCGACGGGCAGGTCAGTTTGCACACCGCCGCCGGCCTGACGGTGACGCCGGCCCATCTTGGCCTGAGCGGGCTGCATCGCGACACACCCGTCGTGCAGCCGGTGACCCTGGCGCTGACCGACGACCGCCTGGGCGTGTACCGCGGTGAGGCGCATCTGCGGCTGGACCTGCAGGAGGCGCGCAAGCCCTTTGCGCTGCTGCGGTTGGGCACCGGCACGTCCGTGCGCGTCTCGCAGAGCACGCTCTCGGATCAGGCGGTGTGGGTGATCGATAACGGCGCGGCCGAATTCGTCGTCGCGCCCGACTATGGCCCCAGCCTGATCGCCTGGAACGTGGGCGGTGTCAACCAGTTGTGCAGCACCTTTCCCACGCCGCAAGGCTTCTCCTGGCGCTACCCGACCTACGGCGGGTTGCACCCGCTGCTGTATCCCGCCGGCTCGCAGGTGTGGACCGGCTATCTGCACCGCGAGCAGGTGACCGCGGAGCCCGTCGAACGCCGCGACGCGGACGACCTGTGCTGGCAGGGGGTGCGGCTTGCTGTGCAGCCGACCTACGAGTTGCTCAAGGGCGTCGCGGTGGAGGTGGATCTGTTGACGCTGGGCGGCAGCAACGTGCTCCAGAGCATCGTGCGCGTGCGCAACCTGTGGGACGCCGAACAGCGCGTGAACGCGGGCTATGAGTTGTGCTGTAACCTGGGCGGGCCGCCCTCGGAGCTGATCCAGTACGGAGCGGGCCGGGCGCATCGTCCCACGAACAACTCGAGCTTGCAGATGAACCAGCCGTGGGGCGCGCTGAGCAACCAGTACTCGGGCCGCACGATGCTGCTCGTGAGCAAGAAAGACGACGTCGTACTGGAGGATACCGGCCAAGCGGGCCGTCTGCTGGGCGTGCAGCGCGAGTTGCGGCTCGCCGCCGACCAGGTCTGCGAGCTGGTCAGCTATGTGGTGCTGGCCGAGTCGATTGCGGTGGCCAAGGGTTATCTGGCGCTCAAGTATTTGTAGCGCCATCTGTGCGAGGCCACGGCCGACGTGGCTGTAAGGTAAGGGCGCGGTGTCGCAAGACACGGCACCCATGCTGTATCATCGGATGGCGCAATGTGGCGCCGGGGCCATGTCGCCATGTGACTGGAGTCGTATCCTATAGCATCCAAGGAGCATATCATGAATTTGCGCATTCCCGGACCGACGCCGCTGCCCCCAGATGTGCTGGCAGCAGTGGGCAAGCAGATGATCAACCATCGCGGCCCCGAGTTCGAGGCGATGTTCAAGGACATCACGGGCTGGCTCAAGGTCTTTTTCGAGACCAGCAACGACCTGTTCGTGCTGACCTCCTCCGGCACCGGTGGGATGGAGGCGGCGGTTGTCAACACGCTGTCGCCCGGCGACCGCGTGCTGTGCGTGCCGATCGGGGTCTTTGGCGAGCGCTTTGCCGCGATAGCCGAGGCCTACGGCGCAGCGGTGACGCGCATGCCCTATCCGATGGGCAAGGCGGCGGTACCCGCCGAGGTGGCGGCCAAGATTGAGGCCGAGGGACCGTTCAAGGCGGTGATCTTTACGCAGAACGAGACCTCGACTGGCGTCACGAACGACGTCGAGGGGCTGTGCCGCGCGATCCGGGAGGCGCAGACGCCGGCGCCGCTGATCATCGTGGACGGGATCAGCGGACTGGGCGCGATCCGTCTGCAGACCGACGCGTGGGGCGTGGATGTGCTGGTGGCCGGCTCGCAGAAGGCCTGGATGGCGCCTCCAGGATTGGCATTTATCAGTTTCAGCGCCAGAGCCTGGGAAGCGTATGCGACGGCCAAAATGCCGCGTTACTACTTTGACCTGGGTCTGGCCCGGAGATACGCCGAGCGCAACCAGACGCCGGCGACGCCCAACGTCTCGGCCTTGTATGGTCTGCACGTGAGCCTGCAGCAGATGGTGGCGGAGGGCGTTGAGGCGGTCGCGGCGCGCCATCAGCGCATTGGCGACTATTGCCGCGCCGGGTGTTTGGAGTTGGGGCTCAACCTGTTCGCGCAGCCCGGGTACTATTCCAACACCGTGACGGCTGCCACGCTCCAGCCGGGCTTGAGCGCGAAAAAGGTGCTGGAGGACCTCCGGACCAGGTACGATATCATCTGCGGCTCGACCAAGGCGCCCGGCGTCGAGATGCTGCGCGTCGGCCATATGGGCTATGTCAGCGAGGCGGACCTGGACGAAGTGTTCGCCGCGCTGGCCAAGTTGCTGGCATAGGAGACACTCACCACCAAGACACCAAGACACAAAGAAATACAATTTGGTGCCCCTGTGGCTTGGTGGTGGGTCTCGGTTGATACACCGATTGAAGGAGATGACGATGCAGAAAAAAGTGGTTCTCTATGCGCTGAGCACCTGTGGGTGGTGCAAGCGCACCAAGGCGCTGCTGAACGACAACGGCATCGTCTACGAGGTGCATGACGTCGACACCCTCGTGGGCGACGAGCGCAAGCGCATCATGGCGGACGCGACGCGCTGGAATCCGCGCGGCTCATTCCCCACCATCGTCATTGACGATGGCAAGACCGTAATCGTGGGGTTTGACGAGGCTCGGATCCGCGAGGCGTTGGACCTGTGAGCGCGCCATGGAATGGCGCGCCATGCAATGGCGCGCCATCGACCGGCGCGACAGATGCCGAGGTGCAGGCCCTCTATGAGCGCCTGAAGGAAGAGGCCGAGTCGGGTGGGTACCTGCTTAACCCCGACCTGCCCTTTACGCTCGATCTCGTGCGCGGCCTGCTGACCAACACGGCACGCTACGGCTACCAGGCCTGCCCCTGCCGGTTGGCCTCGGGCGTTCGCGCCGAGGACCTTGATATCATCTGCCCGTGCGACTATCGCGATCCCGACCTGGTTGACTTTGGGATGTGCTACTGTGCGCTGTACGTCTCGGATGAGGTGGCGCGCGGAGACAAGCCGGTGACATCGATCCCCGATCGCCGCGGGGCTCCCTCTGAGGAATCAGCGCACGAGGACGAGCTGATGGGCTGGACGGCCAACGGCCTGCCCATCTGGCGCTGCAAGGTCTGCGGGTATCTGTGCGTGCGCGAGAAACCGCCGCTCAAGTGCCCGGTGTGCAAGGCCGACCGCGATCGCTTTGAGCCGGTGACCTTCGCGCGCGGCAAGTAACACCCGAGAGGCCGAGTACCGGCCTCTCGGCATATCAGGGGGGAACATGCAGACGTTCTACCTGCCAACACAGGTCATCACTGGCTTGGGCTGCTTTGCGCAACTGGGCAAGGCGGCAGTGCGCTATGGCCAGCGCGCCCTGCTGGTGTGCGACAAGCGCCTGGCTCAGCAGACCGATGTGGTGCAGCGCGCCAGTGCGCTGCTTTCGGCGGAGGAGGTGACGCTGACGGTCTATGACGACGTTGCGCGCGAGCCCGAGCTGCCGATCGTGGCTGAGGGGATCCGCCGCGCCAATGACGCCGATGCCCAGGTGGTGATCGGGATCGGTGGCGGCAGCGCGATGGACACGGCCAAGGCCATCGCCGGGCTGTGCCTGTTGCCCGGCAGCCTGCTCGAGTACCACGAGGGGCGCAAACTCGAGGGGCCGGGCATCCCGCTCATCACCGTGCCCACTACGGCGGGCACGGGCGCCGAGGTCACCAAGAACGCCGTGCTCATCAACCCTGAGACCAGGGTCAAGCGATCTATCCGCGACGATCGTTGGTTCGCACGCGTGGCGCTGGTGGACGCCGAGATGACCCTTTCGATGCCGCCGGCGGTCACCGCCAGCACCGGCTCGGACGCGCTGTGCCAGGCCATCGAGTCGTACACCTCGATCGGGGCCGGTCCGCTCTCGGATGCGCTGGCCATGCGGGCGATGTCCCTGATTGGCGGGAGCCTCCAGACGGCCTACGAGCGCGGCGATGACCTCGGCGCGCGTGAGGCCATGAGCATGGGCAGCCTGATGGCCGGCATGGCGATGGCGATGGCGCGCGTGGGGGGCGTGCACGGCATGGCGCATCCCCTGGGATCGCACTATGCCATCCCGCACGGCGTGATCTGCGGGTTGCTGCTGCCCTACACGATGGGCTATAGCTTGCCCGCCGCGACGGCCAAGTACGCCGACGTCGCGCGACTGCTGGGCGTTGACACGGCGGGGCTGACGATGGAGCAGGCAGCCGGGCGCGCCGTCGAGGCCGTGCGCAACCTGGTGACGTGCATCGGCGTGCCGATGCATTTGCGTGCGTTCGGTGTGACCGAGGACGCCCTGGGGCCGATCATCGACGAGTCGCTCACGCAGAGCTCGTTGCATCACAACCCGCGCAAGCTGGGCGCGGAGGACGTACGCGCCATCCTGCTCGCGGCGCTGTAGCGTGACGCCAAAAGGGATCAGGTTGCAGGGCGCAGGATCATCTCTCAGGGGGTGACTATGCAACACGCGAAGGAAAGTGATCTGACGTACCGCAATGGCGCCAGCGGCGTCAAGTACCTGATGCGCGGTCCGCGCATCGACTGGGGCGTGCTGCTGCTGCTGCCGGACGAGACGCTGGGCCAACACTATCACGCTGAGGTCGAGGAGACCTTTTACGTGCTGCAGGGCGCCTGTACGTTTCTGATCAGCGGCGAGCGCCTGGCGGCGAGCGAGGGCGACGTCTTTCGCATGGAGGCCACCGACCGGCACGATATCCTCAACGACTCTGGCGCGCCCTGCAAGCTGGTGTTCATCAAGTGCCCGTACCTGCCCAAGGACAAGGTCGACTGCTGAGCGGACGGGGCCGGGACGCGATCAGGCGTGCAGAGGGTCCAGCGCGAGCAGGGCCGCGTGGATGTGCCCGTTGGTGCACAGCCAGTCGGGCTGCTGCAGCGACCATGGGCGCCCCTGCAGATCGGTGACGTGGCCGCCGGCCTCTTCGAGGATCAGGACCCCTGCGGCGACGTCCCACGGCTGCAACGTGTATTGAAAGTAGGCCTCGGCCCAGCCGGCCGCGACGCAGCAGAGCGTCTGCGCGGCGCAGCCGCGTGAGCGCACCGAATCCACCAGCGCCGCGAGCCGCGCGACCATACGCGCGTTGCGCTCGCGCAGCGTCTGGTTGCGCGGCCAGTCCACGAGAATCGTAGCCTGGTCCAGAGTGGCGCGATCACTGACCCGCAACGGGCTGCCGTTGTGCGTGGATCCCTGGCCACGTTGGGCGGCGAACAGGTCGTCGGTCAGGGGATCATACACCACGCCGCATTGCACCACGCCCCCCTGCGCCATGGCAATCGACACGCACCACATCGGCAGACCGCGCGCATAGTTGGTGGTGCCGTCCAGCGGGTCGATGTACCAGACCGGCCCATCGCCTTCGGCGAGCGGGCCGTTGGCGGTCTCCTCCGAGCAGAAACGCGCGTCTGGGCAGTCGGCGCGGATCATGTCCATGACGATTTGTTCCGCGGCCAGGTCGGCCTCGGTGGAGATGTCACGCAGGCCCTTGCTGTGCACCTGGTGCGGCTGGCGGAACAGGTTGACCAGTGTCTGGCCAGCCTCGCGGGCGGCGCGAATCGCAGTATCGAGCATCTTTTCCTCGCAGAACAGGCTGCGTGTCATTATAGGCTCGCGGGGGCGGATGCCAAAGAGCGGTTTGCCGGCACTGCGGCCGGTGTTACAATGACACCGTGCAAAGAACGCATCAAAGGAGCCAGTCATGTCCTCACGCACTGTTCTGCGCGTGGCGGCCGCGCAGGCTAAAGTCAGCAATGTGCTCGCTGAGAACCTGACGGGTATTCTGGGCGTGTTGGACCGCGAGGCACGGCGCGAGGTTGACCTGGTCGTGTTTCCCGAAGCGGCGCTCTCAGGCTATGGTGTTCAACTGGGCGCGTTGCGCGCGCCCGGGGAGTGGCCGGCGATTGAGGCGGCGCTGCAGAGCGTGGCCGAGGCCGCGCAACGGCTCAGGCTGTGGGTCGCGCTGGGCTGCGACGCCTGGGACGGCGGCGCCTGGGTCAACCGTGTGTTCGTTTACAATGATGCCGGGGAGCTGGCAGCGCACTATGATAAGGTGCATCTGACGGGCGATGATGCGCGCTGCTATCGCCCGGGGCGCCGCGACGTGTCCTTTGACCTCCGCGGGGTGCGCGTCGGTCTGCAGATCTGCTATGACGTGCGCTTTCCCGAGGGCTGTCGCGCACTGCTCGACCAGGGTGTACGGTTAGTGCTGCACCCCTTCTGCGCGGTTGGCTCCGGCACCTGGAAACTGCCGGTGCTGGCGGCGCACTTGCGATCGCGCGCCGCGGAGAACGGCGTCTTTGTGGTGGCGGCCAACGCCGCTGGCCCGCTGCAGATGGTCGTCTCGCAGATTATCGATCCCGATGGCCTGGTGCTGGCCGCGGCCAACCAGGATCGCGTTGAAGTGATCGAGGCCAACCTTGACCTCGACCACGTGCAGCATCTCGGCATCCGCGACGACTATTTGACCAGGTACCGCTACCCGCTCTCCTGAGGGGGTGAGACGATGAGGTTCGTGCGTTTGAGGTTCGCCCTCCTGCTGGCGCTGCCGGTCATGCTGACGGGCTGCGCCTTTTTTACGGCCGACATCACCGGCGTGGAAGCCGCGCGCATCGAAGAGGAAGAGATGAACGACGCGATCGCGCGTGCGCAGGCGACGCTCGAGCATTTCACCACCTGCCTCGAAGACCCCGACGAGACGCAGATCTACTTTGCGGTGCGCGCGCGGTTTGACGTCGAGGAGCTGGGCGGCTTTGAGGATCTCTGGATAGAAGAGGTGAGCTGGGACGGCGAGCAGTTTACGGGCGCCTTGGCCGGCGAGCCGCAGTTCTGGGAGGGAGCTGTACTGGGCGACAGCGTAACGGCGCCGAATGATGCGGTGATTGATTGGATGATCGTCGAAGAGACCAGGATCGTCGGGGCATACACCGTGCGGGTGGAGCGTGACCGCCTGCCGTTGCTCGAGCGAATCGATTTCAGCCGACAGCTGGGCCTGCCGATCGTGGACCCAGAGTAGGGTTGCTGGCGGCGGGGGCGGCGACACAGGGGGTGCCACGTCTAGGCGGCGTGCAGTGGGCTGTGGTGGGCTGGCTGGCAACGAGGCCGGGGCCACTCTGGACGCTATACGCGCCAAGCTGGGCTAGGAGGGCACTGAAAAAGGCCCCCCCGTCGCCGGCGACGGCCCGGGCTGAAGCCGGGGCCTGCGCTGCAAAGCCTGCTAAAGCAGGCTGGCATTGGTTTTATGCGGTTTTCTAGCCCCCGAAGGGGGCTTCGCAACGCAGACCCGGGCCTCGGCCCGGGGAGCGGC
>DIVQ01000112.1 GCA_002423325.1 Anaerolineales bacterium UBA6128 | reverse complement strand
CCGGCTACACAACCCCGACGGAGAACCGCCTACAGGGTGCTGATGGCGTCCTGCAGGGCATCACGCGCGGCAATATGGTAACTGAGATCAGCCAGGAAATCCCAGCGCCGCTCCGTGACCGGCGCCTTGGACCACTTCCAGTCGCTGATCGGGCCAGACCGTCGTTCTGCCGCATCCAGCTGATCGGACAACAGGCGGATGTGCGACTCGACCGCCTCCAGCCGTCGCTCAAGCACGCGCTTGAGCAACTGTGGCGACATGCGCTCGACATCAGCCGTCAACAGACCCATCACATAGCCATGCCGAAAGCCCGGCACCGCCCTTGCCATACGAACCCCCAACCTGGACGTGGGGCGTATCTTAACACCGGCCCGAACAGGTGTCAATTCAGCAACCGCTGCTCGACTGCAATCACAGCTCTTCAGCCACCCCCGCTAAAAGCAGCCCAGCTGACAAGGCTTCACCTTGAATCCCATGGCCTCTACGATGTTGGCCATGCCCAGCCGTGGATAGCGATAGAGATCCGCGACCTCCCAGATCGCAGCGCAGGACAGACGTCCATCCAGCGCGCGCTCTTCCAGAGCTGCGCCGATCTCTGGCGGCACACGCGCGGCCTTGAGCACAATCTTGTGCTCGCCGGCGGGCTTGCTGCCATAGCCGAACAGCCCCAGTTGACATCGGTCAAAGCGCAGGTTCTTGGCTTTGTTGATCACGCGCCCGAACTCCAGCGGCGACACGCCCAACTCTGCCGCCAGCGCGTGAGCGTCTGCGCAACCCAGTTCTCCGTCGGTCGCCTTGCTCATCGCCGCATCCAGGATCTTTTCACTCATCTCTGTCTCCTTGCTCCTATCATCGTTCTCGCGAAGCGAACCACTTGTGCCACGGCTCGCCGTCAGTATAATGCCCTCAGGCTGTCGCGCCATAACCATGCGACGCTCCGTTCTACAGCCCCGTCTCGGAGGATGATCATGCGCGTGCTGATGCTCAGTTGGGAGTACCCGCCTCACATCGTGGGCGGCCTTGGGAAACACGTCGCCGACCTGCTTCCGGCGCTCGCCCGCTGCACCGCGACCGCCGACGACGGCATCGTGGTACACCTCCTCACGCCGACAGAACATGGCGACCCGGGCATCGAGCGCAACGGCAACGTGACCGTCCACCGCATCGCCAGCTACACCGACGCCGCCGACGCCTTCCTCGATCGCGTCGACGCCACCAACGCCACCCTTTGCCACGCCGCCGAATCTGTCATCGCGCAGGAAGAACCGTTCGACCTGATCCACAACCACGATTGGCTGACAGCACCGGCCGCCTGGGAACTCAAGCATGCCTTCAAGCTGCCCCTGGTGGGCACCATCCACGCCACCGAGCGCGGCCGTGGCCGCGGCCATCTTTATGACGAGCAATCACACCGCATCGACGCCATCGAGTGGCGCCTGAACTATGAATCGTGGCGCGTGATCTGCTGCGCCAACTATATGGCCGGCGAGGTGCATGACTATTTCGGCACGCCGCTGGACAAGGTCGACGTGATCCCCAACGGCGTCGACCCGACGCCCTTCCTCGCGCTCGAAGGTCAGGACCTGAGCGCGCTCCGCGCACGCTATGCGCGCCCCGACGATCGCATCGTCTTTTTCGTGGGGCGCCTCGTACACGAAAAGGGAGTCGACACGCTGGTACGCGCGGCCCCCGCCGTGCTGGCCGGGGTGCCACAAGCGCGCTTCATCATCGCCGGCCGCGGCCCCGAGATGCCCTATCTGCAAGGCCTCGTGCACGAACTCGGTCTCGGTGACCGCGTCCAGTTGGCCGGTTTCGTCAGCGACGAAGATCGCAACCGTCTTTTGCGCTTGGCTGATTGTGCGGTCTTTCCGAGCCTTTATGAGCCCTTTGGCATCGTCGCGCTGGAAGCAATGGCGGCGCATTGCCCTGTGGTGGTTTCGGAGGTCGGCGGGCTGCGCGAGGTAGTGCGCCACGCCGAGACCGGCATCACCATCTACCCCGGCAACGTCGATTCGTGCGCCTGGGGAATCCGCCACACGCTGGAACATCCGGACTGGGCGCGCCAGCGCGCCGACAACGCCTTCCGCGACGTGCTCACCATTTTCAGTTGGGACACGATCGCAGCGCAGACCGCACGCGTCTACCAGCGCGTGGTGCACGAACGCACCGCGACGCTCTGGTAGCGGCGCCGGCGTGCGTCAGCCCATCGCGGCGCGCTGGTCGGCGTCATGGCCGCGCATGATCTCATAGATCAGCGGCGGCGCCGCCACCGGCTTCTCTGACCATGAGTAAGCGGCCAGCAACCTCTTGCACGCAGACGTCGCGTTGGCCTCGTCGCGGGCGTGTACGCTGAACAGCAAATCCCCCGCGTGCACGGGTTGCCCGACCTTGGGTCCCAGCACCACGCCCACCGCGTGGTCCACCGGGTCGCCCTTACGCGCGCGCCCGGCGCCCAGGGCTACACTGGTCAGCCCAACCTCACGCGCGTCAATACCGGCAATGTAGCCGTCCCGCGGCGCAACCACCGTGACAATCTGCGCCGCCTGCGGCAACAGACTCAGGTCGTCGACTGCGCGCACATCGCCATCCTGCGCCCGTACCCACTTGCGGAAGGTCTCTAGCGCACTGCCGTTACGCAAACTGCGTTCGGCCAGGGCGCGCCCCTCCTGCGGCGAGGCCGCACGTTTGCCCAGCGTCAGCATCTCGGCCGAGAGCACCACGCAGTGCTCCACGAAATCAGACGGCCCGCCGCCGCGCAACGTCTCGACCGCCTCCACTACCTCCAGCGCATTGCCCACGGCGCACCCGAGCGGCTGGCTCATGTCCGAAAGCAACGCCGTCACCTGTCGCCCGGCGCCGTTGCCGATGGACACCATCATCTCCGCCAATGCGCGTGCCTCGTCCAGCGTCTCCATAAAGGCGCCGCGCCCCACCTTGACGTCCAGCACGATGGCCTGCGCTCCCGCCGCGATCTTTTTGCTCATGATCGAGCTCGCGATGAGCGGCAAACTGGGCACCGTAGCGGTCACGTCCCGCAAGGCGTACAGCTTGCCATCGGCAGGCGCCAGGTCGGCGGTCTGCCCGGCCAGGACGATGCCATAGTCGCGCAGGTTGCCCAGAAAGCGCTCCATGCTGAGCGCCACCTGAAAACCAGGGATGGCTTCGAGCTTGTCCAGCGTGCCACCCGAGTAGCCGAGCCCGCGCCCCGACATCTTGCCGACAGGCAGCCCCAACGCGGCAATGACGGGCGCCACGACCAGCGAAGTCTTGTCGCCCACGCCACCCGTCGAGTGTTTGTCCACCACCCAGGGCGCTACAGCCGTCAGGTCCAGCGTCTCCCCCGACCGTACCATTGCCATGGTAAGATCGGTCGTCTCGCGCGGCGTCATCCCCTGCAGCAGCACCGCCATCGCCCACGCCGCTACCTGATAGTCGGGGATCTCGCCGGAGGTCAGGCCCTCAATAAAGTAACCGATCTCTTCAGCGCTCAGTTCCAGGCCATCGCGCTTGGCCGCAATGATATCAACTGCTCGCATGTCGCGCACCTCTCATGTCTGACGACGCGCGCGTCCGGATTGTCGCTGCGTCATCGTCGGAGGCCAGCCATATGGCGGCGGCCAGCAGGGTCAGCGCGCCCTCGACCGCCAGCGATGCCGGCCTGAAATCGGCCAGGCTGCTCTGCAAACCGGTGGGACCCACGTGCATCTCGTACCGCTTCAGCGGCCACCATAGATACAGGCGGCCGGGGTTCCGGTGCGCGTTGACCTCGTCGCAGGCCAGGTGCACGCCATAGCCCGCCAGCCAGCCACGCGCACAATCCGTCCCTCGCCACCTCCAAACTGCCGCCGTCGTGAGCGCCCACGCCAGCGCCGTGTGCGCAGGAATGCGATCGTTCGGCGTGCGCCTCAGCAGCCAACGCACAGGCTTGTCGACCAGGTCGGGAAACATGCACGCCGCGAAAGTGCCCAGGCGATCCGTATGTAGCAATCGGGTCGCCAGATACGCCGCAGCCACGTGCCCCGGCAGGATCATCCTCGCGCCTCCCCTTGCGCTGGCCCACGACCTGCATTCTAGTGCGCCCGGTCGCACAGGTCAATCCGCGTGAGGCGCTCTCCGCCAGCTTCACAGGCGGTTTTCGGCCCCCGACGCGCTTTCAGTATAATGAAGCTATCGTATCCGCACGCCTCAGAAAGGACAGAGCGCTATGGCTCGGGTGCCCGTCTCTGAACTACAGACCGACATGTCACTGCGCAAAGAGGTATACCTCTTGCGCACCAAAAGCCTCACCACCATGCGCAATGGCGGCATGCTGCTGCGCGTCACCCTGGCTGACAAGACCGGCGCCATCCAGGGAGTGCAGTTCGATCCCCCCGGCCACCTGGCCGACGCGCTGGTAGTGGGCAAAGGCGTCGAAGTCGCTGGCCGCGTCACCTCCTACAAAGATCAACTGCAGGTGACGCTGGAACGCATCGTGCCGGCCGCGCTCACCCGGATTGAGGATTTCCTGCCTACCGCCAGCCGACCGATGGCAGACATGATCTCCGAGCTTGACGACCTGCTGGCCAGCGTCAAGCAGCCCGACCTCGCGCGTCTGCTGGACGCCATCCTGGGTAATACGGAGACCTTTCGCGCCTTCACGGTGGCCCCGGCGGCCAAAGCTTTCCACCATGCCTGCGTGGGGGGGCTGTTGGAGCACTCGCTGGCCGTGGCGCGTCTCGCGCAGACCGCCTGCACGCTCTACCCTGCTCTGGATCGCGACCTGGTCATCACACTGGCCCTACTGCACGATCTGGGCAAGATCCGCGCCTACGACGCCACCAGCTTTGAGTCAACCACTCAGGGGACGCTCTGGACGCACCTCTACATCGGCACCGCGCAAGTGGAAAAGGCGATCGATGCCCTGCCCGGCTTTGACGCCGACCTGCGCTTGAGGTTGGTGCACGCGCTGCTGGCCCACCACGGCAAACGCGAGAACGGCTCGCCGGTGGTGCCCGCCACGCTCGAGGCCGTCGTCGTGAGCCATGCCGACAATCTCGACGCCGCCGCCCAGGGTGTCACCGACTTTATCGAGGGGCACGAGGTAGACGAGGCCGGCTTTACCGACTACAGCGCGATGCACGAGACGCGCCTGTATGCCGGCCCCAGAAAGTGAGCCGCCGGACGCCCTGTGGTCGCTCCGTCGCGCCGGTCGCGCTATTCGGCCCGCGTAGCCCTGGCGATCTCGCCGGTGTTCTCCGCGATGCGGAAAATGACGATCAGCAGTTCGGTCCAGACGCGCGCGCCCAGCGCTGACAGCATAAAGGCGATGGGCGCCAACAAAAGCGCGATGATGCCGCCCACGATCGAGCGCGAGAACACCAGCACGACGCCCGCCAGAATGACCAGCCCCGAGATGACCAGGCTGACAGCATAGATCAGCCTGATGAGCTTGGTGGTGATAAACTCTGAAAAGCTCAGGTCGAACAGCGCTGCCAGAAATCCCTTGTGCTTCACGCTCCAGCTTCCTTTCCCTGCCGTTTTGTCTTCGGCGCCAACCCATTCATCACGGCTGAACCCCCGGCGCATCCTCCATCCCCCACAGCCTCTGGCCCAGATCCTTGCGCAGATACAGCGCGATGCTGTTGCCGTTGTACCACTCGGTGGTGGGCTGGCCGTGTTTGCGATAGTAGACCACATCCCACAGGGCGCGCCGCGCCACCGGGTCGCGCAGGTCGGCCCACAACGACTTGAGCGTCATCGGGCGGTACCAGTCTTCGTTCGGCCACCAGAGCATCCGATACTGGCGCCGATCGTAGCCAATGCCAACGTAGGGCTTGGCGGCTTCTTCGCTCTTCACGTTGATGATCAGCACGTCGGCATCCAAAGGCGCGTCCGGCGTTCCACTGTAGGTATAGGTGTTGGTAAAGTCGCGCAGATACCAACTGAAGGGCCACCACGACTCGTTGTCAAAGGCCAGCTTCAACGACAGGTCGCCGTGCAGCCGATGTGACAGCGTCTCCAACTCGCGCGTGACCAGCGCCGTGTCGGGCGTGCCCGCGGCGTAGACCAGGAACTCGGTGGCATAGTCGGCATTAACGAACGTGGCCATCCACGCAAAACGCACCGTCAACGCCGCCAATACCGCCACGCACGACAGGCACACCAGCCGCCAGCCCTCTCGAACGCCCACTCGCCGCCACAGCAGCGTCGCCAGCGCCACCAAGCCACCCAGCACGACCAGTGTCGCCACCCAGCCGAGCATGCGAACCGCGTCGAGCGGCACACCCACAGCAGGACGGTCGAGCACCGCGCGCGCAAACACGTAGGCCAGCGCTGGGGCTGCGGGCACGAGCCACTGCCCGCGCAGCGCGCGCAACCGCACCCAGTCAGTCTCCAACAGGCGCCCCAGGCCCCAGCCCGCCAGCAGGTGCATGGGCAGAACGAGGTGCAGCGTCAGCCAGGGCATCTTTTCGCCCGCCCAGGTGTAGATCACCAGCACGCCCACGCACCAGTAGATCAGCAGCGGCACGATCGGCGCGCGCACGCGGCCCGTCGCCGCCCGCTCCGCCCGTGCGCGTGGGTCGCCCCGCAGCGCGTACAACAGCGCAGACCCGACCGCAAGCACCACCGGCAGAAATTCGTACAGCCCCAACAGCATGAAATAGTAGAACCAGGGCTGATTGCCGCGCCTCACGCCCTGCTGGACCAGCCAATAGCCCAGCATCCCTACGACCCCCGTGCCAAAGCCCTGAAGGTTGGTGAAAAAGGTCGTATACAGCGGGATGTAGATGCCCCAGAACAGGGCTGCGCAGATGGGAAAGCGTTGCCGGTCCCACCACAGCCCGATGGCTATAGCAGCGCCCAGCATCACCAGGAACACGCCGCCCGAGAACAACAGCGCGCTGCTGTCGTAGGCGATTGGGTTGTGGCCCAGCAGCTTGATGGGGAACGCCGCCGCTGTCGGCAGAATGAGCGTGCCGAGCAGCATGCACAGGTCAAAGGCGGGGAACGCGCGCCAGGGCTGCGAGCGGTCGCGCAGCCACTGCCACAGGAACAAGGACAGTAGGAACGTGCCAAAGATAGCATAGGTGATGTTGGCCGTCGCCTTGATGCACACGCCCAGCGCGATCAGCCCGGCGGCTGCATACAGGTCGCGGTTACGACGCCCCTCCAGGTAGCGCAACACCACCAGCAGCAACAGCAGGTTGACGACCGATCCGGGGACGTCGTGCCACACAAAGCGCGAACGACACATCACCACGGGAGAGATGGCCATCAGTGCCATACTGGCCAGTGCGCCCTTGCGCCCCAGCCACTTGCGCAGGCTCCAGGGCAACAGCGCCAGCGCAATGCCGAACAGCGCCGGCCCCAGGCGCGCCGTCGCGTCACTGTCGCCGAACAACAGGTAGACAAAGGCGGTCAGGTGGTAGAGAAAAGGTCCGTGGTAAGGGGGATCGTGCACATATCCCTGGCCGGTGGCCAGCTTCCAGGACTCCCAGGCATGGATTGACTCGTCGTGCTCATACCCGCGCGAGCCCAGGTCCCACAAGCGCGTGCCCACTACCAAGATGACGAGCAACACAAGGAGCACAGTCTCCCAGGTCACCCGACGTCCGGCACAAAGCGGTCGATTCAGAGGTTCGGTCAAGTCTTGGGGGTCGTATGCGTGCATAGCACTTTCGACCGCTCCCCGTGGGATCTGGAAGCGGCCTTTTTGATCTGATGGGACAGCGCATCGGCCAGCCGGTGATCAGGCCTTTTTGCGCAGCCGCTCGATCAGCTTGGCTCTCTTCACTTCGACTTTTGCTGGCCCTGGCGTGACGTTTGCCAGGCTGGCCCCGCAGTGGCTGCAATGCCTCGCGTCCTTGGGATTGCTTTCGCCGCACTTGGGACAGGTCTTGAGATCCTCCAGCTTGACCGGTTCTGCCATCGCTCGCATCCTCCCACTCGTGTCAAGGACCCGTGCGGGTCACCTGTGGCTAACAACCAGACCTGCGACGCTTCGTTGATGTGAGCCAGTCCATCTGCATTATACCATATTTGTCAATACGCTGCTTGCGTGGTGCGCAGCCGGCTCTATAATGTCGGCATGCTCAAGACGGAGGGCCAGCCAATGATCTATGGCAAGCGTATCTATCTGCGCGCGTGGGAGCCAAGCGACGTGGCTTTTTTCTACCGCTGGTTCAACGACCCCGAGATCGGCGCCAACCTTGGCAACGCCTACCCTGCCTGGTCAATGGCGGATGAGCAGCGCATCCTCGACAACCCGCGCGAGCACGCGCAGCGCTACAGCATCGTGCTCAAGGACGGTGACCGGCTGATCGGCAATTGCGATCTGCACGGCATCGACCTCAAGAACCGCTCGGCCGAGGTCGGCATCGTGATCGGCGACAAAGACTACTGGGACAAGGGCTATGGTCGCGAGGCAATCGGCCTGCTGCTCCAGATCGGCTTTGACGGCCTCGGGCTGGAGCGGATCGGGCTGTGGCACGTTGATATGAACGAGCGTGGACATCGCTGCTATCTGGCCGCGGGCTTTGTCGTCGAGGGACGCATGCGCCGCGCGAGCTATATCCAGGGCCAGCACCACGACAACGTCCTGATGTCGGTGCTGGCAGACGAGTACCGCGCCCGCAAGCACACGCGCGGCGCCTGAATGCGCCCGTAGCCGAGCCAGGTCCGGCGTACACTGGCGTCCGAATAAGGAGGCTACCATGGTACGACCCGAGCCCGAGCGCCTGCTGAGCGTGCTGCACCACGAGGGGTGCCCCGGCCCCGTGCCCTTCATCGAGCTGTTCGCCGACCAGCCCATCATGGAGGCCGTCATCGGGCGCCCAATCCCCTCCCCGGACGCCGGCGACCGCGCAGGCTGGCTCCAGCGGGGTCGTGACCTGGTGGAATTCTACCGACAGTTGGGCTACGCCTATGTGCCCATCGGCGTCAGCAGCGGCCTGCAGCGAGAGGTCGCCCAGGCCAACGACACCGCTGCGCTCTCAGGCGGCCAGCGCGGCTGGGACAACTCTGCCACGGGCGTGATCCGCTCATGGCAAGACTACGAGTCCTACCCCTGGCCATCAGTCGCTGACGTTGATTGGACCCCCGTGCAGGAGGCCCTGCGCAGCCTCCCCGATGACATGACCGCCATCGCATTGGGTGCGGGCGGCGTCCTTGAGTGGGTGATGTGGCTGATGAGCTACGAGCACTTTGCCATCGCGCTCTACGACCAACCCGAACTGGTGGCCACCCTGTTTGAGCGCATCACAACGCTGCTCGTGGACACCTGTAACGCGCTGCTCGATCTGGGCCACGGACGCTTCGGCGCCTATTTCATCGGCGACGACATGGGTCACGCCACCGGGACCATGGTCGCCCCCAGCGTCCTGCGCCAGTCTGTCTTTCCCAACCAGCATAAGCTGGCGGAAGCTGCCCATGCGCATGGCCTGCCCTTTCTGCTGCACACCTGCGGCAACCTGCAGGAGGTGATGGAGGACCTGATCACTACCGTGCAGATCGATGCCAAGCACTCGTTCGAGGACAAGATCGAGCCGGTAGAGGCCGTGCACGCCCGCTACGGCACGCGCATCGCGCTGCTCGGCGGCGTAGACGTTGACCTGCTCACCCGCGGCAACGAGCAACAGGTGCGCGCGCGCACGCGCACACTGCTCGATCAACTGGGGCCCTCGGGCAGTTGGTGCCTCGGCACCGGCAATAGCGTCGCGAACTATATCCCCGTGCGTAACTATCTCGCCATGCTCGACGAGGGCAAGCGCTGGAATAGCGCACACTTTGGAGGCTAGGAGATACTGGTGAGCATCGATCTGCGCTTTGGGCCATCCGACTGGGACCGCATCGAGCGCGACTATGCCGCGTGGTGGGCGCACGAGCTTGATCGTCCGCTGGTGCAGATCAGCGGCGGCGAACGCGACCCGCGCGTACGCTATGGGCCGGTCCTCAACTTTTACGCACGCTACCCGCTCGACCTGCCGGCGGAGGCCGCCATCGCCACCATCACCCCGCACCTTGAGGCCACGCGCTGGTACGGCGACGCCTACCCGACAAGCTGGGTCAACTTTGGGCCAGGCATCATGGCCGGCTTTCTGGGCGCGCACGTGCATCCTGACGAACGCAGCGTCTGGTTCTCGCCGACCGAAGAGCACAGCATCGCCGATCTGCAGCCTGCCTGCGACGAACACAACCCCTGGTGGCAGCGCGTGCAAGAGTGGACCCGGGCAGCGCTGAAAGCCTGGGATGGTCAGGTGCAGGTAGGCTGCACCGATATCGGCGGAAACCTGGACATCATTGCGTCGCTGCGCACCACCGAAGGCCTGCTCTACGACCTGCACGACGCGCCGCAAGAGGTCGAGCGCGTGTCTCGCGAGGTGACGCAGCTCTGGCTGCGCTACTATGACGCGCTCGATGCGCTGATCCACCCGGTGTGCCGCGGACGCGACTGCTGGACGCCCATCTGGAGCCACGAGACCACCTATATGCTGCAGTGCGACTTTTCGTACATGATCTCGCCGCGCATGTTCGAGCGCTTTGTCGTTCCCGACCTTGCCACCTGTTGCGAACACCTGGAGGCCGGCTTCTACCACCTGGATGGCCCGGGCGAGCTTCCGCACGTCGACCTGCTGTGCGACATTCCGCGCCTGCGCGGCATCCAATGGATCCCCGGCGATGGCAACCCGCCGGCACACCAGTGGCCCGACCTGCTGGCCCACATCCGTGACCGCGGCAAGCTGGTGCAGGTGTTTGTGACCGCGCAGGGCGCGCTCGAGTTGGTGCGCGCCATCGGAGGCAAAGGCTTGTTGCTCACCGTCAGCGACCGCATGAACGCTGAACGGGCGCGCGCATTCCTGGCCGAGATCGCCGCAGCCTAGCGGCCGCACGGCCCACACATCACCCGAAACGTAAGCCGAGTTCCTGCACGGAACTCGGCTTCTCGCTGTCTCAGCGCCCTGCGTACGAGGACGTTCAGCCCTTGGCCGCGTCGATCACCGCCGTGACCAGACAGGTCAACGCCTCCTCGCCGGTATTCTCCAGCATGTGACGATCGCCCGGCTCGTTCAGGATCAGGTCGCCAGCCGCCACCTCGCTCGCTACGCCGTTGGTCGTCATTACGCCCCGCCCCGCGGTGACAAAGTACAGCTCGTAGCCCTCCACGTGCAGATGCTCACCAATGCTGGTTCCCGGAGGCAGCCGCCAGTAATCGACAAATTGCCATGCGCCCCCGCCCAACGCTGGGCGGTCCAGCGCCCGGCCGCCATTCAGCGTGCCGCGGCCGTCATGCAGGCCGCTCACGGTCTGCTGCGCCACGACTCGCGTGCTCAACTTGATCACGGTCCTGCTCCTTATAGTCGCGGTCTAGGCCGGCCAGCACTGTGTGCCGCCGTCCACGCGCAGCACCTGCCCGGTGAGATAGCTCGCCGCGTCCGACGCGACAAAGCCCACCACTTGCGCGATCTCGATCGGCTGCCCGTAGCGCTCCAGCGTGCCCCCCGTGGCCGCCAGAGCCGGGTCCACCGGTCGGCTGGCCTTCCAGCGCGCCGTCAGGATATCTCCCGGGGCGATGCAGTTGACTGTGACATTGTAGGGCCGCATCTGCACCGCCAGACACCGTGTGTACTGTTGCACCGCCGCCTTGGCCGCTGAATAGATCACCGACTGCGGGATGCCCTTCAGCGCCGACATGCTGCCGAACGTGATGATGCGGCCAGCCCGGCGCGCCATCATCTCGGGCGCCACCTCTTTGCAGGACAAAAAGCAGGTGGTGAAATTGCGGTCCAGCACCACGCGATAGTCCTCGTACGAGATGCCCAGCGCGTCGTTGTGCTCCGGCTTGCCGGCCTGTGGCGCCTCGACGCCGCGGTGCCCGATGTCGCCGCCCGCCGCGGTCACCAGGATGTCGATCTGCCCGAACGCCGCGCGGATGTCGCCCACGATGCGCGTCACCACGACTGGGTCGGTCAGGTCGCCGTGCACCGGCAGCACCTCCACCCCCTGCGCGCGCGCGATCTTTTTCGCTTCCGCCGCCAGCGACTCGCCTTCGCCCAACTGCCGCGTCGACGTAGGCGTGGTGCCGTGCAGCGCCACGCGCGCGCCCAGGCTCGCCAGGTGCTCAGCCACCACGCGCCCGATCCCCCGCGACGAGCCAGTCACCCACGCAGTCTTACCGGCCAGCGTCTTGCACTCTGCCATCTGCATCCTCCCATGTCGGCGGCGCGCGCTTGTGCGCGGCGATTACCTTCAGCCCCTGCTGCGCTTCTCCTTCGGGACCCTCCAGCGAGTCCACAAAGGCAACCTCGTCGAATCCGCAACCGGCCAGCATCTCGCGGCACTGGTCATCGGTGTAGGCCTGTGTGGCCGAGGCGTGGCGCTGCACGGCGCCGCTCTCAGCATCCACCACATAGTAGCGCACGATGTTGCGCGCCTCCGCCGGACGAAAGACGTTGAACTCACCGTACAACAGCATCACCAGACCGTAGCCGATCCCATACTCGGCCTGGCGGATGTCGTCCTGGCGGTAGGTGCAAGTCAGCCCCTCGCGCTCGGCCTCCGCCCGCGCATACGCCACCGACGCCGGCCCATAGTCGACGCCGACGCAGGGCTGCCCCAGACGTGCCAGTCGGCTGCAGTACAGCCCCGGCCCACAGGCCAGGTCCAGCACGCGCGTGGGACGTCCTCCGAGCAACGCGCGGTGAATCCAGGCCACTTGGCGGTCAATCACGTTGTAGCGGCGGCTGGCCGCGTCGTGCTCCTGCGACAGATGCTCGCGCAACATCCGAGCGCTGAACGCCGGGTCGCTCCACGGGATCTTTTCCCCCTCGGCCCAGGGCTCAGGCGGCTGTCGGCGCTCCACGATGTCCCGCAGCTTCATCCGCGTATCACTCGCCGACGACGACCGGCAGGTCGCCCGTCAACAGACACGCCTCGCCCAGGCCCTCGATGCTTACTTGCCGCAGCGCGCCGCGCTCGGCCAGACGCGCCACCAGCGGCTGCCACTCCCACGGCTCCCAGCCGACCAGCCGCCGCGCGTCGCTTTCCGACACCGCCACCACGTTGCGCAGATAGCGCAACAGCAGCGTCTCCTGGGCCTCCGCCCCGCTGAGGACGCGCGCCTGCTCCGGCACGTCCGGATAGCGGCGCAGGAAAAGGTCGTAGACGTAGGCATAGCCCCAGGCGCCTGTGTCCGCGGTACCGGACTTGACGATGCGCAGCTCCACCTGCAGCTCGGTCAGCGCCCGGTCAAAGCGCCGCGCGTTCTCGCCGCCCGGCAGCCCGGCCTCCTGACGCAGATAGGTCGTCGACATCGGCCCATTCTGCAGCAACGCCTCGTAGACCTGCTTGGCTTCGTAGCTCAGCTGGCCCTCGGCGTAGCGCTCCAGGTAGTCATTGACATCGCCATAGTTGGGCGACAGCGCGTAGAACGCGGGCAGCAGGTCAAGCGCCACGAGCGTGGGCTTTTTGCGCAACAGCTTGCCATAGTGGAACAGCCCGCGTGCCGGCAACGTGTCCTTCCAGTTCCAGGTGCGCCCCAGGTCGCCATCGTTGTGATGCACTGGCACGGGCCGCTGCTCCCCGCACACTGCCGCCCACAGCGCGGGGATCTCGACACTGCGGTCGCCGAACAGAAAGCAAAAGCCCACCTCGTTCACGTAGGCAACCGCGTCCTCTTCGCTGTGCAGCCGGAGACTCGGCGTTCTGTGGTAGCGCTGATCGCGCAGCGCCTGAACATCGGCGAGCGAGGGTGCCTTGTCCATCGCGCTAATGCTTCAGCCGCGCGCGGAACGCTGCGGTCAGCGCGGGCACCACCTGGAACAGGTCGCCCACAATGCCGTACGTAGCAAGGGCAAAGATCGGCGCGTCGGGATCCGTATTGATCGCCACGATCACGCGCGCGGTCTTCATCCCTGCCTGGTGCTGGATGGCCCCGCTGATCCCGCAGGCAATGTACAGGTCCGGGCGCACCGTGCGCCCGGTCTGGCCCACCTGGTGCGCATAGGGGATCCATCCGGCGTCCACCGCCGCGCGCGAGGCGCCCACGACGCCACAAAGCACGCGCGCCAGATCACGCAACGGCGCGAACCCTGCGGCGCCGCCCACGCCCGCGCCCCCCGCCACAATGATGCG
>DIVQ01000065.1 GCA_002423325.1 Anaerolineales bacterium UBA6128 | reverse complement strand
CAGGCCGTCGTAGCGGCCGCCCCCGGCCACCGCGGTCTGGGCCCCGATCTCGCCGGAGGTGATCTCAAAGGCCGTGCGCTGGTAGTAGTCCAGCCCGCGCACCAGCCGGGGATTGAGCGTGTAGGCCACCTGGGCCGCGTCCAGCAGGGACTTCACCGTGGTGAAGTGCTCCCGGCACTCCTCGCAGACGTGCTCGGCCAGCACCGGGGCGTTGGCCGTGAGCTCCTTGCACGTGGGCACCTTGCAGTCCAGCAAGCGCAGTGGATTACGCTCCAGTCGGCGCTTACAGTCGCCGCACAGCGCTTCCTGATGCTGCCGGTAATAGTCCACCAGCGACACCAGATACCCCGGCCGGCACCTGGGGCAGCCGGTGCTGTTCAGTTGAAAGGCCAGCTTTTGAAAGCCAAGATCCTCGAACAACTGCCAGGCTACCGACATGACCTCCAGGTCGACCGCAGGATCCATCTCGCCGATGCACTCGATGTCGAACTGGGTGTGCTGACGGTAGCGCCCGGCCTGCACACGCTCGTACCTGAAAATCGGGCCCGTCGAATAGAGCTTGACCGGCTGAGGCAGCGACTTCATGCCACGCTCGAGGTAGGCGCGCACAATACCCGCTGTGAACTCGGGCCGCAATGAGATATCGCGATCGCCCTTGTCCTTGAACGAGTACATCTCTTTGTCGACGATGTCGGTGCCGGTGCCCACGCCGCGCACATACAGGCCGGTCTCTTCAAAGATCGGCACATCAATGCGGCGATAGTCGAACAGGGCTGTTACCCGGTCGATGGCAGCATACAGATGGCGCCAGTAGTGCTGGTCTTCGGGGAGCAGATCACAAGTCCCTCGCGGAGCTGCGTACATGGGTCCTCCTCGCGCAGTGCGTTGCGTCGAGCATTATAGGCCATTCAGCCGCTCTAGTCTACCAGCGACTGATGGCAATCCTCGCGCAGGCCGCAATAGCGACAGCGTACAGGGTCGGTGTGGCTGCGGGGAACATCGGAGCGTTGCGCGTCGGCGCGCATGGCATCGAGGGTGTCAAACAGGGCGTTCTCCAGCGTGGCATCATAGGCGATGCGAAAGGTGCGGCCCTCGTAGCGCAACAGGCCATACGGGGGGCGTTCGCCGCGTGTTGCCTGCACCAGCAGGCAGTAGGCAGCCAACTGCATGATGTCCGCCTCATACGGCTCGGCCGCGCGGCGCCCCGGTTTGACCTCTACCGGCACCAGCCCGTCGGCATTGCGCACAAGATAGTCGGGTTTGCCCGTCAGACGATAGCGTGGCGCGAACAGCGATTCGGCGGCCATCCACTCGCCGGTATCGCCGTACACAATCTCGCCACGAGGCAGCCCGCTGCGCGCACGCCCTGCGCGAGCCAGGCGCCAAAGCAGCAGCGCCGCCAGCGCGGCCAGCAGTACGAAAACCAGCAGAACCGCTTGACCAGTGGTCAACGCCAGAACTCGAGGTAGGGATCCGTGATCACCATATAGACCCCCTCCGGGTTCCACTGCGTGAACCACTGGGCGTCTTCCGGGGCCAGACGGATGCACCCGTGCGAAGAGGGCTGCACCCCGAGCAACTCGCGTCCCTGGTAGGTACGATAGCCGTCCTCTTCGGTATAGGGCAGTCCGTGCACCAGGATCGACCCCAGCGACTGGTAGAGATACCAGGCGTGGTCTTGATACGTGCCGAATGCGTAGAACGTGCCCCAGAACTTGCCGATGTAGCCTTCCCACGCCTCGGTGTAGGTGGTATCGGTGGGCAGCCCAGTGCTGCACAGCAGATCGCGCACCAGCTCGCCGCGCTCAAAGACGTACATGTGCTGCACTTTTTGGTCCACGTAGACAAAGCGCTCCAGGTCGGGGCGCGTATCAAACGGGAAGGGCGTCGCCGTAGGCATCAGCGTGGGCGTGGCAGTAGCGGTCGGTGTGGGGCTGGCCGCAGGCAGCTCGGCGCGCGGCGCATCGGTCGCCTCCGACGCCACAGTAGCTGGCGCCGACGCCGGCGCAGTGTCGGTGGGCACCGTCTCTGGGTGGGCGGCGTCCTGTGTCGCGCGCGCGGTCGGCACGACGGTCGTGTCGGTCGGGCTCTGTGGCAGCGTTGTGGCAGACGGCGTCAGCTCGGCGGCGAGCGCCACCTCTCCGTGAGGCAGCCCCTCCGAGGGCGAGCCGAAAGCGACAGTCAGCGCCGTGACAATCAGCAGGACCACCACGGCGATCCATTCGTTACGCTTCATCCATCGTTCCTATCGGCATCGGTATCGTTTGAGTGCTGCGTATCTGTCGGGCGAACCGTGGCGGCGCGTCATCGATCTGTCAACGCAGCAGCGTGATCAGCCAGGCACACAGAGCCGCGGCTGCCACCAGCGCCAGGCCTAACGCCCAGGCCCCCATCCGGCTCGCGCGTTCCACGCCGCGACCATGGGCCGCGTGCGCCTCGGTGCCGCGCTGCAGCGCGGCCAGGTTGCGAGGCTCGATGCCCATCACGCGCTGCAGCCACCAGGCGCGCGCACAGTAGGTATAGCGCCCGACCTCGCTGGCACGCAGAACGATCTGGCCACGTCCGCTCACGCCGGCTTGCCCATATCGAGCCGAGCCTCCAGGTTCTGCAGTGCGGCCTGCAGCTTTTCCTGGCGTACGGCCGTTGTCAGGTCGCCGCGGGTCTTTTCGACCACGCCGCGCACCATATCGGTGGTACGCCGCAACCCGCCGGTCATGCCATCGGGAAAGTCGATCGTGACGAGTTGACCATACACCTCGTCCATGATGCTCATCAGCCGCTCTGCCTCGACCAGATCGTCACGCCGCAGGCTCTCCAGCGCCAGTCGCCGCATCTCGCCCACGGCCTCGCCCAGCCCGTTCAGATAGGCCGGATAGTCGATGTGCAGCTCCGCCGGACCCGGCACCGGCTGACACGTGGCACACGCCAACACGACTGCTGCCTCGGCCACCTCTTTGAGCGCATCCTGCAGAAACCCGGAGTAGTAGATATCGGCATACGCGGAAGCCTCGGCACAGGTGTGCTCGGCTTGGGAGCGCGCCGTCGCCAGCAGCTCGCCCGCCAGATCGTACTCGCGACGGTGCGTGGCGCGGATGCTGTTGGCACAGTTGCGGATCAGATCACGCGAGCGCGTGAGCGTCACGTCGCGAATGGCGCTCTTGCGCGTAAGGTCGTCAACGATGGTCGCGATGATCGTCTCAAGTCCGTCCACGCTCTGATCCTCTCTGGCGCTCGCGGGCGCGAGTTGCGCTCCAGCGCCGTCACGCATCGGTAGAACATCGAATCGTACGCCTGCGCCCCCCGGCTGGCCCTATTGCGACTCGTGGAACTCGACCAGCGCCAGCTTGCCCCACGCGCTGGGCACATCCACCGGCAACGAGGGCACATCGAGCAATGTCAGGGTATAGGTCACCGGGTTGGAGAGCCCGTCGAACGAGAACTCGCCCATGCCGTTGGTCACCGCGATCGCCGACCAGTCCCAAGCCTGAATCTGCACGCGCGTGCCCCACAATCCGGTGCCATCGCGATCGTACACCGTCCCACGAATAAAGATCTTGGACGGGTCCACATCGTCCTGCTTGACGACAGAACCCACATAGGTGCCCTGACTCGCAGGAGTCTCCTCCGACTCGGGTGTCGCGGTCTCCTCAGGCGTGACGGTTGGGGTGCCCGCCCGGCAGCGTTCGTCCATCAATTGGCGCGCAGCCACCAGATCCGCGCTGCTCACGATCTCGATCGCCTTGGTGTACTGCGCTCTGGCGGCACACCAGTCCTCCGCTTCAGCCAGCAACTCGGCATAGTTCAGATACGCGTCAAACGTGCGCTGGCGCACGTCCTTATAGTTCGCATCCAGCGCGTACAGTACGCCGAACTGCTCGCTGGCGCGTTCCCAGTCGGCCCCCCAGTAGGCGATGCCATCGACATACAACGTTGCCAAGTCCTTGGCGGCTGCCACCGTTGTGTTGCCCGGCTGCAAGGCGAGCGCCCGCTCAAAGTAGCGCACGGCCTCGGTCATGCTGTCCTCGGCCACCCGCTGGGTCCCCAGGTTATAGAAGGCGTCAAACAGCATCTGGTCCACTTCGACACGCGCGTAGGCCGCATCGATTGTGATCAACTGGTCGGCGAGCGACAGCACCAGCGGCCAGTCCTGCGCGGCGTGTGCCTCGCGCAACCTGTCCAGGTACAGCGCATTGACCTCTTTCTGCAGCTGCGCGGTCGGCGTAGGCTCGGCGTCAAGCTGTCGACGCGTTTCCCCCAAACGGAGGGCAACGTCCTCAAAGTCAGGGTCGATCTGGAAGACGGCCTCGAACTCGGCGACCGCCAACTCATAGTCACCCTGCGCCAGATAGGTCAAACCCTTCTGGTAGTGCTCACCGGCTGCCCGCTCCTCAACGCGTGCCCGGTCGCGCAGCCCCAGCCAGGCCCCGCCTACTCCCAGTCCCACAATGCCCAGCAGCACCAGCGCTGCAATCAGCAGCACGCCTACAGACAGTCCACAGCCCGTGCGCGCCGGCTTGGGTTCTGTGTGCTCTTCGATGTCGGGCGCGCCATTGTTACGCGGCACACCCGGAGCACCATTTTCCAGTTTGTGCCCGCAGTTGGGGCAGAACAGAGTCTTGCCACGAATCTCGTGACCGCACTCAGGGCATTGCATACGCTCCTCCGCGCTGATCAGCCTGTATGGGCAAGCACGACCTGACCCGCGACGTCCAAAACACGGACGTCGACGGCGGCACTCGGGTTCCAGGCGCCCTCCTCGAGCCGCCGCTCGACGGGCGCATCCGGACGCGTCTCGCAGGGCCACTGCGCAATCTCACGTCCGTCCTGAAGCACACTGAGCATCCAACGTCCCGCACCGGGCGAGGCCACACTGATCCTGAGCGCGGCCGCCTCGCGCTGCACGTACAAGACGGCGCGCTCGTTGGCCGTCGTCAGGCCGTCCAGCCCCACCAGCACGTACCAGAACTCCTCACACGTGCGGCGCTCATTCGCCCCGAGTGTGGCATAGTCCCAGAAGGTGGGCGTCAGGCCGCCCCACATCTCGACATACTGCGTGCCATCGTCGGTATAGACGCCCGGGTCAAAGCCCTGCCCAAAACCAAACAGCTTGGCGCCGGGCGCCTCCCCGGGCGCAAAGCTGCGCACCATCCCGATTCGAGCGGCCGAATCATACACCGCCGTGTAGGACGCAGTCAGGTCGGGTGCAAAAAAGCCCAACCAGTTGCGCCACGTGGCATAGTGCGACAGATCACGCCCGTCATAGACCGGCCAGGGCATCGTGGCGCCCGCGTCCGGCAGCGCGCCATCCCCCCGACTGTGTACCGTCACGGCGTCCGTTGGAAAGTAAAAGCGCAACGATGGCTGGACCCCATGTGACCCCGGCGACAGCATCGCATTGGTCCAATACTGGAACGACTTGGCGCCCCCGTCGAGGTTCGTGATCGCGGTCTGCAGGCCGATGCCCGCCTCTCCGGGTCGCAGCGTGACGCGTACCTCGGCGCGCAGGTTGCGCGATCGCTCCACGATTGACATGACCGCTGTGGCGCTGCCGTCTGCAGCCCGCAGCAGCTCGGTATCCCAGGGCTCGGCCGTCAGATACCCATGCTCATCCACGGGCAGGCAGAACTCGATGCCACCCACGGCCAGCCACCATCCCTGATCGGTGGGGCCCCACTGCGTCGGCTTGATAGCCCGATTATTGTACAGCAAATCCTGCCCGGTCGGCAGGAAACGGCACTGGTAGATGCGCCCCCCGAGTTCGGGCAGCAGTTGCAGCTCGAGCCAGGCGTTGCGCAGCACCAGCACGCGGTAGAGCGTGTCCACCGGACCGGTCACCTGATCGCGATGCAGCAACGGATAGGGCTGACCTGACCCGTCGGGATCCAGGTAGAGCGCCTGCTTGTAGCCATAGGTCGGAATGCTGATCTCGCCCCAGGTGGCTGTGACAGCCTGCACGGTCGGCGCAGGCGTGGGCACAATCGCCGTTGGACTGGGCGCAGTCGTCGCGCTGGCAACGACAGTCGGTGTCAGCGTGGCCGTCGGATCGGGCCGCGCAGTCGTCGCGCTCGGCGCAGGCTGCGGCGCGGCCACCACAAAGCTCAGCGCCGCCCGCCCCTCGTTGCCGGACGCATCCCACGCAGTGACCACCAGGACGTGCGACCCGGGCGACAGCAGCCGCGTATCGAGATTGTACCGCAACGATCCTTCGGCGGTCTCGTGCAAGAGCGCGCCCGCGAGCGTCAGCGTCATCCTCGTCACACCGATGTCATCGCTGGCCGAAGCGATCACTTTGAGCCCCTCGGCTGGCTGCACCTGCGCGGGCACATCCCCAAGCGTCACGCTCGGAGCCGTGCCGTCCCGCGGCGTCGGAGAGACCGTCGACGAGGCCGTCGGCGTGAGCTGAGGGCTGACCGACGTCGCGGTATCGGCCGGGCGCGGACTCGCCCAGGCCTGGAGCATTGGCGTCGTCGGGCGCGAACAGCCAGTCACCAGCAGATAGACCAGCACGCTCATGCCCAGCAGCGCCGGGCCCCTTCGTGTGCGCATGCGACTATTATACCGCATCGGCCGTCTCTGTCCACCTGCGATCGCGCCCGTATGCGCGTCTGTGCGCGCCACCAGTTTGCGCTGCTCCGGCCCCCGGCTATAATCAGGGTTCGGAGTCCTTTTGCCCCGCCAACCATCGAACGGACGCCACTGCTGACATGTACCTGCAACCATCGCGACGCCGAACCAAACGCAATCCGTGGCCCTGGCTGCTGTCTTTCGCGATAGCGCTGAGCGTCGCGTGGTACCTGTACACCAAGCAACTGGTCATCCTTGAAGCCGTGCGCGGTCCGCTGCCGACTCCCACGCCCACCGAGATCAGCCCCCGCGAGCACGTGGCGGTGGGCGACCGCTTCTTTGAGACCGGTCAGTACGATGACGCGCTGGCTGAGTACATTCGCGCCGCGGAGATGGACCCTACCCTGGCAGTGGCCTATGCGCGCTGGGGCCGCACGCTCGCCCTGCGCCGCCAGATCGCCGAGGCGGTGCGCATCGTACGCCGGGCGGTCGAACTGGACGCCGAGTCTGCCGAGAACCAGGCCTATCTGACCATGGTGCTGGACTGGAACGGCGAACTGGCCGATGCCATGGTCGCCGGACGCAAAGCCATCACACTCGATCCAGAGTACGCGTTGGGCCACGCATACCTGGCGGAGGCCTACGGGGACTATGGCTACATTCAAGAAGCCTTCGATGCCGCCGAGACGGCCGTGGAACTCGACCCCGGTGACTTTTGGGTACGCCGCAATATGGGCTATATCTACGAGTTGACAGCACAATACGAACAGGCCGTCTACGAGTACAAGGCCGCCATCGAAATCAACCCCTACCACGCGTTCGTCTACCTGGACATCGGGCGCAACTATCGCGTGCTGAGAGATTGGGACCAGTCGACCAGCTACTTTGAGCGCGCCACCCAGGTCGATCCGCAGGACCCGCAGGGCTACGATCAGCTCGGATGGACCTACTTTGCCCAGGGCCTTTTCCAGCCCGCCCTGACGCAGATGGAAAAGGCAACGCAGGTCGATCCGACCTTTGCTCCCGCCTTTGGCCATCTCGGCACAGCCTATTACACACAGCGCAACTATGAAGACGCCATCACCAACCTGCACGCGGCAATCGAGTTGGGAGCGCGTTCGGAGGACATGTATTACCAGCTCGGCTTGGCCTATGCCTACACGGGGCGTTGCGACGAGGCGGTGCCCTGGCTCGAACAGGCCCTGCTGATCAATCCCGACTCGGCCATCGCCCAACGGGGCCTGGCGGACTGCCGCGAGTCCGAGTAAAGCCATCTCAGGAGGCACGCCATGCGACGATCGCCGCGATCCAGACGCAATATCCTGTTGTGGCTGCTGAGCCTGCTGCTCGTGGCGAGCATGGTCTGCGGCCTGATCATCTCGATCCTGGGCAACCGCCCTCAGCGCACCGCCACGCCCACACCCTACGTCGCGCCCACGATCATCCTGGAGGCGCCCACTGCCACTGAGACACAGCCCGGGCCTCAGCCCAGCCCGCAGCCATTGACCACATCGGCGCCCTGAGCGGCCTGTCCGTCGCGCGTGAAAAGTTGCAAACCACGCGCATCGTGGTATACTTGCGCCGTGTTGGGTGCGTGGCTCAGTTGGTTAGAGNNTAGGTTCGAGTCCTATCGCGCCCACCATAAAAGCGCCCTTCCTGTTGGAAGGGCGCTTTCGTTTGTCCGGGAACTAGAGCTCCTGACGCTCGATCGCGGCCAGCGCTCCCACCAGGCACAGCACGATCAGCACGGCCCGCCAGCCACGCCGAGCCTGCCGTTGGGCGCGCCAGGCCGGTCAGCAGCCGCATGGTGGTAGTCTTGCCGGCGCCGTTGCGCCCCAAGAAGCCAAAGATGGCGCCGTTCGGCACCCGCAGGTCGAGCCGATCCAACGCCACCACGTCGCCGTAGCGACGCGTAAGGCCCTCCGTGCGGATGGCCAGGCCCTCGTCGGCGAATGTCGCCACGCTACTCCTCCAGCCGCCCCACCAAAAAGTAGGCGATGGGCCCCACCATATTCACCAGCACCACGATCAGGACCCACATCCACTTGGGGCCGCGCGTCTGCTCGCGCTTGGTCAGGTCCAGCAGCGCCGCCACCATCAGGCCCAACTCGAGCAGGACGAGGGGGATCAGCAGCGGCAAAAAGCGTTTCAGCGTTTCGAGGAGGGCCGTATCGGTACTCATAGCGAGCCCCTTTCGTACCAGCAACATTCGCCAATACATTATGTATAGCTGTGTCAGCCCACTTGGCAGACAAAGCCCTTCAGGTACGCGCCTTCCGGAAAGCTCAGCAGGACCGGGTGATCGCCTGCCTGGCCCAGGCGCTCCAGGATACGCACGTCGCGGCCCACGTCCACGCTGGCGCCGAACAGCACCTTTTGGAACAGGTCNNAGCATGTTGATGTCCTTGTAGCCGCGCGTGGCCTGCGTCAACTGCGAGCGCGTAAACGCGAACTTGGGTGGGTCTAGCACCACCAGGTCGAACGTGCGCCGCTCCTGCCGTAGACTGCGCAGCACCTGAAACGCATCGCCCTCCAATTGCTCGTCGTCGTCGCGCGCAAGGTCGTTGAGACGCAGGTTCTCTTCGGTGCCCAGCAGCGCATCGTGCGAGCTGTCAAGGTTCACGACGCTGGTCGCGCCCGCACGCCGCGCATAGACGCCAAAGCCGCCCGTGTAGGAAAAGACGTTGAGCACGTCGCGTCCGCCGCAGTAGGCCGCCACGCGCCGCCGGTTGTCGCGCTGGTCCAGGTAAAAGCCAGTCTTGTGGCCATGTTGGAGATCCACGGAAAACCGCAGGCCATCCTCGCCGATGAGCAGCGGCACGGGCGGCGCCTCGCCGGACAGCACCCCGGTCACCGCCCCCAGCCCCTCGTGCTTGCGCACGTCGACGTCGCTGCGCTCGTATACGCCGCGCGGGTTGAGCAGCCCCAGCAGGGCCTCCAGAATCGCGGCCTTGCGTGTTTCGATCCCCAGCGTCAGCGACTGCAAGACCAGCCACTCGCCGTAGCGATCCACGATCAGACCAGGCAGCCCGTCAGACTCGGCATTGACCAGGCGGTAGGCATCGGTGTCCGCTGACAGCGCGAGCGCCTCGCGCCGCGCAATCGCGGCCATCAGTTGACGCCGCCAGAACGCGGCATCGACCGCCTCGTTCGGCTCCCATGTCAGCACGCGCACGATAATCTGCGAACGCGGGTTGTAATAGCCAGTCGCCAGCGCGTGCCCGCTGTGGTCACACACGGTCACGAGGTCGCCGCCACTGGGATCCCCCTCCAGGCGCTCGATCGCCCCACTGAACACCCAGGGGTGGCGATTTCTCACCGACCTGTCACGACCTGGCTTGAGCACGACCTGCCTGTCTGCCATCGGTCCTCGATTCTTCTCTTTATGTCTACTCACCGATGCACTCGAAACGAACCGTGACCACGCGCTGCGTCTCCGACGTGACCGCAAAACGCTCGTCGAGCCGATGGCCCACCACCCACGCGATCGCGTCTCCGCACACCAGCAGGGGCACGCTACCCCGCTCCGCGCGCGGAATCTTGAGGTTGACCATCAGCGCGTGCAGCTTTTGCCGGCCCCCCAGTCCCAGTGGCCGCAGCCAGTCCCCCGCTTGGCGCCCGCGCAGCACGAGCGGCGCAGTCAACGCATCGGCGTCCAGGTACGCAACCAGCACATCGCGGTTCGCCGCCGGGTCGCCGGCCAAGTCGGCGCGCGCGTCGATGCGCGTGCCGATGCGCCAACGCCCATCCGGCAGCATCGCACTGCCCGGCAACGGCACCACGAGCGACTCGGCGCCCACCCGCGGCCCATCGTCAGGAATGCGCTGGTAGCCCTCGGCCGCCAGCACCGCCTCCGCGTAACCCAGACGCAACTGCAACCCGGCGGGCAGCGTGGCCGCCGCGCCGGCGTCCCCGTCGCGCACCACGCGCAACGCGTCGTCGATGTGCACGAGCGAGATATTGCGAAGCGCGTGCCTCAGCCGCTGGACCCCCTCACGCAGCAACGAACGCTGCAGGCCCACTGGCTGCGCGCGTAGTCGCGCCAGGTCGTACACCACCGCCTCCGGCGTGGCGCTGCGTACCACATCCGACCAGGTCCCTTTCAGTACCGTACGGAGCACGACATAGTCCGCGGCGAGCAGGTCGGCGGTGCGCCGCAGCACCTGCCGCACCTGCGGGTTATAGGTCTCCAGCAGCGGGATCAGCTCGTGACGCAGCCGGTTGCGGTAGTACGTCTGGTCCAGGTTCGACAGGTCGAAGCGCGGCGCCATGCCCTGCTCGCGACAATAGCCCTCGACGTCAGTGCGAGTGACCTCCAGCAGCGGACGCGTCAGCCGCAGACCGGCACGCGTCGCCCGCTGCTCCAGGTCATCGCCCAGGCGCAGGGCGTCCAGGCGCGCCACGGGCTGCATGCCGCGCAGACCGGCCAACCCACTGCCGCGCAACAGGTGCATCAGCACCGTTTCGACCTGGTCATCGGCGTTGTGCCCCACCGCGATCGTGCGCGCGCCGCACTCCAGCGCCAGCGAGGCCAGAAAGCGGTAGCGTGCCTGCCGTGCGGCCTCCTCGATCGCCAAACCGTGAATCTGCGCCCAGGCTGGCACGTCTACGCGCTCCACGCGACAGGGCACGCCCCACTCACGACACAACCGCTCCACATAGTCGGCGTCCGCGTCAGCATCAACCCCGCGGATCCCGTGATGCAGATGGCCGACCTGCAGTGCGACGCCATACTCCGGCGCCAAGCGCAACAGCAGATGCAGCAGACAGAGCGAGTCGGGCCCACCCGACACGCCCAGCACCAGCCCATCGCCGCGCTGCAGCAGGCCGTGACGGTCGATGGTCGCCCGCACCTGCTGTGCCACGCGCGCACTCACGCTGTTTCGCTCCGATGAAGGAACTGTCATCACCTTGACCCGCCGACGTCATTCGGCTCTCATAGAGTCGACCTACAATGCATTGTAGCCGGGCGATGCGAGGCAGGCAATTGCGTCGATCTATCCCCGCCCCGCCATCCTGTCCAGAGAATTGCCGCGCGGCGTCGCCTGTGCTAGACTCGGCGCAACATCCAAAGGAGCGAGCAGAGATGCCTATCCCCCTGGTCGACCTCAAGGCGCAGTACCACAGCATCAAGCCAGAAGTCGACGCCGCGATTGCGCGCGTCATGGAAAACACCAGCTTTATCCTCGGCAAGGAAGTCGAGTTGTTCGAGCACGCCTACGCCGCCTTCTGCGGCGTCGAGCACGCCGTAGGCGTCAGCTCAGGCACTGACGCGCTGCAACTGGCGCTGTTGGCCTGCGACGTGGGCCCGGGGGATGAGGTGATCACCACCACAATGACGTTTATTGCCACGGCGTCGGCCATCTCGCACGTGGGCGCACGTCCCGTGTTGGTCGATATCGACCCGCGCACGCGCAACATCGACCCGGCGTGCATCGAGGCCGCTATCACGCCCCGCACCAAAGCCATTCTGCCCGTGCACCTCTACGGCCAGCCAGCCGACATGGACCCCATTCTGGCCATCGCGCAGACGCATGGGCTGCGCGTGATCGAGGATGCTTGCCAGGCGCACGGCGCCAGCTACAAAGGCCGCCGCGCCGGCGCGCTGGCCGACGGAGGCTGCTTCAGTTTCTACCCGGCCAAGAACCTGGGGGGCGCGGGCGATGGCGGCGCCTTCACCACGAATGATGCGGAGCTGGCAGCGCGCGTGCGCAACCTGCGCGACCATGGCCGCACCACCAAGTACAGCCACAGCGCGGTCGGCTACACCTATCGCCTGGACGCGCTGCAGGCCGCCATCCTGGCGGTCAAGCTTCCGCACCTGGACGCCTGGAACCAAGCGCGCCGCGATAGGGTTACGCGCTACAATACGCTGCTGGCCCATGCGTGCGTGACGCTCCCCTGCGAGGGCTCCGGCTGCCGTTCGGTCTACCACATCTATGGCATCGAGGTGGAGCGCCGCGACGCGCTGCTGCAGCACCTGCAGAGCAAAGGCATCGGCGCGGGCATCCACTACCCGCTGCCCGTGCACCTGCAACCCGCCTACGCCGACCTGGGCTGGTCCGCCGGCGCGTTCCCGCGGGCAGAGGCCGTCGCCGCGCACGAGCTCTCACTGCCGCTGTATGCTGAAATGACCGACGCGCAGCAGGATGAGGTCGTGGCGGCCATCGCCGAGTTCGTCCGCTAGACTAACTTACAGCGCCATCGCAGTAGGGGCACGGCCACGCGAGTACGCGCGCGCCTTGCCCCTATTCGTCTCTCGCGCCATCAGGCGCCAGCGCCAGCACTGCGATCTCGGGGTAGCAGTTGAAACGCACCGGCAGCACGGCCCAGCCAATGCCGCTGGAGATAAAGACGCGCTCTCCCCTCGGCGACATAACCAGGCCACGTGTATAGCGCTTGTTCTGCACGGGCACAATCGGGGTGCCCACCCAGGGCACCTTGACCTGGCCGCCGTGTGTGTGTCCTGAGATCATCAGATCCACACGACCACGATAGGCGCTGTCAGCCGTGTCGGGGTTGTGTGCCAGCACGATGCGGCAGTCGTCGTTGGGCAGCTGCTCCAAAAGTCCATCCAGTCCGCGGTGGTCCTCCCAGAGGTCGCCAGCCC
>DIVQ01000073.1 GCA_002423325.1 Anaerolineales bacterium UBA6128 | reverse complement strand
AGGCGTATGAGATGGTCGTGCGCGACTATTCCTGGCGAGGGATCGCGCAGCGCACTGCCAAGGTGTATGAGCAGGTCGTGCGCGAGCGGGCTGAGGTGATCTGGTAATCGGCGGCATGCAGCGGTACAAAGCCGTCGCCGTGTTGCGTTGAGGAGGCAGGAATGGGTTTTCTGGACAGGTTGTTTGGCCGTCCCAAGTTCGAGAGGGAGATGTGGCTGTACGTGCGCTGCAGCAAATGCGGCACGCCGATGAAGGTGCGGGTGGACATGTACAATGATCTGAGCCTCGAGGAAGGCGGCTACATCCTGCGCAAGGAAATGATGGATGACCACTGCTTTGCGCTGATGCGGGCCGAGATCCGCTTTGACAACAAGCGGCGCGTGCGGAGCCGGGAGATCGAGGGCGGGGAGCTCATCAGCAAAGAGGAGTACGAGCAGCTCTTGGCCGCGCAGTAGGCCCCGGAAAGCGGCTGGGCGCCAAGTGACGAGCCTGATGCGTTATGATCTACATGTGCATACCTGCTACTCCTACGATTGTGGGTTGTCGCTGGAGGCGCTGAGCAGAGCCGTGGCCAGGCACGGCCTTGACGGCTTGGCCGTTCTCGACCACGACGAGATTGCCGGCGCGCTGAAGCTGCAAGCGCAGGCGCCGTTTCAGGTGATCGTGGGCGAGGAGATTGGCACGGCCGATGGTGGCCTGGCGGGTATGTTCCTAAACGAGCGAATCCCGTCGGGATTGAGCGCTGCGGAGACGGCGGCGCGCATCCACGCACAGGGTGGGCTGGTGTTGGTGCCGCATCCGCTGTCGCGCGGCGTGCCAGGGCGACTCGGTGAGCGGAAGCTGCGCGAGATTGTGGCGCAGGTTGATCTGGTAGAGGGGTATAACGCGCGGGCGTTCCCCGAGGCCGATGATCGCCGGGCTCGAGAGGTTGCGGCGGAGTATGGATTACCGGTCACAGCGGGATCGGACGCGCACTTTGCCCTGGAGATGGGCCACGCCTGGACGGAGATGGCGCTCTTTCACGATGCAGGCAGCTTTATGCGCAGCGTGACACACGCCCGCCTGGTCTACGGGCGTAAGACGCCGGTGTGGGTGCCGGCATTGACCATCGCCGGGATTCCGTTCCGAACTATCTGGAGGCGCACAGCGGGACGCCCCTCGCCTGGGGCGGCAAAATCGTTTTGACCTGACGCCAGGGCTGTGTGCCATGACGGCGGCTTGAGTAGTGTATGCCGCAGTGCCCGGAGGCATGACGCCTAACCGGACACAGGAACGCATTGCGTCGCAGGAGCCGAGTCAAGCACAGCCGTGGAGACCTAGGCGCAGTGGGCCGCCTCGGGCACGAAGGGAAGACTCATGATTTACCTGGACAACGCAGCCACCTCCTTTCCGAAACCTCCCGAGGTTGTGGAAGAGACGGTGCGCTTTCTCACTCAGATCAGCGGCAGCGCCGGCCGCTCGGGCCACCGCCTCTCGGTTGAGGCCGGACGGGTGGTGTACCACACGCGCGAGGCATTGGCTGAGCTGTTCAGCATCGATGATCCGCTGCGTATTGCCTTTGGCCACAACGTGACCGAGGCGCTGAACCTGGTGCTGCAGGGGCTCTTGCAGCCGGGTGACCACGTAGTTACCTCCTCGGTGGAACACAACTCGATGATGCGACCGCTGCGTGCGTTGGAGCAGGCGGGGGTGCGGGNNGCGCAGGGAGCGCTTGACCCAAACGATCTGCGCGCGGCAGTCACCCCGCAGACGCGGCTGATCGCGCTCAATCACGCTTCCAACGTGATTGGCACGCTGCTGCCGATCCGCGAGGCGGGGCAGATAGCGCGGGAGCGGGGCATCTTGCTGCTGGTCGATGCAGCACAGACGGCAGGATGCTACCCTATCGATGTGAACGAGGACAGCATTGACCTGCTGGCGTTCACCGGGCACAAAGCCCTGCTGGGGCCGACGGGTACGGGTGGGCTATACATCGGTCCCAGGGTCCAAGTCGAGCAACTGCAGCCATTAATGCGTGGCGGCACCGGCAGTAGAAGCGAACATGAGCTACAGCCGGACTTTATGCCAGACAAGTATGAGAGTGGCACGGGCAATGCGCTTGGTCTGGCCGGGCTGGGAGCCGGCGTGCGCTTCATTTTGCGGTCCGGGGTGAGGGCTATACGTGCTCACGAAGAGGAGCTTACGCGACAACTGCTGGAGGGTCTGCTGCGCCTCTCCGAGGTGAGAGTATATGGGCCGCACGACCCAGCACGGCAGACAGGAACCGTTTCGTTCAACCTGGATGGCTGGCAGCCGTCGGAGGTGTCGGAGGAGCTGGATGAGCGCTATGCGATCCTGTCTCGGCCAGGGCTGCACTGCTCGCCCGCCACGCACCGCACCATCGGCACCTATCCCGGAGGTACAGTGCGCCTTTCCCTGGGGGCTTTCAGCACGGCAGATGAAGTGGCCACTGCCGTGGAGGCCGTAGGTGCCATGGCGAAAGAGGCGGAGCAATGAGCGAAAGTGGCTATGGGGTCATGGTCTTTCCATCGACGAATTGGGCGTTACGGGCGGAGTGTCTGGCCAAACGGGCGGGGCTGGAGGTCAAGCTGATACCGACGCCCCGTCAGATCGCTACGGATTGCGGCATGGTGCTGCGCTTTGATTGGGAGGAGCGCGAGGCCCTGACGGCCCTGCTGGAGAGG
>DIVQ01000074.1 GCA_002423325.1 Anaerolineales bacterium UBA6128 | reverse complement strand
CAGCCCAAGTTACTCGGCACCCTCAACGTCGGGGCGTTGCACAGGCCAGGTGCGCGAATCTGTCTATGCGATGCCAGAGGAGTCTGCTCACGCAGCAGCGCCCTGCGCGTGGCCTCACGCGTGCTCTCCAGGCGCTAGACCTCAAGACTGCCCGAAGCGCGCAACTCCCACAGGTCGGGCAACTCGGGGTGCAACCGATAGAGCGCCTCCACTGCCATCGCTACCTGCTCGCTGGGGCTGACCTCCCAGATCGAACGCCGGGTGCGCCAGGCGCGCAGCAGGTCGCGCAGGTAGCGCCAGTAGAAACGCAGCGCGCCCTGCGCGCGGTACTGCAGCACGTGCACATATTCGTGGTTGAGCAGCGCACGGGAAATCAGCGTCGTCCTGCGTACGATGATCCAGTTGCCGTGCGTCCAGCCGCCGGCATTGCGCGGCACCCAGCCCCCATGCACCACCACCGTGCCATCCGGCCCCGCGTGGATGCCGCCTCTGCGCCGGAGCAGGCGGCCCGGCCAGGCCGGCAGGCGCCCCGGCAGGCCCACCTGCGTCAGCAAACCGCTGCCCAGCAGGCTGCGTGCGTGCTCCACGAGCGTACCATCGGCCGGCGGTCGACTGACGGCCGAACGATCCGCGTGTATCTCCAGGTCGGGCGTCATCGGCTGCGCTCCCCATTCCGGACGGCGTGTCTGGCGGCGCCGCCGCGTCGGGCAATGTTGGCACACCCACGCCCGTCTGTCAACATTCCAACATTCGCCCTCGCGCCTGCGCGGTTGACCGACGCTCCCCTTTCGGCTAGAATGACTCCAGTGCTCACAGGAGGTCGCGCCGCATGGAGACAGCCAGGATTACCTATCGCAAACGCGTGCTTGAGGTTGCTGCGGGCATGACCGTGTACAGCGCCATAGAAAAGATGGGCATCGATCCCTCCACCGTGATTGCCGTGCGCGCCAAGCGCGTCGTGAATGAGCAGACGATCCTCGAGGCAGGGGACGAGCTCAAGCTCGTCAACGTGATCTCCGGTGGCTGAGGTGACGCGTCCCCCGCGACCCTACATGAAGTGCAATTTGTGTGGCGGGCTCGCCATCATCCGCATGCCACAGCACCGCCTCAATCTGTGCGAAGAGCACTTTGACCAGTGGGTGCTAAAGATGGTGCAGCGCGCCATCGAGCGCCACAGCATGTTCAGGCCACACGAGCGCGTGCTGGTGGCGGTCTCGGGCGGCAAGGACAGCCTGGCGCTGTGGGACATCCTCACGCGCCTCGGCTACCAGACGGAGGGCGTGTACATCCACCTCGGCATCACCCACGAGGACTACTCGGACGTCTCTCAGGCGCAGGTGGAGGCCTTTGCGGTCGAACGCGGCCTGTCGTATCAGGTGGTCGACGTGGGCGCTACCTACGGCCAGACGGTGCCCGACCTCAGAAACACGGGACGCGGCAAGCATCTGTGCGCGGTATGCGGTCTGGTCAAGCGGCACGTCATGAACCGCATCGCTTACGAGGGCGGGTATGACGCCATCGCCACGGGCCACCAGTTGGACGATGAGGCCGCCATCCTGTTGCAGAACACGCTGCACTGGCGCGCCGGCTATCTGCAGCGTCAGGGGCCGGTGCTGCCCAGCACGCACCCGCGCCTGGCGCGCAAGGTCAAGCCGCTCTGCACGCTGTACGAGCGCGAAACAGCCGCCTACGCGCTGATGCGCGGCATCGAGTTTGTGGAGCAGGAGTGCCCGTACGCCGTGCGCGCCACCTCGATCTTTATCAAGCATATCCTTAACCAGCTCGAGAACCGCTCGCCCGGCACCAAACGCCAGTTCTACGATGGCCTGGTGCGTGGCAGGGCCAGCGGCGAACTGGTCTTTAGCGCGCCCGACATCGACGATGAGCCTGCGTTGGCGCCTGACGACTATCAGACTTGCCCCCGCTGTGGCCAGCCCACGCTCAGCCCGGGTCTGTGCGCCTTTTGCAGGCTGTGGGAGCCGGCGCCGTGAGCGCCGAGCGCCCCGCGCCGCGTGCCTATCACTACCTCGATCTGATCACGGCGGCCTTTGTGGCCGTGCTGATGATCAGCAACGTGGCATCGTGCAAGTTCGTGCAACTGGGCCCTTTTACCTTTGACGGCGGCACCATCCTGTTCCCGATCAGCTATATCTTTGGCGACGTGCTGACCGAAGTCTATGGCTACCGCGCCGCCCGCCGCGTCATCTGGACCGGTTTCGGCGCCGCGGCGCTGATGGCCGGCACCTTTGCGCTGGTGGGCGCCCTGCCCCCCGCCGAGGGCTGGACGAACCAGGCGGCCTACCGCGCCATCCTGGGCAGCACCCCCCGCATCGTGCTGGGCAGCCTGGTGGCCTACTGGGCGGGCTCGTTCAGCAACGCCTGGGTGCTGGCGCGCATGAAGGTCTGGACCGGCGGGCGCTGGCTCTGGACGCGGACGATCGCCAGCACGTTGGTGGGCGAGGGCGTGGACACGCTGCTGTTTGTGGCGATCGCCTTTCTGGGCGCGCAGCCGCTGAGCCTGTTGCTCCGCACGGTGCTCTCCAACTATGTGTTCAAGTGCGGCGTCGAGGCCGCCTTCACGCCGCTCACTTACCGCGTCGTCAACGCGCTCAAACGTGCCGAGGGCGTTGACGCCTACGACCGTGACACCGTCTTTAGCCCGTTCCGGAGCAACTGAACCACGAGACACGCGAAAGAAACGAAATGTACTGTCGCCTTCCGTGCTTTCCGTGGTTGCGCTTTGTGTTTGGTGGAGACTTGATCCGTTTTCCTTTCGTGTATGTCGTGTTTGTCGTGGTTCATTCCTGGGTATAGGTGAGATATGACCGAATCCGAAGGCCTGCTGTTCGACGACAACCTGCCCGCCAACCATCGCAGCGGGTACGTTGCGCTGGTGGGCAAGCCCAACGTGGGCAAATCGACGCTGCTCAACGCCTGGCTGGGCTTCAAACTGGCGCCGGTCAGTCCCAAGCCGCAGACTACGCGCGCGCGCCTGCTGGGCATCCTGACGCGTCCCGACGCGCAGTTGATCTTTGTGGACACCCCCGGCATTCACCTGCCACGCACCAAGCTGGGTGAGTACATGGTGCACGCCGCTACGCAGGCCATCCCTGACGCCGATGTGCTCGTCTTTCTGGTGGATGCCACCGAGCCCCCCACGCGTGCCGACGAGGAGATCGCCCGGCTGATCGAGCAGCAGGCGGCGGGCGCCGTGATTCTGGCGCTTAACAAGATCGACCAGATCTCACCGGAGCGGCATCCCGCCATCCGCTCGGCGTACGAGGCGTTGGGTTCCTTTGAGCAGGTGGCCGAGATCAGCGCGCTCGATGGCACGGGCTGCGACGCCCTGCTCGAACTGGTGCTGACGCGCGTGCCGCTCGGCCCGCGCTACTATCCCGAGGACCAGGTCAGCGATCTGCACGAGCGCTATCTCGCGGAAGAGCTGATCCGTGAGCAGTTGCTGTTGCTGTTGGAGCAGGAGGTGCCGCACGCCCTGGCGGTGATCGTGGACGATTTCGACGAGAGCAACGAAAAGCGCCTGCGTATTTCGGCGACCATCTATGCCGATAAAGAGTCCCACAAGGGCATCATCATCGGCAAGGGCGGCGCCATGCTCAAACGGATCGCCACACAGGCGCGCGCCGCGCTCACGACCTTTTTCGAGCGCCCGGTCAAGCTCGAGCTGTGGGTCAAGGTGCGGCCCCATTGGCGCCAGAACCCGCACGCTCTGCGCGAGTTCGGCTATGGGATGACGGAGAAGGACGAGTAGCCGCGGCAACCCCGCGCACCTCGTCGCGAACAGGCACGAGGCAGGATGCCTCGGATTCGCTCTTACCACGGAGGTGCTCCATGCCCACCGCACGCGAACGCATGCTGACGACACTGCGCCATCAGCAGCCCGACGTCTGCCCCTGGCAGATCGACCTCACCCTCGACGCCCACGCCGCCACCGCCGCCTACCTGGGCGATACGGATTTCGAGCGCAAGATCGGCAACCACCTGGCCCTGCACGAGGTCGGCTACTTTGTCGAGGTGCGCCCCGAGTATTACCGCGATCCCTTTGGCATCGTCTGGAACCGCAGCATCGACAAAGACATCGGCAACGTCGCTGAGATCACCCTGATGCAGCCCTCCCTGGACGGTTACAGCTTTCCCACGCCAGACTGGGCCGATAACGCCGCCGGCCTCGCGCGGCTTGTGGCCGAGCACCCCGACGAGTTGCGGGTCAGCGGCATTGGCTTTTCGATGTTCGAGCGCGCCTGGACGCTACGCGGCATGGAGAACCTGCTCGAGGACATGCTGCTGCATCCCGCATTCGTGGATGACCTGCTGGACCGCATCCTGGAGTACAACCTGGCTGTGCTCGACCAGTTGCTCACCTATGACATCGACTGCGTGCGCTTTGGCGACGACTGGGGCCAGCAGACCGGGCTCATAATGGGGCCGCGGCTGTGGCGACGTTTCATCAAGCCGCGTGTCGCGGCGATGTACGCGCGCGTCAAGGCGGCGGACAAGTTCGTCATGCAGCACTCGTGCGGCGCCGTGCAAGAGTTGTTCCCCGAACTGATCGACATGGGGCTGGACATATTCAACACCTTCCAGCCCGAGGTGATGGACGTCGCGTACTGCAAGCGCGAATACGGTCGCCACCTGACGTTCTACGGCGGCATCAGCACGCAGCAGGTGCTGCCGCGCGTGTCGCCCGAGGAGGTTGGGCGCGTCGTCCGCGAGATGATCGCGGCCATCGGCGCGGACGGCGGCTATCTCGTTGCGCCCACGCACAGCATCCCCCGCGACGTGCCACCCGAGAACATCGTGGCCTTTATCGACACGGTGCAGGGACAATAGGCACCCCGGGTCCACCCGGAGTAGGGGCGGTGCTTGCACCGCCCTCCCGACTTACTGTGCCGCCGGTTGCCAACCGGCATCGCTGTAACGTGGCGTTCGCGTGCAGGTTATTGCCCCTAATGTCGTGACCTCCCGTCCTTCCCTACAGCGACATATGTCGTATCGCCCGGCGCCCCAACGTGGTAACATAAAGAAGGTAAGATTCGCCAGGGGGTGTGTGTATGCTGTGCCGGTCTTGGGCGCTGCCCAGTGTGATCAAAGGATTGTGCACGCACTGCGGACTGTGCGTAGAAGTGTGTCCCAACCACGGCATACACCTCGACGACGACGGCCCCGTATTCGACGAGCGCGAGCTGTGCGACGCTTGTGGCAGTTGCGAAGACGTCTGCCCCACAGGCGCTATCGTGACCGTGTTCGAGATTGCTCGGCCCGACTGCAACGACACCTCCACGGGAGGCCAGGATGAACGCTGACACGATCTATCTTGACAACGCCGCCAGCACACGGCTCGATGAGCGCGTGCTCGAGGCGATGTTGCCCTATTATTACGACACCTACGCTGTGGCAACGTCGCAGTTCGGCTACTCGCTGGGCATCGACGCCAAGGACGCGCTGGACGCGGCGCGCGCCACGGTGGCCGGGGCACTGGGTGCGCAGCCCGACGAGATCGTCTTTACCTCGGGCGACACCGAAGCCAACAATATGGCGCTCAAGGGCGTGGCCGCGGCGTTGGCCAGCAAAAAGGGCAAGCATTTGATCACCAGCCGTGTCGAGGATTTCGGCGTGCTCAACAGCGCCAAGGCGCTGGAGCGTGACGGCTATCGCGTCACCTACCTCGACGTCGACGCGGACGGCCGCCTTGATCCCGATGCCCTGCGCGCCGCCATCACGCCCGAGACGGCGCTGGTGTCGATCCAGGCCGCCAATCAGGAGATCGGCACGCTGCAGGACCTGGCCGCCATTGCGGCCATCACGCACGAACGCGGCGTGCTGCTGCACACCGACGCCACGCATGCCTTTATGCGCGTGCCACTGGACGTGCGCAGCCTCACGGTCGACCTGGTCACGCTCTCCGCCCACCTGATCCACGGGCCGCGCGGCATCGGTGCGTTGTATGTGCGCCAGGGCACGCCCATCCAAAAGTGGATGGACGGCGGCTTTCAGGA
>DIVQ01000022.1 GCA_002423325.1 Anaerolineales bacterium UBA6128 | reverse complement strand
CCCTGGGAGACGTGGCGTTCGAAGGCTTTGTGACCGCTGAGCAGCTGACACCGGAGGAGGCACTGCAGCGTGAATTCAGGCCCATGCAGCCGGGCGAACGCTGGGGCAGCAAGTGGGAATACGGCTGGTTCAAGGGTCAGGTGCACGTGCGAGAGCGGGGCAGGGGACCGCGCGCCGGCCTGAGTGGACAGCGCATCGTGGTCAGGCCGGACCTGGGCGGCGAAAGCATCGTTTTCGTCAATGGGGTGGCGTCGGGCGCGATCGACCACGCGCACAAAGAGATCACGCTGACCCGTTCGGCAGAGTCGGGCGCGGTGTATGACTTGCTGGTGGAGGTCTACGCGGGCCACGGCCCGGTCTACTGCCATTCGGGGCCGCGGCCGCCGGAGCGCAAGCCCGAGCCCGATCCCGGGCCCACGCGCGGCCAGATCGGGCGCAGCACGTTCGGCCTCTGGCACGAGGTGGCCTACCAGTTGTGGATCGACGTCGAGACGTTGTACCAACTGCGCAACGGTATCGACCAGGAGTCGCTGCGGGTGGCCGAGATCGATGCCGGCCTGCGCGATTTCGCCGTCATCGTCGATTTTGAGCTGCCGGTTGACGAGCGCCTCAAGACGTTCCAGGCCGCGCGCGACCGTCTGGCGCCGTTGCTGGCCTGCACCAACGGGACGACCGCGCCGACGCTGTTCGCCTTTGGGCACTCGCACATTGACGTCGCGTGGCTGTGGCCGCTGGCCGAGACTGAGCGCAAGTGTGGCCGCACCTTTGGCACGCAGTTGGCGCTGATGGAAGAGTACCCGGAGTACATCTTCCAGGCCAGCCAGGCGCACCTGTTCATGATGACGCAAAAGCGCTATCCCGAGCTGTATGACCGCATCAAGCAGGCGGTCAAGCGTGGGCAGTTCGCGCCGGAGGGCGCCATGTGGGTGGAGGCCGACACCAACATCACAGGCGGCGAGAGCCTGGTGCGCCAGTTCATCCACGGCAAGCGTTTTTTCCGGGACGAGTTCGGCGTCGAGTGCGAGCTGATGTGGCTGCCGGATGTGTTCGGCTATTCGGGGGCCGTGCCGCAGATCATGCGCGGTTGCGGGATCAAGTACTTTTCGACGGCCAAGATCTTTTGGGCTTACAACGGCGGTGATCCCTTCCCCTACAACACGTTTACCTGGGAGGGCATCGATGGCTCAGAGATTCTGGTGCACCTGACCAACGACTATAACTCGCACACAGAACCCAACATCATCCTGGAGCGTTGGAACAAGCGTGTGCAGAAAGACGGCATTGCCACGCGCCTGCTGCCATTCGGCTTTGGGGATGGCGGCGGCGGGCCAACCCGCGACCACCTCGAGTATGTGCGGCGCCTTGCCAACCTGGAGGGCGCGCCCAAGGTTGTGATGGCCCATCCGCTGGCTTACTTTCACGATCAGGAAGCGCGCGGCATTCCCGCTGCACGCTACGTGGGCGAGCTCTACTTTCAGGCGCACCGCGGCACATATACCTCGCAGGCGCGTACCAAACGCGGAAACCGCAAGAGCGAGATCGCGCTGCGTGAGGCCGAGCTGTGGGGCGTCGCTGCCGCGGCCATCGGGGGCAAGCAGTATCCGCTGGGCACGCTGGACGGCTTGTGGAAAAAGGTGTTGCTCAACCAATTTCACGATATCATCCCCGGCTCGTCCATCGGGCGCGTCTACCAGGAGGCACAGGTGGACCACGCGGCGGTGATCGCTGGCGCTGGTCGCCTGGCGGGCGAAGCGCAGAGCGCGCTGGCTGGCAAGGGCAACGCGCTGAGCGTGTTCAACTCGCTCGCGTGGGAGCGATGCGCGCTGATCGAGTTGCCCGCGGCCTTTGAGGGTGCCGCCGACCTTGAGGGTGAGCTGTTGCCTCAGCAACGCATCGGTAACAGCACCTACGTCGAGGCCAACGTGCCCGCCTGTGGCTGGACAACGGTGCGCGCGGCAAAGGGCGCCAAGGGCGCGCCGCGAACGACGCTCAAGGTCAAGAAGAACAGCCTCGAGAACGAGTATCTGCGCGTGCTGTTCGACGACAAGGGACAGATCAGTAGCCTGTTCGACAAGCAGGCGCAACGCGAACTCGCGGCCGGCCCGTGCAACGCTTTTCACATGTACAAGGATGTGCCCACGGCCTGGGATGCCTGGGATCTTGACAGCATCTATCCGCTGACGCCCGTGGCTCTGGACGAGCCCGCCACCTTTGACGTGCTGGCTGAGGGCCCGCTAGTGGCGCAATTGCGTCTGAGTCGCAAACTGCACGACTCGACGCTGGTGCAGGTCATCAGCCTGCGGCGCGGCAGCCGGCGGATCGACTTTGACACGGTGATCGAGTGGCGGGAGCGTCACAAGCTGCTCAAAGTGAGCTTTCCCGTGGACATCCATGCCAACGAAGCCGTGCACGAGATCCAGTTCGGGCATATCGCGCGGCCGACGCACCAGTCGCGCCAGTTCGATGCCGACCGCTTTGAGGTGTCGGCGCACAAGTGGTCCGCACTGATGGAGAGCAACCGCGGTTGCGCGGTGCTCAACGACTGCAAGTACGGCGTGAACGTGGCCGGCAACAGCATCAACCTGACCCTGCTCAAGTCGGCGCTGGCGCCGGACGAGAACGCGGACCAGGGGCGACAGGAGTTCACCTACTCCTTCTACGCCTGGAACGGTGCGTTCGCCGACTGCGACCTTGTGAGACAGGGCTATGACCTCAACGTGCCCGTAAGCACGACCGCGGGCGATGCAGGCGCCAAGTCGCTATTTGCACTGGACGCGTCCAACATCATCCTCGAGACGGTCAAGGCGGCGGAGGATGGCTCCGGCGACGTGATCGTGCGGCTGTACGAGGCCAAACGTATGGCCACGCGCTGCAAGGTGACGGGCGCGCTCAAGGCCAGCCGGGTGCGCCTGGTGAATATGCTCGAGCAGGGCGATGAAGAGTTGCCGCTGGAGGCCTGCAGCGTGGTGCTCGAGTTCCGTCCGTTTGAGATCAAGACGCTCAGGCTCACCTTGGCGTAACAATTGGAGCCCGGCGTGCTCCCGAGGACTGCGTCACCAGGGACCCGCCGGCGGCGCCGTTCGCGGCGCGGGCGTTTTTCACCGCACAAAGGAGGTGCAACATGTCCGGACAAGCAAGAGCCATCGTTACGCTGATCTGCTGCGCGCTGCTGTTGCTGGCGCCTTGCAGTGGGGTCAACGGCGTTGGCGTAGAGGCCCAGTTGTTATCGGGCGGTGAGGCGGAGACGCAGGCACTCTTTATCGAGAACGTGGGTCAATGGGATCCGGCGGCGCGATACCAGCTCCCGGGCGGAGATGGCGTCACCTGGTTTGCCGACGACGGCGTCTGGATCACGCTCCTGGAGCCGCCAACCCGGTCCGATGAGCGCGCCCAGGCTGCCCGCAAGCAGATGCAGGTCGAATCGCGCGCTGGCGTGAATCTGCGTCTGAGCTTTGAGGGGGCGAACCGCGATGCGCAACTGGTGGCGTCCGGGCCCGCTCGAACTACTGTCTCCTTCTTCAGGGGCAGCGACCCGGATCGATGGCACCCTGATGTCCCCGTGTGGACGGGTCTGCGCTACGTCGAGCTCTACCCGGGCATCGACCTGGAGATCAGCGGCGCTGCGCAAGGCTGGACTTGGCGCATGGTGGCGCGAGAGGGGGCCGGTGCCGAAGCGCTTGCGCGGATGCAGCAGGTTCAGCTGCGCGTTGAAGGGGCGGACGTGCTGAGCGTGGAGGGTCCTGCGTTGCGTATTCGCACCTCAATCGGCGATGTGAGCGTGCCGCTGCTGAGCGCGGTAGACGCCGCAGGCGATGCGCTGAGCCTGTCCTCTGAGGCCTGGTCGAGCCAGGTTGTGGACGACGTGATTTCGGCGCCCTATGCCGCACCCGTGGCGGATGTCGAGCTGACTGCAGGTGCGATGACGCTCAACTATAGCACGCTGCTGGGCGGCTCCACCGATGACTATGGGTTTGCGCTTGCGGCCGATGGTGCGGGGCGCGCCTATGTGACCGGCCGCACAGCTTCGACCGATTTCCCCACCAGTGTAGGGGCCTATGATACGAGCCGCGCGAGTCAGTTTGACGCCTTTGTGAGCGCGCTGGATCCGAGCGGTTCTTCGCTGATCTACAGCAGCTATATCGGGGGCGGCTTTTTGGATGAGGCCACCGATATCGTACTGGATGCCTCGGGCCAAGCCTATATCACGGGCCGTACCGATTCGCCCGACTTTCCTACCACGATCGGGGTCCTCGACAGGCAGTTGGACGGTGGAAACGACGCCTTTGTCACCGTGCTCAACGCGACCGGATCCGCGCTGGTCTACAGCACGCTGCTCGGCGGCAGCGACTGGGACGGCGCGCTGGGCATTGCGTTGGATGCGATGGGTCGCGTTAACGTCTCGGGCTGGACGTATTCGCCCAATTTTCCCACGACACCCGACGCGTACGACGCCACGCTGAGAGATGACGCGGACGTGTTTGTGAGCCGGCTGAACGCCACCGGGTCAGCGCTGGTCTACAGCACCTTTATCGGCGGCGTCAACTATGAAGAGGGCGGCGCCATCGTGCTGGACGCGGCGGGCAGGACCTACGTATCGGGCTGGACCTCGTCCGAGGACTACCCGACCACCGAGGGCGCGCTGGACCGCGTGCTGAACGGCGATACCGATGCGTTCGTCACCGTGCTGCGCGCCGACGGCGCGTCGCTGGCCTACAGCACGCTGCTGGGCGGCACGAGCCTGGATGAGGTCGAGGGACTGGCCGTCGACGGGGCGGGGCGCGCCTATGTGGCCGGCTGGACCTATTCGGCGGACTATCCCACGACGCCGGCCGCCTACGATTCCAGCCACAATCAGGACAACGATGTGTTCGTCACGGTGCTGAACCCCGTGGGCAGCGGCATCGTCTACAGCACGTTCCTGGGGGGCACCGGCTGGGACGTTGCTCATGACATCGCGCTGGATGGCAGCAACAGAGCCTATGTCACCGGGTGGACCTTTTCCACCGACTATCCCACGACCGATGGGGCATTTGACACCGTGATCGGTGGCGACAGCGACGCTTACTTGAGCGTGCTGAGCGCGACCGGCGCTGCGCTCGAGTACAGCAGCTATCTGGGAGGCAGCAACAACGACGAGGGCTTTGGCGTCGCGGTGGATGCGGCCAGCCGAGCCTACGTCACAGGTTACACCGAATCCGCGGACTATCCCAAGAGCATCGGGGCGGTTGACATTGTCTATGCGGCGGGCGAAGCGTTTGTGACCGCGCTGGAGAGTCCTGACTTGTGTACGCACTTTGCCCCGGCGAGCGAATGGTGGGGCGGCCTCAAGTACTGGGCGCCGCAGAATCGGTACCCGCGGATGACCGGCGATGTCGATGGCGATGGCGATGATGATGTGATCGTCTTCAACCCTGACCTGGGCACCCATGTGGCGCTCTCCACCGGCAGCGCGCTGCTCAAACCGGCGCTGTGGACCCCCGAGTTCGCCTGGTTGCAGGGCAAGTACAACTGGCGCGCCATGGGCGACGTCAACGGCGATGGCATGGACGACGTCGTCGCCTTCTGGTACGGCGAGGGCGTGTACGTCGCGCTCTCGACTGGCACATCGTTCGCTGCCTCCAGCGAGTGGCTGGATGAATACCAGACGTGGGGGCCGCAGATGCTGTATCCGCGCCTGGTGGGTGACGTGAATGGCGACGGCATGGCTGACATCGTGGCCATCCATCCGACGGACGGCGTGTATGTTGGCCTGTCCACCGGCAGCGCCTTTGGGGCGCCCATACAGTGGTCGACTGAGGGCGGTTGGATGAGTGACGACCGCAGTTGGGTGGCGTTGGGTGATGTGGATGGCGACGGCGACGACGACCTGGTCAATTTCCGCTACAGCGAGGGGGTGTTCGTGGCGCTGGCCGATGGCGCTTTCGGCGCGCGCACGCTCTGGTGGAACGGCCTGCTCTGGTGGGGACCTGACCAGCGTTATCCCCGCCTGGTGGGAGACGTGACCGGCGACGGCCTGGCGGACATCGTGGCCTACGACCCTGATCGGGGAGGCTTTGTGGGCGTCTCCACGGGCAGCGCGTTTGTCAAACCCGTGCAGTGGACGACCGACTTTGCGATCAAAGCGAACAACTATAACCTGCACGCGCTTGGCGACCTGAACGGTGACGGTCGTGACGACGCGCTCTGTTTCATCTTTGAAGATGGCGTCTATGTGGCGCTCTCTGCCAGAGATTGACCGGCGCAGGAGGGGCTGGCATGGTAATAGACTGCCACGTGCACACCGGCGGCCATGAGACCGCTGGTGAGATCCTGACGGCGATGGATGCCGCCGGGCTTGACCGCATCGTTCTGATCTCGCACCAGCCCGGGTCTAGCAACCCGGGCTGGCCCAATATCTCTACGCGGGAGGCGCTCGAGCACACGGCGCGTGTGGCGGCTGAGGCGCCCGACCGTCTCGTGCCGTTCGCCTGGATCGAGCCGCTGTTGCCCGAGGCGCTCCAGGAGCTGGGTGCGGGCGAGGTGACCGAGCAGCGTTGGCTGGGCGGCAACGCGGCGGTCTTCCTGGGGCTGTAGCGGCACAAGGCGCAACGGAGGCGCGCGTGGCAGATCGGACACAACCCAACATCATCCTGATCATGACCGACCAGCAGCGCTTCGACCGGCTATCGTGCCTGGGCGACCCGCTGCTGCGGACACCCAACATCGACCAAGTGGCGACCCAGGGCGTGCGTTTCACCAACGCCTATGCTGCCTCGCCAGTGTGCGGGCCGTCACGCGCTGCGCTCAAGAGTGGGATGTATCCGCCCGGCTGCGGCGTGGTGGCGAACTGGCTGCCCTTCCACAAGCGCGATCCCGAGCTCCTGACTCATCAGCTGCGGCGACAAGGGTATGAGACGGCGATGGTCGGCAAGCTGCACTTTGTGCCGGCGACGGACCCCTTTGGCTTTGACTGGAAGGCGCTGCACGACGCGCCCTACTCGGTGTATGCTTGGGATGACCGTCACTCAGAGTACATTCGCTGGTTGCGTGAGAACGCCTGGCGTGACCGCGACGTGGATCCGGTGGCGCTCTTTGATGAGGATGAGAACGCCTACAAACAGGATGATTGGTACCGCTTTATCATGGGGAGCGGTTTCCGGACGGAAGAAGAGCACGACGTCCCCTGGACGGCCGCGCAAGCCCAGCGCTACCTCGACGAGCGCGATCGCGACAAGCCGTTCTTTCTGTTCGTCTCGTTCTTTGGGCCCCACCAGCCCTTTGATCCTCCNNCGGCGCCCTGGAATACGCTCTACAACCCGGACGACATTGCGCTGCCACCGCAGTTCGATGCCGACATGGCCGACAACCCGGTCTTTCAGGCGACTTGCGCCGGGCGCGCCGCGCGCTTTAGAGGGCGCTGGGATCGGGCGACCTACCAGCGCATGTTGGCGGCCTACTATGGGCAGATCGGGATGATCGATGACGCGGTTGGGCGGTTGTTTCGACGCCTGCAAACCGACGGCCTGTGGGAGGACAGCCTGATCCTGTTCGTGTCCGATCACGGCGACCACAACGGCGCCTACGGGCTCTTTTTCAAGGGCGAGATGTACGACTCGTGCGCTCGTGTGCCGATGCTGATCAAGCCGCCGCGCGGGGCGTTGCGCGAGGCGGCGCGTGGATCGACGCGCGCAGAGGTGGTCAACCTGCTGGACCTGTACGGAACAATCCTGGACGCGGCTGGCGATACGCAGCGGCGCGCGCCGCACATTGAGGCGCGCACGCTATGGCCGTTCGTAGTGGACGGCGCGGGGCAGCCGTGGGACAACCGGACGTTCGCGATCATCGGAGAGCGCGCCGAGGGCAACCTGGCGATGCTGCGCCGCGATCACATCAAGCTGATCCGCAAGGGGCGCCCCGACGGCGAGCCCCTGTACGAGCTCTACGATCTGCGTGATGCAGTGCCAGAGGTGCGCAACGTGTTTTCCCAGTCCGGCTATGCGCAGGCGCGCCGTGATCTGACCGCCGAGCTGGACGCTTGGTGCCTTGCGCAGGCTCCGCGCTATCCGCAGCCTCAGGATCTGGGCTACAGGCGCCGGGACTGACACGCGCCGGCGCAAGTTTGGGTGGCTAGGCCTGGGCTTCCAGCAGGTCGGCAATCCAGCCGATTCCCAGCTCTTCCAGGCGCGCACGGGTGGGGGCGCCGGTGGCGGGATCCCAGCCCATCTGGGCGTAGAACTTTTGGACAGCGCCGTCCATCGCCTCTTGCGTGGGGGCGATGCCGGCAGCCGGGCCTTCTGGTACAGGGGTGTGGATGCGTGTCGGCAGCCGGTCCTCTTCTGGCCCGATGCCCTGCAGCGCGTTAAAGGCGCGGGCCATGTCATAGGCGCGTTCAGCGGCCTCGAACAGCTCAAGTACCGAGGTGTTCCAGCCGGTTGCTGCGGCAATCAGGTCGGCCTTTTGCTTGGGCGTCCAGGCTTGAAACATGCAAAAGCCTGCCAGATTGTCGAACACGCGCCACAGCATTCCGTAGCGCACCATGCGCACCTTGTCGGTGCTCAAGTCGTCCCAGGGCAATGGCTCGAGTACGCCAAAGGCCTTGAGATCCTCAATGCCGCCATCGGTGGTATAGCCGTTGTCATGCACGTTGTGCATATGGTCGGCGCCCGTGGGCGATACGGCCACCCCGAGGCCATGGCCGAACTTGACGCGGGGGTCGTGCATGGCCATCTCCTGGCCCTTGACCTGGATGGCAAAGCTGATTGAATCCTTGCCCAGCGCCTTGGCTGCGCGCATCGAGCCATCCGCAAGCACCGCGCCATAGCCCTTACGCTTTGCCATATGCTCGATCATTGCGAGAAATGCCTCTGCGTGGCCAAAGCGCAGGTCCAGGCCATCGGTGTCCGCAGACGTGAGCAGGCCGCGCTCCGCGCATTCCATCGCCCAAGCGAGCGTCACGCCCGTGCCGATCGTGTCCAGCCCGTTGGCGTTACACAACTGGTTGGCGCGGTTGATGACTCTGAGATCGCTGATGCCGCACAGCGGGCCAAAGGCGCCGGTCGTCTCGTATTCGGGACCGCCGTATTTGCGCTCAGCCCGGAACGCTTCGTCATCAACCTCGACCACCCACTTGCAGCGGATGGGGCAGCCATAACAGGTCTCGCGCTCCACGTTCCAGGTCTCGAGCTGGCGCTCGGCGCTCACGTCCTCAAAACGGTCGAAGACCCCCTCGCTAAAGTTGCGCGTGGGCAGGCCGCCCTTGGAGTTGTTGACGCGTACCATCCGCATGGTCGCCAACGTCGAAAAGATAGCCGAGCCGGTCTCGGTATAGTGTTCGCGGAACCACTTGCCGAGGGCATCGAGGGAGGCTTTGTCTGCGACGGGGGGGCGGTGAGTGCCGCGCACGGCCACTGCCCGCAGTTTTTTGCTGCCCATCACGGCGCCCAGTCCGCCTCGGCCGGCCGCACGGGTGCAGTCATGCATGACGTTGGCCAACAAAGCCAAGTGCTCGCCCGCCGGGCCACACTGTGACACGCGCATGTTGCGTTCGCCGGCCTCCTGGCGGATGGCCTGCTCGACCTCCCAGGTCTCCTGGCCCCATAGGTGATCGGCGGGTTGCAGCGAGACCTCGTCGTTATGAATTGAGAGATAGACTGGCGCGGCCGAGGCGCCCTCGATGATGATGACATCCCAGCCTGCGCGTTTGAGCTCTGCCCCAAAGTAACCGCCGCATTCTGATCCCGCAAAGCCGCCCGTCAGGGGAGACCGGGCGCCGATCATGTGGCGGCCGCCGCCAGCCAGGGGCTGGCCGGTGATGGGTCCAGTCGCATAGATGAGCCTGTTGTCGGGCCCGAGTGGATCGGCGCCACTTGGCACCTCTTTGAGCAAATAGTAGGCAATAAAGCCCCAGCCGCCCAGGTAGCGGCGCAGGAAAACCTCGTCAAGTGCTTCGGAGGCAATGGTCCCAGTCGTCAGATTGACGCGCAGGGCCTTGCCCCAATGGCCGAAAGACATAGCATATTCCTCCGTAACGTCGAGATGTTGCGCGGTTCGCTCTATGGCAGACGGTTGACCCAATCCACCTGAATGCGACCGTCAGATGATACCGTGAGATGAGTGGTTGACCCGGCGTCGAGCTGAATCGACATCCGCCCATCCATGCGCCAGTCGAGCCCAAAGTAGCTGAGCAGCACAAGGCTCAGGACATCGGGGCCGGCCACCAGCGCGATCCGCTCGACGCCGTTGCGCTCGCAATAGAGGAGGATGCGGGCAAGGGCAGACGTAACGCGCGTCCAAGTCTGGCGCAGGCCAGCCTGCCGCTGTTCGGGTGTCCAGGTCTCCATGCGGTGCGAGGCCGTCGGATCAAGGTTGAGATCGTCCAGCGTGACGTCCTCGAGATCCTGAAGATCACGTCGCATCGCCTGCGGAAGGCGCTCATTGATGATATCGGCCGTCTGCTGGGAATGCAGCGTAGTGCTCACACCCAGGTACTCAATCTGCCAGGCAGCGCAGGCACCGGCCAGTGCTCGCGACTGGTCCAGGCCGACGGCCGTCAACTGCGCGCTGTAGGGGTCGGTGACGTGACACGTCTCTTCCGTCTGGCCGTGTCGAATCAGGTACAGCTCGAACATGCTTTGCTCCTCAGGGTTGTCATATTCATTCTAAGGAGCTGGCGCGAGAGGTCAAATCACTGAGCCGGGGGTCAGAGCCTGTCGTACGGCGGCTGCCAGTTGTTCTGCCGTGAAGGGCTTGGGGAGAAAGGTGTCGGTCGATGCGAGCGCACCCCGCTGCATGAGCGCATCGGAGGCATAGCCGGACATGTAAAGCACGCGCAATGGCCGACCCGGCCAGCGCGCTGCGTGGGCGTTGCGCAGCCGTCTGACGACGGCGTGGGCGCCATCGTGCCCCATCGACACGTCTGTCAGCAGCAGTTCGAATGGGCTTGGGCTGGCGTCCAGGAGGGTGAGAGCACTTTTGCCGTTGGTTGCGCGCGCAACGCTGTAGCCCAGGTGCGTGAGCATCTGTGCCGTTACCGCTCCAACCGATCCGCGATCGTCCAGCACCAGAACCTGCTCGCTGCCGCCTGCGGCCTCGGCCAGTGAGGGCACAGTGATGCCGGGGACAGTCCCATCGCTCGGGCTGGGCGGCAGATAGATGCGCATGGCGGTGCCGCCGGTTGCCAGACGGTCTGCAAAGATAAAGCCGTTGCTCTGCTTGACGACGCCATAGACGGTGGCCAGGCCGAGGCCCGCGCCGCGTCCGACCTCCTTGGTCGTAAAGAAGGGCTCGAACAGGTGCTGCAATACCTCATCAGACAACCCGATGCCATTGTCGCTGACGCTCAACATGACATAAAGTCCTGGCAACATGCCGGCGTGCGCCAGCGCAAAGGCCTCGTCGAGCAGGACGTTGGCAGTCTCGATCACGATGCGTCCCGATTCGACCTGCGCGGAAAGCGCGTGTGCTTCCTCGATGGCGTCCCGCGCATTGGCCACGAGGTTGATCAGCGCCTGGGGGATCTGGCCGGCGTCGGCGCGCACAGGACTGAGATCGGGTGACAGCCGCAGATCGAGCGTGGCGTGCTCTCCGATGATCGGTCGCAGCGTCTTGCGCAAGCCCGTCACCAAGTCGTTCAGATCCAACTGCACGACCTGCACTGGCTGCTGGCGGCTGAAGGCGACCAGTTGCTGGGTAAGTGCGGCTGAATGCAGTCCGGCGCGCTGGATCACCTCCAAGTCGCTGCGCAGGGGCGAGGAGGCTTCAAGTTGCTCGAGCACGAACTCGGCATAGCCGTTGATGATCTGCAGTTGGTTGTTGAACTCGTGTGCGATGCCGCCGGCGAGTTGGCCAATGGCCTCCATCTTGCGCGCCTGACGCAGTTGGTGCTCAAGACGGCGCTGTACGGTGACGTCGCGCAGAATCAGCAGGTGGCCGGTGAGGATCTTGTCACTGGAGTACAGCGATGACACATGCAGTTCGCATTCGCGCACCCGGTCCTCGCCGGAGAGCAACATTGGCTGAGCGACGGCCGGGTCGGTCCAGCCAGCCCGAAGCGTGCCCAACTGTGGCACACGGCCAACCGGCTCGCCGATCACCTCTCCGCGGCTGATGGCCAGCAGGCGCTCGGCCGAAGCATTGATATCGACGATGCGATTCTGCATATCGAGGACGAGCATGCCGTCGGCCATGTTCTCGATCACTGCGTGGCGAGCAATGGGGATCACGTCAAACAGGCGCACTCGAAAGACGCCCCATGCCAGAGTCAAGCCCGAAAAGCTGAAAGAAAGGGGTGCGAGCTCGACGTTCGGGAGGGGGCTGAGCTGCAAGAGGTGCAGCAGATGGGCGCCGACGGGCACTATCGCCGCTACGAGGATCAAACCAAGGTGAAGGCGCAGCAGACCCCTGGCTTGGTGCAGCATGAACGCGAGTGTGCCTGCCACAAACAGCGCGCTGGCGTAGGTAAAGGCGATATTGAGCCAGAAGAGCACGCCGTGTCCGAGCAACAGCTGAAAGACACGCCCACTGTCTGTGTACCCATAGCTGGTCCAGAAGAGCATGTGCAGATCGTTGGTGTACACAGCCACGATACTTATCGCCGGCATGATGCAGAGCAGCAGCACGTTGCGTCTTGTGATGTGTCGCTCGCGGCTGCTATATACCAGCGCAGACAGGGGCAGGCAAAGCGCCACTAGACCGATGCCGATGTACTCTGCGCGCGCCCAGAAGAGTGCTTTCTCGAGAGTGGCGCTGGAGATCTCGAGCGCGTAAGTGAGACACCATTCGGCAGCACCCAGTAGCAGGAGGACGTGGGCAAGCCAGTGGCGCGCGGGCCTGCGCCACGCGATCGTAGCTGCCACAACTACCAGGAGAATGACGCTGGCCAGGAGCGGCAGGGTGTAGGGGGTGAATCTGAGGCCCATCGACCGCCTGCGTCGCTAAGGATGTATTGAAGCGTTCATGTTGCGAAGCCCAGATGCGACAACGCTCAAGGTCTGTGAGGCAGAGAGGGCAGGCCCAATACGCGTTTCGGCCTGCCCCCGTGAGATCTAGAGCAACCCTTTGGCCTGCGCTGAAGCGCGTACGATTCCCACAAAATCCGCGGCCTTCAGGCTGGCGCCGCCCACCAGGGCGCCGTCGATGTCGGGCTGCGACATCAGCTCGGCGGTATTGTTTGGCTTGACGCTGCCCCCGTACTGTATGCGCACGGCCTGCGCCGTGGCGTCATCGTAGAGGCGGGCGACCGTGGCGCGTACCACGGCACCACAGACGGCCTGGGCGTCGGCAGCCGTGGCCGCCAGCCCGGTACCGATGGCCCAGATGGGCTCGTAGGCGAGCACCAGCCCGGCGACCTGCGACGCGCTGAGCCCCTTGAGCGCCGCCTCTACCTGACCGGTCACCCAGGCCTCAGTCTGTTCGGCCTGACGCTGTGCCAGGCTCTCGCCGACGCACACGATGGGAACAAGGTCGTTGGCCAGGGCAGCGACGATCTTTTGATTGACCGTCTCGTCCGTTTCACCAAAGTACTGACGGCGCTCCGAGTGGCCGATGATCACATACTGGCAGAACTCGCGCACCATCAAGGGCGAGATCTCGCCCGTAAAGGCGCCGCTCGGCTCCCAGAAGAGGTTCTGGGCGCCGACGCCCAACGGAGTGCCTCGCAGCAGTCGCGAGACGTCGGGTACGGCCATAAAGGGCGGACACAGCACTCGGTCGACTCCAGGCACTTGCAGCAGGTCGGCCTGCATCTCGTTCACCAAGGCGACCGCCTCCGCGACGGTTTTGTTCATCTTCCAGTTGCCGGCCAGTATCGGTATGCGCATGCTCTCACCTCCGCGTCGTTTGGCGGATGTTACCACTCTTTGGCCGTAACATCAACCCGCTGCGCGGCCCTATGCGTCCCGGGAGGGCCTTGTCAGGTCGCGTGAGCGGGGCCGGCGCTATGGATAGATCGCCCGCACTTCCTTGGCGCGCGAGACGCGTGTGATGGCTTTAATGTAGGCGGCGTTGCGCAGGCTGCACTGCTGCGCGCGCGCGATCTCAACTACCTGCTGGAACGAACTGACCATGTGCTGGCGCAAGCGATCGTTCACTTCGTCCTCGCTCCAGAAAAAGATCTGCAAGCCCTGTACCCACTCAAAGTACGAGACGGTAACGCCGCCGGCGTTCGCCAGGATGTCGGGCACGACGGTGATGCCGCGCTCTTCGAGTATGCGATCAGCCTCAGGGGTGGTGGGACCGTTGGCGCCCTCNNGGGTCTGCTCAAGGGCGGCAGGGATGAGCACATCACAGGGCAGTGCAAGCAACTCTGCGTTGGAGATGGCCTCGGCGCCCGGATAGCCAACCACGCTGCCTGTACGCTTGACGTAGGCCAGCAGCTCGCGTACGGGCAGCCCGTTGGCGTTGTGCACGCCGCCAAAGACATCGCTCACGGCCACGATGCGTGCTCCCTGCTCCTCGAGGAGATAGGCTGATGGCGAGCCGACCTTGCCAAAACCCTGCACGGCGACCGTGGCGCCATCCGGGGAACGCCCCAGCGTCTTGAGCGCCTCCAGTGTGCAGAACATCACGCCGCGACCGGTGGCCTCGGCGCGACCTAGCGATCCGCCAATCTCGAGTGGTTTGCCCGTCACGACCGAGAGCGCCTGGGTGCCGGTGTGCATCGTATAGGTATCCATCATCCAGGCCATGGTCTGGGCATTGGTGTTCACGTCGGGGGCGGGGATGTCAGTCATGGGGCCGATCAAGGGCATGATCTCGGTGGTGTAGCGCCGCGTCAGGTGCTCGATCTCGGCGGATGACATGTGG
>DIVQ01000177.1 GCA_002423325.1 Anaerolineales bacterium UBA6128 | reverse complement strand
CGGTGAACTCGTCGACGATGATCACTTCTTTTTCGGGCGATACGATATAGTCACGGTCGCGGGTGAACAGCGCGTGGGCCTTGAGTGCGTTGTCGAGATAGGGGGTCAGCTCGCTGTTCTCGTCGTCATAGAGGTTTGCAATGCCGAGTGCCTGCTCGACCTTGTTGATGCCCTCTTCGGTGATCTCGACGATGCGCTCTTTCTCGTCGATGGTATAGTCGACGTCCCGACGCAGGCCGCGCACGATGCGCGCAAAACGCTCATAGTCGCGCGTTGACTCTTCGGCCTCACCCGAGATGATCAACGGCGTACGCGCCTCGTCGATCAGGATGTTGTCAACCTCGTCGACGATGGCATAGTACAGCTCGCGTTGAACGCACTGGCTGAGATCCCCCACCATGTTATCGCGCAAGTAGTCAAAGCCGAACTCGTTGTTGGTGCCGTAGACAATGTCGGCTTGATACGATTCGGCGCGGGCGCACGGGCGCAAATGCTGATAACGATCGTCGGCCGCGGGATAGTCGGGGTCATAGATGAAGGAGGCCATCGACGGGTCGACACCCATCGACTGGATGACGCCAACGCTCAGGCCCAGCAGGTGATAGATCGGCCCCATCCACTGCGCGCCCAGCTTTGAGAGATAATCGTTGGGGGTCACCAAATGCACGCCGCGGCCGGTGAGGCCGTTGAGGTAGAGCGGCAGCGTGGCCACCAGCGTTTTGCCTTCACCGGTGCGCATCTCGGCGATGCGGTTCTGATGCAGGACAATGCCGCCGACCATCTGCACGTCAAAGTGCCGCATGCCGGTGGTGCGGATGCTGGCCTCGCGCACGGCTGCAAAGGCCTGCGGCAGGATGTCGTCCAGGATGCGACGTTCCTCTTTGTCCAAGTCTGTCTTGATGCGGTCGATCTGCAGCCGGAGCGCGCGACGCTCGTCGTCATCCTGTTCGCGGTCGACCTGAGCTTGCAGCTCATCGACCTGTTGCCGCGCATCGGCAGTGGCTTCGCGCAGCCGTTGCTGGAACTGACGCGTCAGGCCACGCAGTGCCTCATCGCTGAGCGTTCGGGTATCAGCCTCGAGGGCGTTGATCTGGTCCACCAGTGGCATGAGGCGGGACACCTCACGCTGGATCGGATCGCCTCCGAGGGACTTGAACAGCTTTTTGAACATCGCTGGACGATCTCCGTGCAGTTCAGAATATGATGACCGGACCGCGTTGAGCGCGGTCTAGACAATCTCGATGCCGTGCGCCTCTTCCTCTAAAGGAGGCCACTCCATCTTGAGCGACTCGAGTGCGTCGACCAGGATGCGCGAGATCACCAAATCGCGGTACCACTTTTTGTTAGCGGGGATGACGTACCAGGGCGCCCGCTCGGTGCTGCAGCGGCTCAGCGCAACCTCGTAAGCCTTGGTGTACTCATCCCACTTGGCGCGCGTCTCGAGGTCGTCCGCGCTGAACTTCCACTGCTCATCTTTCGAATTGTAACGGTCGATCAGACGCTCCTTCTGCTCATCTTTGGAGATGTGCAGAAAGAACTTGCGGATGATGACGCCGGCCTCGGCGAGGTTCTGCTCAAAGGCATTGATGGCGTCGTAACGCTCCTGCCAGACGGACTTGGGCACAAGATTGTCCACTCTGACGACGAGAACATCTTCGTACTGCGAGCGGTTAAAGATGCCGATTGTGCCGCGTTTGGGTGTGTTCTTGTGGATGCGCCACAAAAAGTCGTGGGCGAGCTCCTCGGCGGTGGGCACTTTGAAGCTGGTTACCTGCGTGCCCTGCAGGTTAAAGGCGCCTGCCAGGTGCTTGATCACGCCGTCTTTGCCGCTACTATCCATCCCTTGCAGGACGATCAGCAAGGCGTGCTTGCCGTTCGCGTACAGCAGCGTCTGGAGCTCGCGCAGCTTTTCAGAGAGCTTGGCGAGTTCCTCGCGGGCCTCCTTCTTGCTCATGCCGTCGGTATCGCTGGGGTCATAGTGTTTCAGGGCAACATCGCTGCCCGCTTCAATGCGGAATTTGGCCATGATTCGTTCGCCTCCTGAGGGTGAATGACCGGGAGAACCTATTGTCATTCTAGTGCTGCCGGGGAGGCTGTCAAACAGCTCGGCTCATTGACAATGCGCCGGGCGCTACTATACTCCATTGCTGGATTGCTGATCGCTGACTGGATGAGGGGGATGCAGTGCGGGGGTTGCTTCGCGTCGGATGCGGTGTGAGGGCCGGGCGCTCACGCGGGGGGATACACGCGCCAGGATCGCCCCGGCGGGCGGCGTGTGCGGCTTTGCCGATATTTGCACGCAGCGGCGCACCTTGTGCACGTACACCAGTGTCCACACGCTCAGGCATCGGGCGGCTGATCGTCGCGGTCGTTGTCGTGGCCCTGGGCCTGATGGGTTGCGATGGCGGCAATGGCGCTGCGCCGACGCAGCTCGCATCACCTGAAGCCGGGTTGGTCCCCGTCGACCTGCCGTCGGGCGCTCGCTTGTCGGTCGTGGCGACCACGAGCATCGTTGCGGACATCGTCACGCAGGTCGGAGGCGATTTGGTAGCGGTTCGGACGCTGTTGCCTGTCGGCACGGATCCGCACGCCTTTGATCCCAGTCCGCGCGACCTGGCAGCCATCGCCGATGCGCACGTGGTCTTTGCGAACGGGGCTGGCCTGGAAGAGTTTCTGGATCGGCTACTGGAAAGTGCAGCCGAGGACACGCCGATCGTTGAGCTTTCGGAGGGCATCGTACTGCGGGATCTGGACGTCACCGCGGCTGACGCGGGCGACGATGGCGGCGCTGATCCCCATACGTGGACCAGCCCGACCAACGCTATCGTTTTTGTGCGCAATGCCGCACGGGCGCTGCGCGCGCTGGATCCAGGCAACGCCGATAGGTACACCGAAAACGCCGACGCGTATGTCTCGGCGCTGGAAGAGATCGACGCCTGGATCGCGGAGCGGATCGCCACGATTCCGGAAGCGCGTCGCCTGCTGGTGACGGACCACCTGGTTTTCGGCTATTATGCTGATCGCTATGGGCTGAAGCAGGTCGGTGCTGTGATACACGGTTTCAGCACGGGCGCCGCTCCGTCGGCCAGCGAACTGGCCGATCTCGAAGACAGCGTGCGCGCTCTGGGGGTGCGAGCGGTTTTTGCCAGCACGAGCGCGAACCCCGCTCTGGCAGAGCGGGTGGCAGCGGACACAGATGTCACCTTTGCGATGCTGTATACCGGCTCGCTGGGTCCCGCTGGCAGCGGCGCAGAGACCTATCTCGGCTATCTGCGATACAACACGAACACTATCGTCGACGCGTTGCGCTAGAGGAGCGGCATACGGTGCGTTTCCACCCGACTCATCGCCACCAGGCAGGGCAGAAGAGCATCCTGGTCAAGGATGTCGTCGTGCGCTACGGCGACGTGACTGCGCTGGACGGCGTCAGTCTGGACGTTGAGCAGGGCGAGCGGGTGGCTGTGGTGGGCCCGAACGGCTCGGGCAAGAGCACGTTGTTCAAGGTGATTGCCGGTGTCATCCAGCCACAACGGGGAGGCGTGACCCTGTTCGGCAGCGCGCCGCGTCAGCATATCTGTGTGGCTTATGTGCCACAGCGCAGCCTTGTTGACTGGTCGTTTCCTGTCAACGTGCAGGATGTGGTGATGATGGGGCGCGTGGGGCGGCTGGGGCTGTTGCGCTGGCCGACTCGCCGCGACCAGGAGATGGTGCGCGACTGTCTGGAGATGGTGGACGCGACGGATCTGGCCAGGCGCCAGATCGGCGAGTTGTCGGGCGGTCAGCAGCAGCGCGTCTTTATCGCGCGTGCGTTGGCCCAGCAGGCAGAAGTCGTGTTGCTGGACGAGCCCATGACCGGTCTGGACGTCGCCGCTCAGAAGGGTATCCTGGCGATCCTCGACAAACTGCGCGAGCTGCGCGTGACGGTGCTGCTCTCCACGCACGATCTGAACCAGGCCGCCGAGTGCTTTGACCGGGTGTTGCTGCTGAACAAGTCGGTTTTCGCCTATGGCGATGCGGCGCGCGTGCTGTCGTCCGCCCATCTCGCGGCGGCCTATGGCGACCAACTGCGACTGGTGGATTCCGGCAATGGCGTGCTGGCCTTCAGCGATACCTCCTGCAGTGGGGGAGAGGACGCGCATGCAGACCATTCTTGAGTTCGTCGTGACCCCTTGGACGTACGCGTTTATGGGGCGCGCCTTTTTGGCGGCAGTCATTGTGGGCGTGGTGAGCGCGGTGTTGGGCACCTACGTTGTGCTCCGGGGGATGGCGTTCATGGGCGATGCCCTGGCGCACGCGATCCTGCCAGGCGTGGCGGTGGGCTACCTGGTGGGGGGTGGGGCGCGCGGGCCGCTGCTCTGGTGGGGGCTGGGCGCGGGCCTGCTGGCCGCTTTTGGCATCGGTGGAATCTCACGTCGCGCCCAGGTACGTGAAGACACGGCTATCGGCGTGATCTTTTCAGGGATGTTTGCGCTCGGCATCGTGCTGATATCGACTGTGGGCAGCTATGCTACCGATCTGACGCATTTCTTGTTCGGCGATATCCTCGGGGTGGGCGCAAACGATCTGTACGTCATCGCCGGATTCGGGGCGCTGGTGTTGCTGCTAATCGTGGCGTTCTACAAAGAGTTCATGGTGATCTCGTTTGATCCGGTGCTGGCTGCCACGCTGCGCATTCCCGACCGCTTCTTTCACTATCTGTTGCTGGTGATGCTGGCTACCACGATCGTTGTGTCGCTTCAGACGGTGGGGCTCGCGCTGATGGTGGCGATGCTGGTGACGCCGGCGGCCACGGCCTCACTGCTGACGCGGCGCCTGCCCAGTATGATGGCGGTCAGTGCGGGCATCGGCGTCCTGGCGGCGTTGAGCGGGCTGTACATCTCGTACTATGCCAACGTGGCCTCGGGCGCGGCGATCGTGCTGGTATGCACCGGGTTCTTTGCCCTGGCATTCCTTTTCGCGCCGCGCAAGGGATTGCTTACGACGCTGCTGGCCGACAGGGCCGCGCGAACGGCCGACTGACGGCGCGGTGCAGGCGCCCTGCGTCGGAGCCGGTGCGTCGCGAGGCTAGTACGTCAACATACAGCCCTCTGTCGTCAGGATCCAGTACCCGTGCGCTGGATCGAGCGTCTTCAGGCTGCTGGCCTCAGGCCCTGATTCCACGTCATAGACGCGCCATGGATCTGCCGGCGTGGTGGGGTCCCACGCATACACCTGCCTGTACTGGCCCTCAATGGACGCCAGCCCCTGTGCGACCGGCTGCGACGTCGCCAGCGGGTAACCCACCAGATTCCAGCCCGCGTGCAGCGGAATGGTTACCCCAGACGTCGTGCTGCCCGGACAGACCCACGTGCAAGCCGCGTCGACCTGCACCCAGATCCCCATGGTTTCGTCGATCCAGGTCAGCGTGCGCGCATACGCCGGCATTGCAGGGGAGTAGATCCGCCAGTTGCTGCCCTGTGGCGATTCGTGGTAGGTGAACGCCGACACGAGCCGATCCGCGATCGAGCAGAACACCGCCAATGGGTCCGTGTTGGGCGGCGTGGCCGGCAGCGAGACCAGGTTCCAGCCCGCAGCAAGCGCAACCTGCTGCCCGGGAGGGCAATCCAGTGTCGCCGTGGGCGCGGGGGTGGGCGTGGGGAGCAGCGGGGCCAGCAGGGGCGCCAGCGCGTCGTACCAGCCATTGGCCACTTTGCGCGCTCCGCTCTCGACCAAGTGCACGTTGTCGGAAAAGTCCTCGTCCTCGAGCTCGATGGCGTTCAGGTCGACGAACAGCACGTTGTCATGGGCGTCGGCGTTGCCGATGCTGGCGGCCCTCAGGTTGACGGCGTCGTACTTGTACCAGCCCTCGGTGGACTCGCGCGTTTCCAGCAGAGACGATAGCAGAATCGTCGCGTTCGGCTGCAGGCATTGGATGCGCTCAACCAACTGCTCGAGCCGATCGGGCGCCGTCTGCGCATAGTTGGGCGGGTGGTTGTCGGCGGCCACCAGGTCGTTCATGCCGATCAGCAGCAGGATGATGTCGGGGTTGGACACCGCCAACCACGCGGCAATGTGCTCGTACAGACCGGTGGTCTCGCAGGTGTCGCAGAAGCGATAGGTGTCAGGCCCAATGGTGTAGCCGCCGTGCCCCGCATGGTTCAGGTCCAGTGGCGAGGCATCGCCATGGGCCTGCTTGAGCCGGTCGCCCACAAAGTCGATGTTGGTGTAGCCGTTGGCCAGCAGCTTGGCGCGCAGATACCCGCGGTAGCTGTGGATCTGATTGGGGTAGTTGCCTTCGGTCAGCGAGTCTCCCAGAGGCATGATCCTGATGGCGCGGGTTTCGAGGGCAGGTGCCGTGGCGACACTGAGCGCGAGCGGCAGCAACGCCAGGGTCAGCAGCACCACCACAGCGAGCGCCAGCCCCACACGCTGCTCGGACCTGCGCCTTGCCAGACGAGGGTTGTTGGACATGCTTTCCTTGCGTCACTCCAGATGATTGCCGGGCATCGTCGGGCGGGTCAGGGTGGACTCGTCGGTCAGCGTGGCGTTGCCCCGGATACCGACGGAAAGCATAGCCCCGGATCGTCGCGCCGTCAAGTTTGGTGGTGGCTCGGAGCCACATGCGATCGCGCACCCAACTGCGAACAGGCAACCTGAGGCGCCTTTGACAGACCCAGCCAGCATGCCTATCATTGGGCGTCCGCGATGTCGACACCGCTAAGGATGGAAGCATGTTCACGGATTGGTTGCGCAAGGTCTTTGGTGGGCTGGCAGAACGAATCGCGCGCTTCTTTGGAGGGCTGGGGCTGAGCCCCAATGCGCTGACCATCGTGGGTTGCCTGCTCACCATCGGGGTGGCCGCCATCATCGGCAGCGGGCGCTTCCTGCTGGGCGGTCTGCTCCTGATTGTGACCGAGGCGTTCGACTTTGTGGACGGCACGTTAGCGCGCATCCAGGGGAAGAAGACAAAGTACGGCTCGTTTCTCGACTCTACGCTGGACCGCGTCTCTGACTCTGCCGTGTTGACCGCGCTGGCGTGGTGGTATCTGAGACAGGGCAACGACATTGCCGTGCTGCTGGCGTTTGTAGCCGTGTTCGGGTCGATGCTGGTGAGTTACACGCGGGCGCGCGCCGAGATCATTCAGGTGGACTGCAAGGTCGGGCTGATGACCCGCGTTGAGCGCTCAGGCATTCTGATTGCGGCGCTGGTGCTGAACCTGGTGGTGCCGGCGCTGTGGATCCTTGCAGTCGGCACCGTGGCGACGGCAATCCATCGTATGGTGCACGTCTACTTGCAGGTGCGGGATCAGCCGCTGTAGGCGCTCGCGCTGACGAGCGCGCTCGCCGAGGTTTGCCGAAAAGAGCCTTCCGTGCTACAATTCCCGCCGTCGTGGTGGGCGTAGCCGAGTGGTTAAGGCGTCTGACTGTGGCTCAGAAGACCGAGGGTTCGACTCCCTTCGCCCACCCCAGGATAGAGAGAGGGACAGCGCGCTGGAGCGTCGTCCCTCTTTTCATACACCGGTGCCGGCGCAGCAACGCTAGTCGGGTGTGACACAGACCCGAAACCCCAGGTCGGCACAGCGGAAAGATGCGTCGCCTCTGAAGCGAAAGGCCACGCGCATCCGCCAGTGGTTGCTCACCCAGCCACCCCCGCGCAGCACGCGAAACATGCCCTGGCTCGGCCCCTGGGGATTTCGCATGGGCGACGATGCATAGTATCCCGGGTCGTACCAGTCGTGCGCCCACTCCCACACATTACCGACGATGTCCGCACAGCCGTAGGGGCCGTCACCGGCCGGACTGCAGCTGCCGACCGGGGCCCGGTAGTTCACGCAGGCAGACTCAGCGTAGTAGTTGCTGAGTGCGCAGGTGGGCGTGTCCTCGCCCCACGGGTAGGTGCGGCCATCCTCGCCGCGGGCGGCTTTCTCCCACTGCGCCTCAGTCGGCAGCGAGACGTTGCGACCGGTCAACTGGCTGGCCCAACTGCAGAACGCCATGGCATCATCCCAGTTCACAAAGCAGACCGGATAGTCGTCGGGATCTACCAGCGCTCCCGGCGCCCCCTCGTAGCCAGTTGCCTGCACGAAGGTGCGCCACTGCGCCACAGTGACTTCGTACTGGCCGATCTGGTACTCGTCCAAGTAGACTGTGTGCTGGGGGAATTCGTTCCGATCGACCTCCGCATTGGGTCCCACCGTTCCCATCACGAACTTGCCTGCCGGCACTGTGACCAGCTGCAACGCAAGCTCAGGACTCAATTGCAGCACCGAGGGGTCTGCTGCCAGGGCATAGTCGGCGGGGGTGACGGTCGGCAGGGCTGTTGCAGCGCTGGTGGCGGCGCTGCGCAGGCGCACAAACAGCACCACGGCCATGACCAGAGCGACGGACGCGGGCAGCGTCCAGGCCCAGCGCCTCCAGCGGCGTGGAGCGCGCGCGGCCGATCTGCTTTCGGAGGGTGCCGCGGCAGATTGGGGCGCCGGGGGCGTGCGGGCAGTAGTTGGGAGAGCACTACGTGGTCGCGGCCTGACCGGTCGGGTCGCCGAGATCAGCGGCATGGCGGCGCGCAGTGCCTCGGCCACCATCTTGGCGTCCGGGTAGCGCGCATCCGGCGACTTGAGCAGGCAGCGCAGGATCACTCGTTCCAGCGGCTCGGGCAGCGCGGGATTGAGGCTTGTGGGTCGGGGCGGGATAGCGTGCATCTGCTCCTGGCATGTTCGCTGGTCGCCTGCGGTCGCGGGCGTAGACGCATCACTGCCCGTGAACGGCGGGCGGCCGGTCGCCATCTCGTACAAGACCACGCCCAGGGTGTAGAGGTCAGAGCGCGCATCGAGGGCGTCGCCGCGGCACTGTTCGGGTGAACGGTAGGCGGGCGGGGGAGCGTCTGCCGCCTGCGCAGCGAGGGCGCTGTCGGCCACGGTGCGGGCGAGGCCAAAGTCGGCCAGCCGTACGGCGCCGTCGTCCGTCAGGATGATGTTGCCCGGGTGGAGATCGGCGCAGAGCACGCCGCGCGCGTGGGCATAGTGCAGCGCCGCACACAGTTGCTCGCCTACATCCAGAATCTCGTCCGGGGGCAGGGGCCCCGTGGCCGCCTGCAGGCGCTCGCGCAGCGCTGTGCCCTCGACATAGTCGCTGACGACAAAGGTGCGCGCGCCATCGTGCGCCACCCGACGCAGCGCCAGAATGCCGGGGTGCTGCAACCGGGCGAGGGCCTCGGCTTTGCGCTGTAGCCGCTCGACATAATATGGGTCTGCGGCCAGATTCACTGCCAGCACGCGGAGCGCGACGAGCGAGTCGGAGCCCTCGTCACGGGCGCGGTAGAGCTCGCCGAGGGTGTCGCTGCCGAGCAGGG
>DIVQ01000171.1 GCA_002423325.1 Anaerolineales bacterium UBA6128 | reverse complement strand
GCCGGCGCCTCGCCCGAGCTGTGGGTGGCCCATGCAAATGGGAGCGGAGAGCGTGTGCGCCTCGATGTGCCGGACCTGTGGTTGCCTGAAGGAGTGGCGTGGACTCCTGATGGCGAAAGTATACTGTTTATCAATGCGGAAATAGATTCGGCGACAGCTCAAGTACTCCACGATCTCTTGAAACTGAACCTGGGAAGCGGAGACCTGGACCGGATGACCACTGATACTGTCGTCGCCTCTTTCGCACTCCGCCCGCAGGACGGCGCTTGGATCGCTTTGGCAAGTACCCATCCTTATGAAAAGGAGGGATCCCGTAACGATCTCTGGATGCTTGGCGCTGACAAAGCCAGGCTCTACCGTATTACTAGAAACGAGGTTAGTGACAGAGAACCACAGTGGTCACCTGATGAAAGCCAAATCATCTTCCGTCGCATAGATGAAGGAATCTGGGTTCTAGACCTGGTCGACGGCAATCTCAAGCAAGTTCATGCCGAGGCCGTCGATTTCGCGGTCACAGGATAGGGGTAACCAATATGAAAAAGCAAACAGCAACCAGCACGGCGATGGCGATAAAGAGCAGGCCCCCGACGATCTGGAGGTTAGCTACGGGCGCAGCGACAAGGGCTTTGAAGAGATCATCCATGGGTCACCCCTCTACGCAAACAGCTTGGTCCCCGGCCGCAGGTACTTTTCCGCCTCTTCCTCGACCAACTCTACGCCGATGCCTGGCGTGTCGGACAGCGTGATATAGCCGTCCTGGATCAGCGGCGGGTCGGCCTTGACCAACGTGAACCAGTAGGGCCGCTCGATCCAGTGCCACTCGAGCACCAAAAAGTTGGGGAACGTGGCGCAGCAGTGGCAGGAGGCCATCGTGCCCAGCGGTCCCACCACGTTATGCGGCGCCATGGCGATATAGTACAACTCGGCCAAGTTGGCGATCTTTTTTCCCTCGCTCAACCCGCAGCACTTGTTCAGGTCGGGCATGATCACGTCGCAGGCCTGCTGCTCGATCAGCTCTTTGAACCCCCAGCGCAGGTAGACGTTCTCGCCCGCNNCAGATGGGCGTGGTGGTGGCGCGCTTGACCTCGCGCATGGCGTCGGCGTTCTCGGCGGGCACCGGCTCTTCCAGCCACAGCAGGCGGAACTCTTCCAGCGCCTTGGCCACGCGGATGCCGGAGGAGGTGTCGTAGCGCGCATGCAGGTCGGCGGCCACGTCCACGTGCGGCCCCACGGCCTCGCGGATGGCGCGCACTTTGGCTACCATGCGGTCGAGCTCATAGTTGTTGATGGTGTGGTTATAGGCGTCGTACTTGTGCGGNNTGGCGCGGTCGGCGTTGGCCTGCGGCGAATCGTCGCCGCCGGCGTGGCAGTCGGCATAGATGCGGATCCTGTCGCGGAACTTGCCGCCCAGCAGGGCGTAGACGGGCAGCCCGGTGGCGCGGCCGACGAGGTCCCACAGCGCCATCTCGACGCCGGTCATGGCGGTGACATAGTTCCCGGCCTGGGCGCCGTCGAACAGGCGCTGGCGGCGCAGCTTTTCGAACAGGCGGTCGACGTTCATCGGGTCCTCGCCCAGCAGATAGGGCGCCAGGCCCGCGATGGTGNNCCTGGATGCCGTCGCCGCCGTGGATGCACTCGCCGGTGCCCACGATGCCCAGGTCGGTGTAGACGCGCACATAGCACGAATAGCCGTGGCCGTACACCTCGCCCGTCCGAATGCCCGTGATCTTCATTGCTGGTTTCTCCTGTTGCTGGTCTATAGACTCCCTATCACAAATGCCACGAATGGTACGAATGGCACGAAACATGCGGGATTGGGTCCGGATTCGTGTCATTCGTCCGATTCGTGCTATTCGTGATAAAGGTTCCTCGTGTCATCCGTGATCGTATGGCGGCTATTGTCCGCCAAACCAGCGCTGCGTCAAGCCCTCCAGCCAGCCGCTGGCGCGCCACTCCGCCAGGGCCTCGTCGACACGCGCCAGCGTGACCGGTGCGTCGTGGGGCGTGGCGATGACGTACGGGGCGTTGGTGAGCTGCGGGCCGGCCAGGCGGATGGGATAGCCGAGGCCCTGGTACTGCAGCGCGGTGACCTTGTCGGCGATCAGTGCATCGACCTCACCGTTGCGCAGCGCCTCGAACAGGTCCAGGGTCTCGCGCATCGGCACGACCTCGACGACGAGACCCTTGTCGCGGGCGTACTGGCGCGCCAACTGGTGGCCCTCGGCGCCCAGTTCGACGGCCAGGCGTGCGGCGTCGAGGTCCTCCACGCCCTGGATGGCAGTGTTGTCTGCCGCGGTCACCAGGGCCTGCCCGGCGTCAAAGTAGGTCTGCGAGTAGCCCACATCGCGCGTGCGCGTGCGGTCGTAGGGCAGCGCCGAGATGATCAGGTCGCACTTGCCGGTCAGCAGCGCGTCGTACAGGCCGTCAAAGTGCACGTTGACAAACTGCACCTCCACGCCCCAGCGCGCGCCGAGTTCACGTGCCAGGTCGACATCGTAGCCGGCGAACTGGCCCTGCTCGTCAAGGAACTCAAAGGGGGGATAGGAGGCCTCGGTGCCCACGCGCAGCAGGCCCTCGCGCTGAATGCGCGCCCAGGTGTCGTCGCGGCGCAGGTCGCCGCCGAACGCGCGCCAGACCAACCAGGCGAACAGACCCAGCAGGGCGAGCGTCGCGAGGGCGATCAGCCAGCGCGGGGCATGGCGCAGGCGCTCAGCAAACAGAGGGCTCACTTGCACACCTCGGGGGGCAGACTGCCCGGGGGCGCCGATTGCCAAACCGGCATCCTGGCCGTGATGCCTTCGTGCTGCAACGGCATGCGGCGGTCCGAATCACGGCTCCAGATATTCGTATGGTTCGCCATGCGCATAGTGCGACACCTCGATGTAGACGGGCTTGGCGATGAACTCGGTGGTCACAAAGGTGTAATAGTCCTGATAGTTCTGTTGCGCCCAGGGATAGCGAAAGGCCCACAGGCAGACCGCCTGGCACCAGTCCCACTCCTGCAGCGCCTTTTCGTAGGCGCGCACCGTGTACTGGATGCGCTGATACGGGCGCACCGCGCGCGTGTAGCGCGGGTGGTCGTTCCAGCCGCCCTCGGTGATGTAGCCGGGCTTGTGGGCGTCGCCGTTGCGCACCATCACCGCACGCAGCAGTTCGGCGCGGGCATAGTTGATCTGCTGCGCGTCGGCGGGGTCGTCGGGCGGCGTGGTCATGCCGTAAGCGTGGATGGCCAGCGCGTCGAAGCAATCGGCAGCGCCGGCGTCGTACATGCGCTGCAAAAAGAGCAGATCGTCCATGCCCCACTCGCTGCCCTCGGGCGCGAGCGTGGGCGCGAGGCCGGCGGCCAGCACCTCGATCTCGGGGTTGGCCTCTTTGGCGCGCGCGTATGCCTGGCGCAGCAGCTCGACATAGCCCGCGGGGTCCACCGGCCGGTAACCCCACTCAAAGCTCAGGTTGGGCTCATTCCAGACGATCAGATGGCCGATGCGCCCGCGAAAGTGCTCCACAAAGGCGTGTATGAAGTCAGCATAGTCGGCATAGTGCTCGGCGTCCAAGTAGCGGAAGGTCGTCTCCTCGGGCCGCGCCCACTGGGGCACAAAGTCGACGCGCGCGATCACCATCAGCCCCTGGTTGATGGCGTGGTCCACCACCAGGTCAGCGTGGCCCCAGTCGTAGCGTCCCTTGCTGGGCTCATAGTAGGCCCAGGGAAAATACTCGACCACCCAGGGGCTGCCCATCTGGCGCACCATCTGCAGGCTGCGCTGGATCTTCCAGGGCTCGACCTCGTCGGTGAGGCGCGTGTGCACGCCGATCTTTTGGTTGAGCGTCGTGACCGTCTGCGGCTCGCCCAGCAGCACCAGGCGTTCGGGCAGGCGATTGAGGCTGTAGAGCACCAGCAGGAGAAAGGCGGCCCGGAGCGCCGCGCGCAGCGCGCGGGGGCTGAGCAGGCGGCGCACGCACGCGCGCTCAGTCAGTCCGCGCACCATCGCAGGACGCTGCCGGGCAGGCTGCCGGCGCTCCAGTGTGTTCACCGTTTCTTGTCACCCCTCAATCAAGGTGGTATACTCTCGTGACGGCAGCCCCAGTAGCTCAGAGGATAGAGC
>DIVQ01000087.1 GCA_002423325.1 Anaerolineales bacterium UBA6128 | reverse complement strand
GCCAGCATTGCGGCGACCATTGCACAGCGCGTACGAGTCGCGCGGAGACATCCACATGAGCCTACTGCACGACGAGATCAGCCAACAGCCAGACGTCCTGCGCCGTCTCCTGACGGAGGAAGCGGGCAACATCGCGGCGATCGCCGAGCAGATCCGCCGCCTTGATGTGCGCATGGTGCTTGTCGCAGCGCGCGGCACCTCCGGGCATGCCGGCGCCTACGCCCGTTACCTGTGGGGCAGCGTCAACCGCCTGCCCGTCGCCATGGCTGCGCCCTCGCTCTACACGCTGTACGAACGCCCGCCGCAACTGCGCGATACGCTCGTGGTGGGCATCTCACAGTCGGGCAAGTCCCCCGACATCGTCTCGGTGTTGCAGGATGCGCGCCAGCAGGGCATGCCCACGCTCGCCATCACCAACGCCACCGCTTCACCCCTGGCGCAGACTGCCGATTTTGTCATCGACTGCCGCGCCGGCGAGGAACGCGCCGTTGCCGCCACCAAGACCTATACGGCCCAGTTGATGGCCGTGGCGCTGCTCTCGGCGGCGCTGGCGGGCGACGAGAACATGCGCGCGCAACTGGAACGCGTGCCCGAGGCCGTCGCCGCCACATTGGGCCTGGACGAGGCCGCCGCACAGACCGCCGAACGCTACTGCCACGTGCAGCACATGGCCATGGTAGGGCGCGGGTATAACTATGCCAGCGCACTCGAAATCGCCCTCAAGCTCAAAGAGCTGACCTACACCAGCACGATGGGCTACTCGTCGGCCGATTTCCTGCATGGCCCCATCGCCGTGGTGCAGCAGGGTTACCCCGTGCTGCTGGTGGCGCCCGCGGGCGCGCCATACGCCGGCCTGGCGGACTTGGCGCACGACCTGGCCGCGCGCGGGGCCGACCTGTCCATCATTTCCGACCAGCCCGCCATCCTGAGCTGCGCCCAGCGGCCCTTCGAGCTGCCAGTGCCGTTGGAGGAGTGGTTGTCGCCTATCACCGCCATAGTGCCCGGCCAGTTGCTGGGCTATCGCCTGGCGCTGGCCCGCGGGCTGGACGCCGAGCATCCGCGCGGCCTGAACAAGGTGACCGAGACACGCTAGCATCGCCGGTAGCCACGCACCCTTAGCGTACCACAGCATTATCCCAAGGAGGACCAGCATCGTGCGTTTCGACTGCCCCGACGATATCATCCAACTGACTCCACTCTGGAAGGGCGAGCGCTTTCCCAACGGCCGGCCGCGCGTGCCCGACAACGTGCTCAAGCGCATCAAGACCGCCACGACCGAAGAGGCTTGGGGCGTGCTGATCGAGAAAGGCTACAAATACCAGTTCGAGGGAGACTGGCTGAACCTGCACCCCGAGCACACGCTGGTGGGCCGCGCCGTAACAGGCGTCTTTGTGCCGCACCGCCCCGACCTGCACGACACGCTGATGGACTATGGCCACCAGCAAGAGGGCCGCATCGGCGCGATGAACTCCTGGGTCATCGAGACCCTCGTCGAGGATGACGTGATCGTGATCGATCTGTTCGGCAAGGTCTACGAGGGCACCTTTTCGGGAGGCAACCTCTCCACGGCCATTGCGACGCGCACCAAGCGCGGCCAGGTCATCTTTGGCGGCATCCGCGACATGCAGCAGATCATGGGCATCGCCAACCTCGACACCCTTTGCAAGGGCAACGACCCCACCGGCATCAACGACGTGACGCTGGTGGGCCTGAACGCGCCCTGCCGCATCGGGCGCGCCATCTGCATGCCCGGCGACGTGGTGCTGGGCACCGCGTCGGGCGTGCTGTTCATTCCGCCGCACCTGGCCGAGGAAGTGGCCCAAAAGGCCGAGGACACCGCCCTGCGCGACACGTTCGGCCTGCAACGCCTGCGCGAGGGGCGCTACACGTCCAGCGAGATGGATACGAAGTGGACCGAACCCATCGAGGCGGATTTCGCCGAGTGGCGCAAGACACACACCCTGGAGGACTAGTCGCTTAAGGCAGCGGCGAGGGGCCGCTGCGTTCTACACACGCTGCACAACCGCAAGCCGTCGATGCAGACGGAAGGAGCACACGCATGCAGAAAAAGTACCGTGCGCTGGGGACGATGGCAGGCCTCTTCAAGGTGATCGCCTGGCTCGTGCTGGCAGCGGGCATCCTGACCACCATCGCGGTGGGCGCGCTGGGCGCCCTGCAGGCGAGACGCGGCGTCAGTGCGCTGTTCGCCGAGGTGCCCTTTGTGAATCAGATCGGGGGCTGGGTGCCCGCCATCCTGGGCGCAGTCGGCGTGCTCATCGGCGCGCTGTTGCTGTTCCTGTGGGTGATGGCCATCTCTGAGGCCATTCAGGTAGCCATCTCGATCGAACGCAACACGCGCGAGACGGCCATGTACCTGCGGGGCGAGGGGCAACTGCCGGCGCCGCCGGTCGCGACATCCTGGGAGTCCGACGACACGCGCGCGTAACGGCAAGCCGCGCGGACGCTAGCCCCGCGGCTTGCACAGCACCTCGAGCACGCGCAGATCGAACAGGTCCTGGGCGTTGGCCGCGCGGATCACCGCCGCCGTGTCAGCGCCCCGGCCTGTGCCCCCGATGGCGATGACCTCTTCACCGGTCGGCGCCAGGCCCGCATCGCTGGCCATCAGCGTGATCTCACAGGCCACCTTGAGCCCCTGGCCAAAGGTACGCAGCACAAAGGCCACAATCTCGTCGACCTGGTAACTGCCCAGCTTGCGGCGTACGGCCCGCCCCACCCCTCCAAGGGCGTGCTGGCAAGTGAGCACCTGCGCACCGAGCGCCAGAATGCGCTCGCGCTGCTCGGGCAGCAACTCTTGCGTGTTTGGCTCTCTAAAGCCGGCCGAATGCGTCACCGCCACCACGTTCAACCCCGCAGAGATCTCTGCCGCGCGCGCCCCCGTGGCCCCGCTCGTCGTCGCCACCAGCACGTGCCGAATGCCCAACTCGCGAGCACGGTTGAGCGCCAGCGCCAGCGTGGCCTCAGTGTTCTGCGGACCGGCGGACTCGAACAGCACACAGCGAATCTCCTGGTCGGGCATCTCGTGACCTCCTCACGTCGATCAGCCGGGACGGCGTCTGCCACCAAGACACCAAGGGCTCCGGAGCCTCTCCCCTTTGTGCCTTTGTGTCATTGTGGTGAATCACGGCCCGCTTAGCTTGCCAGGTCGTCGGGCAAATGCTTGCTGACGGCGCGCCGCACGTCCTCCTGGGCGTGCTCGGCCGCCGCGCACACCCGCCGCCGGACGCCGTGGCTCTCCTTGTCGAGTTGCTGCAGAATGGCGCGCACCCTGCTGCGGCGCGACGTGGCCGCCTCAGGGCAACGCTCTCCCTCCAGCGGGTAGCCGCTGGCCAGCGCAAACGTCACGATATCACGCTCCTCCACATAGGCCAGCGGCCGGATGACGATGAAACGCCCCCCAAAGAAGGGCAGCTTGACCTCCATCGGTCGAAAGGTGGCCGTGTAAAAGAGGTTCATCAGCGTCGTCTCGGCGATGTCATCGGCATGGTGCGCAAAGGCCAGCTTGGTGCAGCCCAGACGCGTGGCCATGTTGAACAACGCCTTGCGCCGCAGCCAGGCGCAGCGGAAACACGCCTGTTCGCCCTTTTCCCGCGCCGCCTCGCGCTCGGCCGCGACGGCGATCTCGTCCACCACCAGGGGGATGTCGCGCGCCGCGCACCAGGCGCGCAACCAATCCTCCGAGACGCCGCGTCCGCAGTGTGCGTCGGCACGGATGTGTCCGGCGATCAGCGTATAGTGCTCGCTGGCAGTGGCCTGCCGACGCCACAGCAGGTCAAGCAGGCTCATACTGTCCTTGCCGCCCGAGACCGCCACCAGGATGACGTCGCCATCGGCCAGCAGGCGGTAGCGCCGATTCGCCTTGCCCAGCGCCTTGAGCAGGTAGAAAGCGAGTTTGTCGGCGCGCGCGGCGTCGGCGCGCACCGGCTCAGCGACATGGGGGATCGCGGTTTCCATGCCGCTATGGTACCACGACCGGGCCGCCGAGGCAACGCGGGCGCCAACGTCATACCCGCGCAGGCGTCGCCAGTACTCTGGCGCGGCATCCAGATGGCGGAGTGCTCTGGTTTCCCGCTTACGCGGGAATGACGACTCTGGCGTACCGGTTGCGCCAAGGGTACTGGCGCGGCGTCCGGCGGTCCGGGAGCGATGGAGCGCCAGGCTCCAGCCTGGCAACTGTTGGCTTGTGCTGCGCGGCACCCTCGCCGATTCGGACGCAACCTTGGGCGCGGATCTTCAGCCGGGGCATTCTGCCCCGCGGTTCCGCTCCTGCCGCACCCACCCTCCGGGTCCGTGTGGGCATGCCGAAGGGGTGTGCCGGTCTGGCAACAGGCCATCCGACTCCGCCTGCCATTTGACGCACGCCTATCGGGACGTATAATATATAAACTTGATTGATCTAGTACGCTTTGTTAATTAACCCAGGAGTGACGATGAGGATCTCCACCAAAGGTGAATACGGCATCCGCGCCATGCTGGAGCTCGCCCAGCGCCAGGGGCAGGGGTACATCCAGAGCAGCGACATCGCCGCGGCGCGTCTGATTCCCGAGAGCTACCTGTACCAGTTGCTGATCACGCTGCGCAAGGCCGGTCTCATCCGCAGCCGGCGTGGGCCGCAGGGCGGCCACATGCTCTCGCGCCCGGCCGACCGCATCAGCATGGCCGAGGTCGTGCTCACGCTGGAAGGCCCCATCGAGCCGGTGAGTTGCGTCGAGGCCGACGTGGTGGAGGACTGCCCCTTCCACGAGACATGCGTGGTGCGCGACGTGTGGCGTCGCATCACCGACGCGACACGCGCCATCCTCGAACAGACCTCGTTCGCTGACCTGGCGGCGCAGGAATTGGCGCGCCGGACCGAAGGTTAGCGCGCGACCGACATCCGTCGGCCGCTCCTGTCAGACCTCCTGCTCGACCACCGTCAGGCCCGCTGGTGGCGGCAGCCGCGCCCGGCACATCCTCGGCCAGCACCTCGCGGATCTCCTGCAGACGCTCGGTCGCCAGAGTGTGCGGTTTGCCATCGGGCGACGAGACGAATGCGAGCGTGTCAGCGGAAAGCGTGGCGGTCACGGGCAACTTGCGGGTCGCGCCGGAAGAGCGGCAACAGCCCCGGGTGCACGAGTTGGCAAGGAAACCGCACTTGCGCGTCCATCTTGATACTCCTTAGCACACTGCGAGCCAAACGCTACTGTGCCGTGCTCGAGGCGGCGCGGCGCCGCGGAAGACCGAAGGCCAGGGCCAACCGGCGTGGCTACGCGCGAGAGCCTGCGAACAAGTGGAGCAGACTATTCTGCTCAGGCGTCAGAGGCAGGCTGCTGCTTCGCGGTTCAGGGAATACCTCGGCACAGTCCCACAGCGCCTTTGGCACACTGGTGGCAACGCCGAACCTGACCCCTCGGCGGCGGATGTCTGCTGCTATCTCGGCTCCTCTGAAGAGGTACACATGGCTGATGACCAGCGGCCGCGTCTTGCCGCGGGAGGACGTTGCCGGGGCGGTGTTGCCAGTGAGGACAAGAAAGAAGTCGGGTTGTTCGTCCTCGTGGATGTCGAGCAAGGCCTCTTGCTTGCCGTAGAACTTGACGTCCACTGACTTGCCCGCTAGTGGCCCGCTACGAAAGTGCCCATCGAACGCCCTGCTGGTCGCCCAATCCATCAACTCGATGTCAAAGATGCGTGAGGCGATGTACTCACCGATGTGGCCGCGCGTGGCCGGCCGGTCGATTAGTCTGGCAATCTCAGCGTCAATGGCGTTGCGCTGAGCCAGAAGCCGCGCGAGCCTGGCGAGTTCTGTCTCCATAGCAGCCTCCATCACCCGCTTGCGTGCAGCGGTCGGTGTACGAGCACGTCGTATCTGGATTCCCGCTTGCGCGGGAATGACGAGACCGGCAGACCTCCCACCGTCACCCCCGCGAAGGCGGGGGGCCAGGGCTGGGTGCCGGACCGCAACCGGCGCCCGCGACCCCTGCTAACGCCGGCATAGCGTGCCGCGCCTACTCCTCCCCCGCCACTTCGCGCTCCAGCCGCTCAAAGAACGCCCGCATTGTCCGCTGCCGCCCCTCCGCCAGGCGACGGCCGGTTGCCGTGGTCATGCGCGCGGCCAGGCGGTCCAGCTTGAAGCGGAACTCGTGCACCGGCGTGTGCGCGTCGTCGCCCAAGTCCGCGCGGCCCGCCTCGGGATCGCGCTCGGCGTAGGCCTCATCCACCGCGGCCCACAGGCGCTGGCCCGTCGCGCCCGCCACAGCATAAGCGCGCGCCACGCCGATAGCGCCGATGGCGTCGAGCTTGTCGGCGTCGTACAACACGCGCGCCTCCAGGCCGTGCGGCCCTGCCGCCCCGCGAAAACGATGCTGGGCGATGGCCTCGGCCACCGCCTCCACGCGCGCCGCTGCTTGCCCGGCCAGGATCTGCCGCGCCCGTTCTGCCCCGATCTCGGCGTGGCAGCGGCCGGTGGCCTGCTCCTCGGCCCGGCCGATGTCGTGCAGCAGCGCCGCGGCGCTCACGATCTCCAAGTCGGCGCCCTCCTCGCGCGCGATGCGCAGCGCCATACGCCACACGCGCAGCACATGCTCGAAATCGTGCGCCGAGTCGCCCTGACCGTACAGCGCGCGGGCCTGCTCCTGATCAATCACGCCGCCTCCGTCTCCCCGGCGCGGTCGCGAAAGGCGAACGACAGCGCATAGACCACGGCAACGCCCGCCAGCACCAGCGTGCCATAGGCGATCACGGCGTTCATCCAAAAGGGCAGCGGATAGAGCTGGATCAGCGTGTCCTGAGCGTAAAAGGTCCAGGTGCCGGCCTCGAAGAACAGGCTGTGAAAGGCTGTGAAAAAGGTGTCAAAGTTGACAAATGAGGAGAGCAGGATCAGCCCGACCAGCACGCCGACGATCGCGACCCCCTGGCGCAGCCCGCGCCGCACCTGCCCGCCGCTCCGCGCCAGCCATAAAAGCCCGGCACACAGCAGCGCCAGCGCCAACGCGATGCCGTGCGCCACGTACATGCCGCCCATGACCGCCCTGACGTCGGCCATGTGCTGCACTTCCTCGGCGCGCATGGCGATCTCGCCGGCGTCGGTGCGCAGCGCGGCGAGTTCATCGCGCGTCACCTTGCCGCGCAGGAACAGCAGGTTGGGGTCCGACAGGCGGATGCGCTCCTCAGGCGTGTAGATGTCGGCCGGCGGCACATTGGGCAGGTTGTACTGCCAGTGCACAAACGCCGGGGTCACCAGCGGGTAGAGCGGCGAAAAGAACA
>DIVQ01000116.1 GCA_002423325.1 Anaerolineales bacterium UBA6128 | reverse complement strand
ACTCTTCAGTTGTTAAGGTGCTGTGCGCTTTCCGTTACTCACGCGCAAAGATCAACTATACCAGCATCGCCCAGGCCTGTCAAATCGAGCTTTTGTACTCGCAAGGCCCTCTCGAACTCAAGCGCGCTCCGTCCGGATCGCTCAAAGCAGTTTGTTAATACTGTCTGCACTGGATGCCTGTGCTGTATTGTCTTCCATCCACTCAGCGCAGCGAGGAGGGATTCTAGCATGCCTCAATAGGCGTGTCAAATCAGGCATCAGAGCTGTTTCGCGCTTACTGCGCGCTCCTGCGCTCCGTCTGCGCGGCGATCCCTCTCTGCACATCGTTCGCGTTTGTAAGGCAGAACTGCTCTCGGCAACGGCGGGGGACTATAGCACATCCCTCCGGACCCGTCAAAAAGGGGGTTTCGTGCCGTGCGAGGCTCTGCGCGTGAGTGGCAAGCAAAGCGGCTCTGCTGCCGAAACATCGACACCAGAGCCGCCATCGCCGTCTGCACGCTCGCGTTCGACGGTTGAGTTTGCTCCAGCTAACGCGTCTTGCCGGCCGTTTTGCCACGCTCGAGCATGGCGTCCACTTCGCGCTTGAGCGTCTCGAGGTCCGCAAAGGAGCGGTACACCGACGCGAACCGCACATAGGCGACCGGATCAAGCGTCTTGAGCCGGTCCATCACCATTCCGCCAATCACGCTGCTGGGCACCTCGGGCTGACCCAGGCCATACAACGACGACTCTATCTCACCCACCAACTGCTCGACCTCTTCACTCGCGATCGGACGCTTGGCGCAGGCGCGCCAGATGCCGTCGAACAGCTTCTGACGATCAAAGGCCTCGCGTCGACCGTCGCGCTTGACCACGAACAGGTTAGATTTGGCTACCTGCTCATAGGTCGTATAGCGTTGATGGCACTCCTCACACTCGCGGCGTCGTCGAATGTTGTCGCCCACTTCGCGTGTATCTACGACACGCGACTCGGTATGCCCGCAGAATGGGCATTTCATCGCTCACCTGCCTTGCTGCGCGCCTTAGCGTCGATCGCGCATGAATGCGGGAAGCTCGATGTCGTCTCTGTCGAACTCGCGGACCGGGAACTCGAGCGTCTTGGCCGGCCGCGCAGTCCGGGTCACGGTGACGACGGGCTCGAGATCAGCACGCGCCGATTTGCCCTCAAACCCGGTGGCCACGATCGTGATCTGGATCTCGTCGCCCAACGACTCGTCAATCGTGGCGCCAAAGATAATGTTGGCATCCGGATCGATCTTTTGACGCATGACCTCAGCGGCATCGGTTACCTCGTAGAGGGTCATGTCCTGGCCGCCCTTGACGTTGAACAGCAGGCCCTTGGCGCCATCGATGCTGATGTCGAGCAGACGGCTGTTGACCGCCTGCGTGACAGCCTGCACTGCCCGGCCCTGCCCTCGCCCCACGCCGATGGACATGAGTGCCGCGCCACCGTTGCCCATGATACTGCGAACGTCGTTAAAGTCCACGTTGACCAGCCCCGTGGTGTCCAGGATGTCAGAGATGCCCTGGATACCCTGGCGCAAGAGGTCGTCTGCCGCAGCAAACGCCTGGCGCATGGTCGCCTTGGGCACCACCTCAAGGAGGCGATCATTGGGGATGATAATCAGCGTGTCCACTTTGTCCTGCAGGCGCTGAATGCCTTCGGCAGCAGCCTTGGCGCGCCGAACGCCCTCAAAACCAAAGGGTCGCGTGACCACGCCCACCGTGAGCGCGCCCAACCCGTGGGCGATCTCCGCCACTACCGGCGCGCCGCCCGTACCCGTGCCGCCGCCCATCCCGGCGGTGACAAACACCATGTCGGCGCCGCGCAGCAGCTCCTTGATCTCTTCGACTGACTCTGTCGCCGCCTTTTCTCCAAGGCCGGCAACGCCGCCGGTGCCCAGCCCCCGCGTCACTTTCTCCCCGATGCACATGCGCACCGGCGCCTTGGAGAGGCTCAGTGCCTGGCGATCTGTGTTCAGGGCAACAAACTCGACACCGCGCACGTCAGCGGCGATCATCCGGTCGAGCGCGTTACAGCCACCGCCGCCGATGCCCACCACTTTGATCTGCGCACCGCTGCCCAAGTCCCTCGCGTCCTCCATGATCTCCTCCTCCCGATTGTTGCCCCGATTGACACTTTGACAGTCTCTCGTCCCGCCTCAGCCTCTTGGCAGGAACAGCTTGAGCAGATCCAGCAGACGTCGATAGAGCTGCTTCGGCTTTCCTTCCTGCTGGATGATCTCGGTCGCCACCGTCTGCTTGTTCGCGCCCCACATCAGCAATCCCACCGCAGTGGCGTAGGCCGGACTGCTGATGCTCTCAACCAATCCCTGCAATTTGCGCGGCACGCCCACCCGCACCGGCACTTGGAGCTGCCGTACCGCCAGCTCACGCAGACCCGGCATATCCGCCGTGCCACCGGTGAGCACGATCCCAGCGGGCAACAGGCCATCCAGCGCCGAACGTTTGATCTCGCGACCAACCGCATCGAGGATCTCTTCCGCGCGCGCGGCCGCGATCGCACACATCTCGCGGCGTCCAACGCTCGTCACGCTGTTATCGCCAAAGGTCGTCACTTCGATCTTTTCAGTCTGGTCGATCGTGTCGTACAGCGCGTGCGCGTAACGAACTTTGACATCCTCAGCCGTGTTAAAGGGTGTGTGCAGCGCCACAGCGATGTCATTAGTGATCTGGTGGCCTCCCAGCCCAAGAGACAGCGTCTGCCAGATGCTGCCACGCACAAAGACCGCCATGTCTGTGGTGCCGCCGCCGATATCCACCAACGCGACGCCCGCTTCCTTCTCCTCCGCCGTCAGCACCGCTTCGGCCGATGCAAGCGGCTGGATGACCAGCTCTACCACACCAATGTCGTTCATCTCGACACAGTGCTGAATATTCTGCATGGCCGAGGTCGCGGCGATGATCAGGTGCGCCTGGACCTCAAGCCGAAAGCCCATCAGCCCGATCGGATTCGTGATACCGTCCTGGCCATCAACGATGAATGAGCGCGGAATGGGGTGCAGGATGCTACGATTGTGATCCAGCGGGACCGCCTTGGCTGCCTCGATCGCACGATCGGTGTCTTCGCGATCGATCGGGCGGTCGCCCTTGCCGATTGCGACCATGCCCATGCTGTTGAGCGAGGCGATGTGCGTTCCGCCCATCCCGACGATCGCCCTTGAGATGGTGCAGCCGGATACGCGCTCGGCCTTGCGGACAGACTCGCCAATTGCCTGCGCCGCCTCCCCCACGTCGGTCACCACGCCCTTGCGCAGGCCCCGCGCGCGCACTACCCCCACGCCAGTGACCCTCAGGACGCCGGCATCCCCAACCTCGCCCACCAGAGTACAGATCTTGCTCGTTCCGATATCAATGGCTGCTATTGTGCGGTCCAACGAATCACTCCCCCCTGCCCCCCGTGACCGGAGTGCACCGACGCTACTGTCGCTGATAGACCGGCCTCCGCTCGTTGCGCAGGTCGATGTACGCCACCTCTCCGTAGGCTTCCAGCTGCTGCGTCAGCGCCAGCAGGATGGCCACCTTTTCCGAGCCGTCACCCTCATGACCCAGGTAGACCGGCCATTCGGCCGGCGTCGCGTAGACAACCAGCCCCCGGTCGCGTGTATAGTCAAGCGAGCGCAGACTCGGCATCGCCCGCACCAGGTCGCGCACCAGTCTCCACGGGACGCCCGT